>PMLK01000080.1 GCA_003158875.1 Chloroflexota bacterium
CTGGGCGATGTTGTCCAGGATTTCGACTTCGCGAGGCGACAGCGGGGCGAAGATCGGAGCCGCCTCCTGGCCGTAGATCGCCAGTTCGCGGAATTCCTTGAGAACGCGGCTGGCCACTGCCGGCTTGGCAAAGACCTTGTCGTTGATCAGGTATTCGCCACCCGCGACCCGGAGGATGATGGTGACGAGGTCCTGCGGGTTGACGTCCTTCAGGATGAAGGCTGCGGCTCCGGCTTTGATGGCGTCGAAGAGCGCGTCCTCGTCCTCGTTGACCGCAAGCACGATGATCCCCGCCGACGGCAGTTCGCGCTTGATTCGTTGCGTGGTCTCGATGCCGCCCGGGGCGGGCAACGAGAGGTCCATCAGGATGATGTCGGGCGATAGCTGGACCGACAGGTCGAAGGCGCTTCGGGTGTCATCGGCCTCGCCGATGATCTCGAAACTGCTCTCCTGTTCCAGGATGTTGCGCATGCCCACTCGGAACAGCGCGTGGTCGTCCACGAGAAGGATCGTGGTCTTTTCTCCGGGGCGGCCACCCGGCCCCGGCCGGCGGCGTTCCGGTCCGGCGTAGTCGATCGAACTCATTCGTTCTCCTCTCCCACTGGAATCGACAAGCTGACGACCGTTCCGCCGCCAGGTCGGGACCGTACCTCGAACTGCGCTCCTACGAGCTCAGCTCGTTCTCGCATGAACTGAAGACCGAAGTTCCGCCGTCCTCTGGCGGCAACCGCGCCAACCTCGAAACCGCGGCCGTCATCCGTGACCTCCATGATCCATGTTGACGACTCGAGTCGCGTAGATACGACAGTACGACTTGCGGCGGCATGCTTGCGGACGTTCTGGAGCGCTTCTTGCACGATTCGCAATACGGCGGTCTGCTGTGTCGGGTTCAGCCCCTCCGCCGAAGCGGTCAAATCCGTCTGAACGGTGGCGCCTGCCAGAGCCGACATGCTCTCGACGGCGTCGACGATGGAGCCATCCAACCCCAGCTCGTCGAGCAGCGGCGGCCTCAGCTGGCTGATGAATGTTCGGACCTCACCCAGTTCGCGCCGCAGGATCTCACGCAGGAAATGCAGCTCGCTGGCGGCCATTCTGACGTCCTCGCCCAGGACCCGCTCGATGTATTCGACCTGGAAGATGGCGTTGGAGAGAGCCTGGGCCGGCCCGTCGTGTACTTCCTGGGCGAGGCGCGAGCGCTCGGCCTCCTGGGCCTGGACGACGCGCATCTGCATGTCCGTGGCCAGTCCGGCGTTGGCGATGAGGCTGGCGTCGCCGCGTTCCAGGAACAGCCAGGCGTTTTCCATGCTCCGAACGGACAGCTCGAGCTTGGAGAGTTCCTGCTGATGATGGCCCAGGTCGGAAGTCAGCCGCTCCACCTCGGTCCGCAGGGCTTTGTGGCGCGCGTCGTCGGCTCCGGCTTCGGCCGCGGCCGCTGGGTCTCCGTCTTCGCTACTCAATAGCGGAGCGCGATCGGCGACTTCCAGTTCGTCGCGCAGGCGGTGCCACCGACCGAGAGTGTCGCGATAAGCCTCGCGGTATCTCTCGGTGACTGAGCGAAGGTTGTTGGCGCCGTATCCCAGCGTCGATTTCGCTTCGGCGTATAGCTCGTCGAAGCGTGAATCGCGCGATTCTGCGGCGCCTCGTGCAGGGTCCATACCGTTCGGAGTATACGAGGCCTCTCTCATGGGCAACCGATCCTAAACACGTGAATCGATGCCAGGGGTGAGTCTTTCTGGGGTTTTGCGCTCGACGCATCGCTGAGGGGCACTTCGCGGAAGCATTCAGCCGCCGCTCCGCCACGACTCAGGACCCCGGGCCAATCGCGATTCGCTTCGTCGCCTACGACAAGCAGCTTCGCCCCGAACCTGTCGGCGAGGTTGAGAACCGATGCCGGCGACTCGTCGGGCAAGGCGAGGGTCCGGACGTGTGCGGACTCGGCCAGCCAGATCGGGGCATCGGTGATGACCGGCGCCGAGTCGTCCAGAGGCACACCCGCCCGGGCCATTGCGGCGGGAAGGGCCGCGTATCGGGCGGACGTGTCGGTCGCCTGATGCGCAATTTCCGTCACTGAAACGAAGCACAGCGGCACCGTCGACGCGAGCGCGAGAGCGGGACCGAGCCAGGCCACGGGTCTGGTCCAGTGACGGATCCGGCCGATTCGGACGACGAGTTGGTCGAGGGCGGCGACACAGCAGACGACCGCGAGCACCAACCCGCTACCGGCGGCGTGGAGGTAGGTTCCCGATAGGGTGGCGACCGGAAAGGCCAGACTCGTCACGACGAACGTAGTCGCGGAGACGAGCAGCAGTGGCCGCAGTGCGCGGCGGCGTGACGCCCACGGGAGTGCCAGCAGGGCGATCGGGACGACCGGAAACGCGGGAACTGCCAGGACCGCGAGGAAGTCGTGGGCCAGGCCAAGCCCGTATACGCCGGCGAGAGTCGCGGGCCCCTGACCGAGGAAGCGGCCGAGCGACGGGCTGTCCTGGTAGGCGAACACGTCGGTGTAGCGAATGAAGAAAGCGTTGCCGATCGATTGACCGGGCAGTGGCGTTCCGAATGCCAGCCAGTCGCGGACGAGCCACGGGACCACGACGGCGATGGCGATAGCGGCCGGAATGGCGATCAACGCGAGTCGGCGTCGCCGGCTGCCCTGCGTCCAGAACCAGGCGACGCCGCCCCACGATAGGGCCAGCCAGATGGCCTCGCTGCGAGTCAGGGCCGCACAGCCGAGCAGCAAACCCAGGGCGATGAGACGGCGGTCGACCCTGCGAGAGGGCGCGGAGGTGGCTGCCGGGGGAGCCTGCGGTGCGGTCTTCGGGGAATTCCGGGGCGCGGTCTCCGCAGCCGCGAGGCGAGTCATGAGCAAGCACGCCGCCAGCGATAGGGCCGTGAACAGGGCCGTGGAATCGGGCAGAGCTCCGAACACGACCAGCGGCCCCAGCGACGCCGCCAGCAACCCAGATCCCACGGCCATGGTTCGGGCCCGTCCCACGGGCAATCGCATTTCCGCAGCCACGTCGGCCGCGACGCGCCACGCCATAACCGCCACGAGCGAACTCGCCACGACGGACACGAGCTGGGCGGCTCGGAACCAGTTGCCCGCTCCCGCAAGCGCCACGGGGATTGCCTCGAGCAACGACGGCAGCGGCATCCAGATTTCGAACGCGGCGCGGGGCACGATCAGCGGCTGGGTCTGGTAGCTCCACAACGCGTCGGAGATGAGCCCGCGCCCCTCTGCCAGGTTGCGCGCGACTCCGGCGTAGTACGCGGTGTCTTCCGGAACGGGGAATGCCACCGCGGCCGCGGCGGCGATCCTGATCGCGAGTGCGATCGCGAAGACTGCAGCGGCGCTGAGCCAGGCTTCGCGGCGGCTCATGGCGCTCGGCCGCCCAGAGTTGCGCCGCCCAGAGTTGCGCCGCCCGCGATCGCCGGACCGGTCGGGGAGCCGCAGCGCGTGTCGCCGGGCCGGGTGCAGACTGGATAGACCGCCAGGGTTGGGGCGTTGTCGGAGGCCGCGTCGCCGGATCTTGGCCCCGTGTATGGAATGACGTACATCGGTGCGCCGAGCCAGACCGGCCGGACCTGACCCTCGAGGACGGGGATAAGTGGCGTCACGATGTGGGCCCGCTCAATGACGAGCCAGCGGATGTCGTAGTCGGCGGCCACTTCGCCGATCACCTCGAGCGAGTCGTTGGGCGTGACCACGCCGCCGTGCCCGGTGAAGTACTCGATGCCGCCCGGATCGGCGCTGAGCACGAGATCCGACGCGGGGGCCGCCGCAAGGTCCAGGGCGTAACCGGCGGCCAGCATGTTGTCCCGATCGGCATTCCACGACGGTATTCCCATCGCGGTGAAGGCAGCGGCGTTGATCGCGACGGCGGCCAGCGCCGACACCAGAAACAGGCGAGTGGCGCCATCCTCCGTCCAGGTCGGCCGATGGCGAGCGGCCCAGCGAGCGGCGATCACGGTCCCTTCGAACACCAGGATGAATGTGAACGGAACCATGGCCACGGCCGAATGAAGGAACGTCCCGTAAGGGACGTGCACGGCGAAGAGCAAGCCCGATGCGGCGAACAGGAGGATGGCGTATACGAAGAACGGTCCAAAGTCCACGGAGCGCCGCCGAGCCCAGCCGCCGATCAGGGCGAAAGGGGCGAGCACGATCGGGATGGCGATCACGAAGTAGATCTGCAGGGCCGAGACGAGCCCCAGGACGCGGCTCTGGAGCAGCGGCCCGATGCCCTGGCTCAAGAAGCCGGACAGCGACGTGTCGCTGGTTACGCTGTCGAGCTGCTCGTAAGTCTGAATGAACAGGATTCGGCCCGAAGTAGATGACGGCGAGATGCTGCCGAATACCGCCAGCTGGCGCAGATACCACGGCCCGACGGCGAGTAGGAACAGACCGAAGCAGGCGACTGCGTAACGCCACGGTATGGCCGGGTGGCGCGTTCCCTTCGATCGCCACGTCCGCCAGCGGTCCCAGCAGAATGCCAGCCCCACGGCCCCGCCAAGCAGGACCCCGTCGTTCCGCGTCAGGGTGGCGAGGCCAACCAGCAAACCGGCCAGGGCGAACGACCAACGCTTGCCCCTGAGCCCGCGCGCGGCCAACCATAACGCCGCAGTGCCGAGTGGCTGGAAGATGGAAAGGGTGTCCGGTTGGGCCATGAAGAGAGTCGCGGCAGCGGGCACGGCCACGGCGATGCCTGCGGCCAGAGCCACGCGGGACGAGCAACCGATCTCGCGGGCCAGCAGCCACGTCAGCGGCGCGGCCAGCGATCCGATGACGATGAACGGGATCGCCGAGGCGAGGGCCGTGGGTCCCAGCAGCCACATCGTCGGCAGCTGGAGTATCGCGGCCAGCGGCATCCAATGAGCGTTGCTCGGAATCGGAAGCATGGGGTGGGCCGGAATCCGGCCGCCGACGTCGACGAACGACCATATGAAGTCGATGTTGAAGCCGTGTCCGGCCTGGAGCGCCCGCGCAACTTCGACGTAGTAGTACGAGTCGGGGTAGGCGGCATCGGGGTGCAGCCCGAATACGAGACCCCGGACCAACAGGGCCAGCGCGAAGAGTCCGAATGGGATGCGCACGGCACGAGAGCGTAGCATCCAGGCCGGTCTCACCTGACTGGTACGAACGACCTATCGGTCCGGCCGGTGGAGTGGGACCAGGGCCCGCCTGACCGGACGCGCTCCGACACCACCGACGGTGCCCTACACTCCCGCTCATGGTTTCCAGCCTGTGCGTCGTTCTGCCCGCATACAACGAGGAGGGCCGCCTCGGGCCCGCGTTGGACGAGCTCTTCGCGTTTCTGTGCTCGCCACAAGCAGCTGGGCTCCCGGCCGAGGTAAGAGTGCTGGTAGTCGACGACGGCAGCACCGACGGAACCGCGGCGCTGGTGCGGGCTCGGCCCGAGTTTTCGGAAGCCGGCGCCGTGGCTTCGAGGCCGGGCTGCCCGACGCTGAGGTTGCTGGCCATCGGCCACGGCGGCAAGGGTTCCGCGGTTCGGGCGGGAATGCTCGCCTCCGATTGCGATCTGATCGTCTTCGCCGACGCGGATATGGCCACCCCGCCTGATCAGTTGATCAAACTGGTCGCGGCCCTTGAATCGGCCGACATCGCCCTGGGCAGCAGAATTCAGCCGGACGGGTCGGACATGCGGGCGACGCAGCCACCGTTCAGACGCCTTGTCGGCCGGATCTTCCGGGTCGGTGCCCAAATCTGGGTCACCGGCGGCGTCCGCGACACGCAATGCGGCTTCAAGGGATTCACGCGCGCCGCCGCCCACGATCTGTTCGGCCGCTTGAAGGTCACGAGCATCGTCTTCGACGTCGACCTCATCTACCTGGCTCGTTGTCGCGGCTATCGAATTGCTGTGGTGCCGATCGTCTGGTCGGACAGGCGCGGCTCGCGCATGCATGCGCGCCTTGGTCTGGCCCTGCGCGTCGCCTTCGATCTGTTCCGCATCCGCTTCGCCCACGTCGGCGTCCGCCGGTTGGACCGTGAGGCCCGTCCCGAGGCTGAGCGCAGACCGTGAGAAGTGCCCGGCCACGGCTCGCGGACTTGATCGCGCCGGTGGGCTCGGTGGCGCTGCTGCTCCTGACTATCGGCCTTGTCCTCTCCTCGGCCGGCAAGACTCTCGGTTACGACTACTCGTGCTACGAAGCCGCGGCCAGACATCTCGTCGACGGGAAGCCGATCTACGACAACGCCTTCTCCGTCAACGTCGGAACGTGCCCCGGCACTTACACTTACCCGCCGGCCTTCGCCGCCGCCCTCGTTCCGTGGCTGCTGTTTGGGGGAGTGGCGGCAGGTGCGTGGTGCGTGGCTATGACTGCCTGCTTCCTTGCCGGAGTGGCGCTGTTGCCGGTAGGGCGCGACGTCCGCTGGACCGTGGTGGCCGTCGCCGCAATCGACTGGCCGCTGCTCTACGCCGTGAAGCTGGGCCAGGTTGAGCCGTTGCTGTTCCTCGGGTTCGCAGCCGCGTGGCGATGGCTGGACCGGCCCTGGGTCGTCGGGACAGTGGCGGCGCTGGGTGGGCTGGTCAAGGTCCAGCCGGCCTTGCTCGGAGCGTGGGCTCTCGGAACTCGGCGATTTCGGGCGGTCGCGTGGACCGGGGCGGTTGGCGTGACGGCGGTGGCAGTCACGGCGGCCGTGACGGGGCTCGGAGCGTGGTCCGTATACGCCGATCTGCTGGCTGCCCTGAGCCGGCAATTGTCACTCGCCAACAACTACGCCCCGGGCGCAGTCGCCCATCTCGCCGGGGCATCGGACTCGGTGGCCGCGGCCGTCCAACTTGGGTCCCTGGTGCTGGCCGTGGCCGCTTTGGTTGCCGCGTGGCGCTGGATCTCGCCGGTCGGCTTCCTGCAGGCCACGATCGTGGTGAGCCAGCTGCTGTCGGCGCCGCTCCGCGACCACTACGAGGTTTTGCTGCTTCTGCCCGTGGCGTGGCTGGTGAGTCGCGGCCATAAGTGGGCGGCGGCGATCCCGCTGGTGGGCTGGCTGGCCCTCTTCGCCTTCGTGGACGGTCAGGCGCCATCCTGGCCCGCGGCCGCCAGCGTGCCCCTCGCGTTCTTTGGCGTGCTGGCGTTGGTGTTGTGGGAGGGCCGCCGGGAACGGCTCGTCTCTCTCCCGGCTGTGCGGGCAAACACCGCCACCGAGTAGTCGCCGGCGGCGCCGCGAAGCCCGGCTCGTACCACGGCGTGGGCGGTCGTTCGCGCGGCAACCACTCCGCCGGCGCCTTGTGGACGTGGTGCTATCCTCGGCCCATGACCACCGATACCGGCGCACGCCTCGTCGCCGTTCGGCGCGCCTTCGACTCAATCCCGTCCGAAACATGGGACTCGCTGGTTGCCCGGACGCCCGCCGCGACTCCCTTCTCGCGACACTGCGTTCAGAGCGCGTGGTGGGATGCGTACGGCTCCACGGCTCACGATCAGACACTCGTGGTCGTGGATTCAGCGCGCGCCGATGAGATTGTCGGGATCGTGCCGCTCATGCATCGCCACGAGCTGGAACCCAGCGACGTCGCGGCGCGGACTACGATCCGCCAGCGCCCCGGCTGCGAGCTTCGCCCGGTACCCGCTTCCGCTACGGCTGTCTTCTTTGGGGCCAGCTATCACGCCGACTACGCCACGGTCCTGGCCGCCCCGACCGACTTGAGCTCCGTTTCCGAGGCCGTCGCCGCATTCCTGGCCACTCAAGACGCCACGCATTGGGACGTGGTGGATTTGCGGCGGCTGCGGGCCGGAGATCTCGCCACGGACGCGCTCGCCAAGGCGCTCGAGTGGGAGGCGCCGTCGGCGGGCTGGGTCGTCACGCGGGAGCAGGAGGATGTCTGCCCCGTCGTGACATTCGCCGCCGGCGCCGACTTCGAGGCGTACCTGGGCACGCTCGGCGGCAAGGAAAGACACGAGATCAGACGCAAGGTTCGCCGAGCCGAGGCGGTTGGTCGAATCGTACTGGAGCCTTCCGCCAACCCTATCGACGACCTGGACGCGTTCGTGGAGCTGCATCAGAAGCGCTGGGGTGCCGAGGGCCTGTTCCCGCCGACGGCGGGAGGCGCCGCCAGCCGCCGCTTCTTCGAGGGTTTGTTCCGCGACTGCGCCGCAGTCGGGGTCGTGGAGTTGAACTTCTTGACGGTCGAGGGTCGCAGAATCGCTGCCGGAGTGACTTTCGACGATGGCAAGGTGATCTACTACTACAACGCCGGCGTCGATCCGGACGCGCGGGAACTCTCGCCCGGAGTGGTCATGGTCGCGCGCTACATCGAACGGTCCATCCGGCTCGGTCGCGGACGCCTCGACTTCTTGCGTGGCGACGAGCCCTACAAGTACGAATGGGGAGCCGTGGACGAGCCCATAGAGCGGCTGCTGGTCCAACGAGTCACGGTTTCGGGCGAGGTGAACAGGTAACGATGGGCCACGACATCGATCACGCGGAGTTCTGCGGCGACGACATGCCGGTCCGCGCGCCGCTGGCCGGCGGGCGTGTCCGAGTCGTGGAAGTTATGGCCACCGGCACCAACGGCGGCGCCCAGGAACACGTCTACTCGCTTGTCAGCCGCATGGATCGGGAGCGGTACGACGTCCGCGTCGTGTCGCTGTCGCACGGCTCCAGCGTGCGCCGTCTGGAGAAGGCCGGCATCGAAGTCGCGGTGATCGACGAGCCGGACGATCGGGACGCGGTCGGGGCGCTCGCGGAGTTGCTGGCGCCGCTCGAGCCGGAAGTGATCCACAACCACATGTTCCGGGCCGAAGTTGTGGGCACGCGAGCCGCGTTACTCCTGGGCGAGAAGGGCTGCAAGAGGCCGGCCGTCGTCTCGACCGTCCATTCGAGTCGCGTCCGCTGCTCCGAGGATCGCCAGACGATGCGCCAGCTGACGCCCCTCATGGATCGACTGATCGTGGTGTCGAAGGCCATCGAGCGGAAGATCCGCGAGGAGGGCCGCTACGGCGCACCCGTCAGCCTGATCTACAACGGCGTCGACCTGCAGCGCTACAACCATCAGCAGCCGTGCTGCACTTTGCGTGAGGAATTCGGAATTCCGGAAGGCGCACCGGTTGTTGGGGTCGTCGCCCGCCTGGAGGCCGAAAAGGGCCACCGAACCCTGGTCGATGCCTGGCCGCCGGTCCTGCTCTCGCACCCCGACGCCCGTCTCCTGATCGTGGGCGAGGGTTCGGAGCGGAACTCGCTCGAAGCTCAGGCCGCGTCGTTGGGGATCGCCGACAGGGTCGTGTTCACAGGTCGACGTGAGGACGTTCCGGCCGTGACCGCCGCCCTGGATATCGCCGTTCTGCCCTCATACCGGGAGGCTCAGGGGTTGAGCGTCCTGGAGGCCATGGCGCTGGGCCGGCCTGTGGTCGCGTCCAACGTCGGCGGGATCCCGGAAATGGTCGAGGACGGCGTGAGCGGATTGCTCGTGCGTCCGGGCGACTGCGACGCTCTGGCGGCCGCGATCGTCCGGCTGCTGTCCAACCACCCTCTGGCGGACACGCTGGCCAGGCGCGGCCACGACCTCGTCCACGAGCGGTTCTGTATCGAGATCATGACGAACTCGATCGAGACGGTATACGACGAGATGGCCGCCAGGCTGCGGGCATCGGCGGGCGTGCCGGGATAGCGCTCGCGATACAGGGCGTTTGCGGCGCGATCGAACGCGCCCGCGACCTAATTCGACGGCGAAGCGACCACGGTCGGGGTGGACACGGCGGCCGATGCGGCCGGCGAAGCCGCGACCCGGGCCGTGGGAACGGTGAGGGGCGTGAGCTCGGGGCCGTTGGGGGCCGCCAGGTTGGTGCCGAACCACGCGATCGCGAGAACCGCGATCAGGGCTGCGGCGCAAACCAGGGCGAAAATGGCGGAGGGCGCGTCGTTGATGTGGACGCGCTCGTGCGACTCGCGCACGGAGCCGATCGGGTGCTTCTCTTCGTCGGTGCTGCCGCCGCTCTTTCGGCCGAAGCCGAAACGACCCGCGCTCGGAGCGGCAGCCGCAGCCTCGAATTCCCCGTCGTCGTCTTCGCCCGCTTCGGTGGCTTCGTCGAGCCCTTCCGGCTCTTCGGCTTCCTCGTCCGCGGGAAGATCGGCGTCGTAAAGGGGCTTGCTGTCTTTGTCCTTGGTGGGATCGGCCATTGCCGTCGGTCACTCCTGATTTCGGCGTTGTGTCGATGCGAGCCGCCGCTATGACGGAATCGGGCGCATCACTGAGCGGCAGTTTAGCCGACGCGTCCGGTTGCCGCGTTGCGTTGCTGCGTCACGCTCGTCGAATCGACCTGAACGCCAGTCCGGCCAGGCCGGCGATGGCGGTGAGCAGGCCGCATCCAACCAGCACCGGCCGCGTCCCGAAGGCTTGAGCGAGACCGCCAGACGTGGCCATGGCCAGCGCCAGGACACCGTTGACGAGAGCCAGTCGAATAGCGACGACGCGGCCGAGGGCATGGCTCGGGGTGTGTTGCTGGAAGAGAGTCTGGCTGGGCACTACGAAAGTGACGTTGGCGATTCCCACGGCAGCGGCCAGGATGAGGGCCACGCGCAGATCGCCCGTGATGCCCAGTCCGATGAGCGCGGCACCTGCCGCAGTGAAGGCGGCGATGATCGCCGGGCCCTTGGGCAGCCGCTGAGCGCAAGCGCCGAGGACAATGCCGCCGCCGACGAGACCGACTCCAGTGGCCATCTCGAAGAAGCCGTAGGCGGCAGGGGCGTCCAATCCGCCCAGGGCCAGAGAAGCCACCAGCAACGGAGAGAGCGCGGTGAGCGCGCCCAGCCCGTACTCGGCGACCGCGGCCTGGATGGTGGTCGCGAGCATGGCCGAATCGCCGCGCAGGATGTGCCAGCCTTCGGCCATCTCGGCCAGGATCGAGGTCAGCGAGGCGACGACGCCGGATCGATGTGTGGTCGCGGCCGTGGTCGTGGTCGGGTCGGAGGCCGCCCCAGCGTGCGTGGCGGGTTCCGTGGCGCGCACGACCGGCGGGATGACCACCGCCGCGACCAGAGTCGCCGACGCCAGGTAGCTCGCACCGTCGACCCAGAATGCGAGGGCCAGTGACGATCCCAGGAACGCGACGAACAGTCCGCCCAGGGCGTAGCCCGCGAGGTCGCTACCCGTATCCGCGATCCACATGGCGGAGTTAGCCGTGATCAGATCGTCATCCGGAACAACTTGCGGCAGCGCGGCCGTCCGGGCCGGGCGGAAGAACGACGAGACGGCCGCGACCGCGAACACCAGGACCACGACGAGCGCCACGTTGACGCCGGACGCGACGGGGATCAGGCCCACGAGCCCGGCCCGGATTAGGTCCGAACCAACCATCGTCCATTTGCGATCCCAGCGGTCCACGAGCGCGCCGGCGATCGGCCCGACAACGGTCGCGGGAATCGTGAGCGCCGCGAACACCAGGCCGAGGGCGAGCGGCGAGTTGTTCGTGGCACGAGCGACCAGGAAGACCAGCGCCACCTGATGCAGCCGATCGCCGAGTGAACTGATGACCTGCGCCAGCCACATCGCGGAGAAGGCGCCGTTGGTGCCGAGCCGGACGTATGGATTGCCGAGCGGCCCGAGATGGTGGACCGGCCTGGTCTGGGCGACGGCGTCAGCGCCGGCCGCAGCACCGGCGACGCCGACCAATACATCCGCGGCCGGCGCCCGGACGAGAGCCGCGAACACGAACATCGCCAGTCCGGCGGCGAGAACCACGTCGCCAACGGAAGCCACGGCGGCGAAGACCGGCAGGGGCAAGGGGATGATGTCCACGAGCGGGCCGCCGTGGGCGAAGAACACCGCGTCTACGGGCCCTTCCAGGACGCGGTGGAAGCCGGACTGGACAAGGTTCGGGTCAAAGCCGGCGGCAATCAGGCTGGGCCGCCAGACCGGCATCCAGCCGCCGTTGGCGACGATGGCAATACCGTTGGCGGCGGTCCCAAGTGCGGCTGCCGTCAACCCCGGGCATGATCTGTTGACCAGCAGCAGGACGGTGAGTGCCAGGTATGCCGCCACGACCAGCCACAGCCGGACTCCCGCCCCAATTGCTCCGGCGGACAGTTCGGCATCCAGAACGATGAGCGCCACGGCCGACAGGACGACTGCCGGCCACCAGCGCAGCCGAACGCCCATGACGTTGTCCAGCTTGCCGCCGGCGAGCATGCCCAGCCCAAGCCCCAGGAGAACTCCAAACGCGGGCATGGATCAGGCGGTAGCGGGCGAAGCTGGAGCGACGCCTCCGGTCGTGGCGGAGCCGATGCCGTCGTCGGTTTGTGCGTTGCCCACGGCCATGGTCATGGCCATGTTACCGGCCGCCTGGCCGATCATCGGGACGTTGCGGATCTCCGGTCTGCCCGGATCCGGCACGTCGCGCACCCAGCGAGTGCGCACGAAAGCGTCGACCACGTCCGGATCGAATTGGATGCCACCAAACTTGCGCAGCTCCCCGAGTGCCTGCTGCGACGTGAGGGGAGTCATTCGGTAGGGCCGGGCGGCGGTCATCGCCTCGAACGCGTCGGCGACGTGCAGGATGCGCGCCAGCCGCGGGATCTCATCGGCGACGAGCCGGTCTGGATAACCGGAGCCGTTGAACCATTCGTGGTGGTGGCGAATTATCGGCAGCTCCGGAGCGAGCCGCTTGACCGGGGCGATGATCTCCGCCCCGAGGACCGGGTGCAGATTCATCTTCGTCCGTTCGTCGCGAGTCAGTCGCTCTTGCTTGAGCAATACGGAATCCGGCACGCCGATCTTGCCGATGTCGTGCAGCAGCCCGCCCCACTCCAGGGCCTCGAGCTCGCTGTCACTGACCTTCATGACCTTGCCGATGTCCACGGCGATCTTCTGGACGCGCTGGCTGTGGCCGCTGGTGAAGGTGTCGCGCTTGTCCACCGCCTCCGCCAGACTCCGGACCGTCTCGGTGAACATCTCGCGGACTTCCACGAAGCGCTGGTAGGCAAGGCGCGTGGTGTACAGCGGCAGCGCGAACAGCAGCACCGCCCACCACCCGGCCGACAGGTACATCTTCGCCATCAACCAGGCTACGGGCGCCAGGGCGAGCATGTTCGAGTAGGCGCCGGCGTCTGCGCGGATCAGCTTCCACATCGACTCCCCGCCGCGGACGGAAACGAAGGCAGCCGTCAGGAGAGTGTTCAGGGAAAACAGAACGGCAGCAGCTCCGATCGTTGCCACGAAATCCACAAGCAAGTTGGCGCGGCCCGGAACCAGGCTGAGCAGCCAGCCGCTGAATATGGCGGGGCCGGTGATGGTCGCCCTGTTGGCCACAATGCCGTACCAGGGTACGTCACGGCGAAGCTCGCGTGCTTGCGTGGAGCCGACTAAGGCAACGAGGCCGGCGGCCAATGGTCCGCCCAGACTCATGGTCGCGACAACCGGCGCGAAGGCAACGTCAACGACATTGCCTCCCGGCATCCGCACCGCCAACGAGGAGCCGCTCGCCGACAGGGCGATCCAAAACACCATACCCAGGAGCAGACCGCTCGGCAGCCCGGGGATAGCAAGTTCAGGGCCGATTGGGAACAACAAGATGGCACTGACAAGCAGCAAAGTACTTGTCAGTGCCATGATCGCTATCAGGGCGCCCAGCCGCCGGCTCATGTGAACTCCTCGTCTAGCCCGCGGCAATCTAGCTGTGCGATTCCCCACACGGCTATGGGATAGAGGTACTCAGAATGGCCTGTAGCTGGCTCCAGCTCCAAGCGCTACGAGTACCGCTCCCCCGACCAGGACGAGCAGCTTCTGAATGCGATGCGACATGGTGGCTACCAAGGCCGGTTGATTGACTCGGGAGACACGGGATTCTCCTGTTCGAGCCAACGCGAAGCGGGTTGCACTGGCGGCTAGGTCCCTGCCCAAGTGCCCGAATTCGGCCGGAGCCTCGAAGCATCCTCGCGTCATCGGTCCGGTGCCGTCTGGTGCGGTTAGGTCCCGGACTGCGGCCACACTACCCGGCCAAAAGTACCAGCGTCTATACGCACAGTCCCATATTCGAGGGCATCACGTCGCTCAGATCGACTCCAAAGGGGGAGGCTCGATCCCCATCTGCTCGCGCATGACTGTGGCGTAGTGGGTGTATTGCTCGGCGGCCGCCGCCTGGGCGCCCATTTGCCGGTACAGCCTGAGAAGGCACAGTTCTATCTGGTCGGCGTCTGGATCTGCCTGCATAGCGAGCTGGGCCAAGTTGAGCGCTCGCTCGAACTGTCCTGCCCTGGTATCGCCGACTATCGAGCGTTCGATTCGGTCCAGGTAGCTGGCATGCAGCATCTCGCGGAATGACGTGGCCCATTCGTCATAGATGAAGTCCACGGCGTATGGACCTGAGTAGTTTTCGGCCAGACGTGTAACCAGCTCGGGGTCTGAATCCCGACGGATCGCCGCGATTATGCCGGCGCAGTCCTGACTGCGACAGCCCACCAACTCGTTGTCCAACCAGATCAAATCGGACCGGCTGCGCAGGTAACCGGCGCTGTCGTCGTCGTCAGTTGCCGGCTCGAAAACGTGCCGCAGAAAGTAGGCCGACTGGTTGAGGGAGTTGGCTCCGGCGTCCGGGTCCATTTCCGGCCACAGCGCTTCAAGCACCTGTTCCCTCGTCGCGGTGAACTTCGGTCGGCTAAGGAGGAAGCACAGCAGGGATAGGACCTTCTTTCGTATCTCGGTGCCGGGTATGGTCTTGCTCCCAACCCGAATCTCAACCTTGCCGAGGTCTTCCACATAGACCCGCGGCGCCAGACGGTGGGCAAGGGCGCGCCCGGCGTCGGCCATCTTCATCGCCTTCTTCTTGCGTACCGCCCGCAGCCGAGGCAGGTCGTCGGCATCGCCGACGACCTCCAGCAGCTCGCACATCCTGCGCAGTTGACACTGGTTGGACGCGCCTGCGTCCAGGGCTCGCCTGAGAACCCATTGCCAGCGCACCGGGCGCAGAGCCGCCTCGCCCCGAACCAGACCCAGCGCGCCCTCGTTGAGGTCGCCGATTCTCCGAACCACGAGCTCGGCCTGCATGGAAAGCAGCGCCGCGTCGGTCGAACCGCCTCTTCTGAGATGCTCGCTCAAACTTGCGGCCGGCCCGATGAGCGCCTTCGTCAAGGCCGCGCTCTTCCACGACAGCCGAGCCTGCTGGCGTCGGGCAAACTCCATGGCCCTGTCGATCTCAACATGAAGCAGCGTACCTCCGGGGTCGACGGACGCCGTTATCTGCACGCTGAAAGAGAGGAGGTAGCTTCTCAGCCCCGGTGCTACGGAATTGCTCAAGACCTGTCCGAGAAGGTCATGCGCCCGGTCAGGAAGTCCTTCGATCAAGGCGATACGAGCGGCTGCACAGCGACATTCCGCATCTCCCACCTCTCGCTCGGTTTCATCGAAACCTTGTTCCAGCAGCCAGCGAGCCCTCTTCGGGTCCCCATACCTGGCTTCCATCTCCGCCGCATCGCCGTAGAGCCCCGGAAACACGTGTGGGTTTGGTTCGATCGCCCGCTCGGTGAGCGCCTGGGCCTCAGCCCACTGACCCAAACGAGCCAGGCCCATCGCCGTGTTGATGCGGGCGCCCGAGACTTCCGGGCCGTGCTGGCATGCCGCAAGGATGCGTACCGAGTCCCTTCCCACGCGGACGGCTTCCTCCGGATCGTCGCTTTGGAGTTCAACGTTCACAAGATTGAGCAGGGAGATGCCCTCGTATCTCTTGTGCCCCCGCTGGCGATTGATCTGTGCCGCATCCAGCAGTAGCGCCCGGAGACGGTTCAGGCTCCCGTCCTCGGTGGCCTCGTAGAGCGCTCTGGTCGCCTCGGCTATTGACGCTTGCTCCCGATCCTCGCTGTTGACGAGCGAAGCGAGTGCGAGCGACCGCAGGCGCTCGTCCTCCATCACGAACGCGATGTGAAGCACCGCCAGCGCGATCGAGGAGGCCAACTGCGGGTCGGAGGGCTGAGCGCCCGAAATCAGGTTCGCGAGCCGCCGAGCCCCCGCGTGAGCTTCGGAATAGTTGCCTATGGCCTCCATCTGACGGACATGAATGATGTCGAACCAGGGATTCGGCTCGGGATCCGGGAACGTGGTCATGAACTGGTGCGCGACGGCGAGGTCGCCTGTACCCACGATCGTCGGCGTTGCCGCGGCCACCACACGCCGCACGTCGGCGGAATCTCCGGCCGCGGCCCAGTGGCGCGCGGCGAGACGCCAGGACACGGATTCCGACACAGCCGCGAGGCGTCGGTGCATCTCGGCGATCCCGTCGCCGCCGATCTCCGCTTCCAGGTGTGAGAGCAGAAATTCGCGGACCAGCGGATGCGAGCGCCAGGTACTTCTCTCGTCGGCGCCCCTGGAGGCCAATCCGAAGCGCTCCGCGTCGAGCAGAAGATGTCGAGCTTGCTTGGTCGAGACCGACGCGGCTATCGAGGCCATCTCAGGCTCGAGGTCTTCCAGAATCGCGCTTCGAACCAGGAAGTCGCGCAGTGCCGGGTCCAGTTCCCCAACGACTTCTTCCGCCAGATAGTCGTACAGGTTCCCTTCGGCTCCGGAAAGCGAATTGACGAAATTGCGGACCTGCCGCGGCGAGCGACCCTCGACGGCAGTCCTGACGAGTTGGAGCGACGCTACCCATCCATCCGTGCGTTCCTGCAGGTCGTGGAGGACGCCCGCATCGAGCGGTTGGTGGTAGAAGTCGCGGAAGAGTCGGCCCGTTTCGAGTTCTTCAAACCTCAGTTCTTCGCGTTCCAGCTCCGCCAGCTGGCCATGAGCGCGGAGAGCCGCCACCGCCAGGTCCGGTCGTCGCCGGCTGATAACGATGGTCTGGACACCGGCTGGAAGGGCCTCGATGAGGTGCTCTAGCACTTCGCACACGGCTTCGCCCGATGCCGCGGCGTAGAAGTCGTCCAGAACGAGCACCGACGGCGTACTTCCCAACGCCCCAAGGTCGCTGGTAACCGTCTCCAGCACGGTAGCCTGATCGACCGATTCCAGGGAGTCGTCCGACAGCAACGCGTTGGAGCGGTTGAAGACGCCGGGATCGACAGACCGGCACGCCGCAACGAAGTAGCGGAGGAAGGCCAAACCGTCCGTGTCTTCCTCATCCAGCCGATACCAGAAGGTCCGCAGCCTTGACCGACGCAGGTAGTCCGCTACGAGAGTGGTCTTGCCGAACCCGGCTTCGGCGATGACATAGACAACTCGCTTCTCTGATTTGGAGCCGAGCCAGTTGAGCAGGCGTTCCCTGGGCAGCGTTTCGGCAGGGAGTGCGGGGCGCTGAATCTTGCCAAGACGCAGCGGAAAACGCTGCCGCAAGCATGTCGTCTCGGTGTCCAAGTTATCGCCGTCAGCGGGCTCAACGGGCACGCCAGACCCCTCCAACTTCCACCTCTGCCCGTCCCGAGTGGGCGGGGCGAAGGATAGGAAGTCGAGCCCTCGGATGTCAACTGAATGCGAGGCGGACGTTTGCATGCGCGGGATGATCGCGAAGCGCGATTATCCGCGGCTTATCGGGACGTGGCCTACGTTCAGGCTCACGCAAGCCTGGGTTCAGCGGTCGGCCGGACCCTCTTCGTATTCGAAGCAGAGCTTGAGCTGGACTCTGTACTCCACGATCTCTCCGCCCTCTACGACGGCTGTGGACTGGACCACTTCCACCGTCTTGATATTGCGGACGGTCTTGCTGGCCAGGGCCACGGCCTGGCGGGCGGCGTCGCTCCACGAGTGAGAGCTGGTGCCGACCATCTCGCGGACGATGATCACGCCCATCTGACTCCTCCATCTTTCGGCGGACCGAGCCGCCCGATCCGTCGCAGTCTAGACCGCCTCGGCGTATCGCTCCCCGGCGTAGCTCTGGAAGCGAGTCTGGCTCTTCTTGAACCAGAGCTTCACCTCGCCCGTGGGGCCGTTGCGGTGCTTGGCCAGGCGCAGGTTGATGACCTCGCCGTCCGAATCGCCTTCTTCGCCCGCCTTCTCCTTCTCGCGCCACAGGAAGAGGACCAGGTCCGCGTCCTGCTCGATGGCGCCCGACTCGCGCAGGTCGGACAGTCTGGGCTCGCGCGACTCGCGCATCTCCGGCTGGCGCGAGAGCTGCGACAGCGCCACAACCGGCACCTTCAGCTCGCGGGCCAGGCCCTTGAGTCCGCGGCTGATTTCGCTGACCTCCTGGACGCGGTTGGCGTCGCGGTTTGAGCTGCTGCCCTGCATGAGCTGCAGATAGTCCACGATGAGCAGGTCCAGGCCGCGTTCCGCCTGGAGCCGGCGGGCCTTGGTCCGCAGCTCCATGGTGCTGATGCTGGGCGTGTCGTCTATGAAGATGGGCGCGTCCGAGAGCTGCTGCAGGGCCGGCGCGATCCGGGCGAAGTCCAGCTCCTCCAGGAAGCCGGAACGGAGCCGCTGCGAGTCGATCGTGGCCACGCTGGACAGCAGGCGCAGGACGAGCTGCTCCTTGCTCATTTCCAGGCTGAAGACGCCTACGGTCTTGCCTTCCCTGACGGCTGCGTGTTCCGCGACGTTGAGCGCGAAGCTCGTCTTGCCGACGCTGGGGCGGGCGGCCAGTACCACAAGGTCGCTCGCCTGGAAGCCGGTGGTCAGCTGGTCCAGATCCGCGAAACCGGACGGGATGCCGATGATCTCGCCGCGGTGGGCGTGCAGGAAGTCCAGCCGGTCGTAGGCGTCGTGGAGGAGCGTCTTGAGGGGGCTGAAGCCGTCCGCGCCACGGTGCTGGCTGACCGTGAACAGCTCCGACTCGGCCCGGTCTATGGCCTCCTGGACATCCGCACCGTCTTCGTAGCCGATTGCGGCGATCTTGCCGGCGGCGCCGATGAGGCGGCGAAGCACGGCCTTGCGCTCCACGATGCGGCCGTACTGGGCCACGTGGACCGCAGTGGGAGTGTCGTTGCCGAGCGTGGCCAGGTAGCCGGCGCCGCCGACGGACTCCAGGTCGTTGTCGCGTTCCAGGGCCTCGGCGACGGTGACGACGTCTATCGGCTCGCGATGCTCGAAGAGCTGGAGCATGGCGCCGAAGATGCGGCCGTGGGCCTGGCGGTAGAAATCCTCGGCGTGCAGGAAGTCCGCCACTTCGATGATGGCGTCGCGGTCGATCAGGATGGAGCCCAGCACGGCCTGCTCGGCGTCCATGTTCTGTGGCGGTAGTCTGTCGATCACGTGGGGGGGGGTCCTTCAGGGCCGGGCCTTGTCCATGCCAATGGTGAGGCCGGGCGGCGACGCAGACTATGGGCTTACCAACGAACTGGGCCGGCGATCTCGCGGTATTCGTTGATAAGCCGGGTCCCAGTGGGGATAACTGCCCCGGGCAGGACTCGCGCCGCGTGGTGCGGCTAGTCCAGCCTGCGGATGACCCCGATCAACTTGCCCTGGATGCGGACGTCGGTGTAGAACATCGGCGCGTAGGCGTCGTTGGCGGGCTGCAATCGAATCCGGCCCTGCTCTTTGAAGAACTGCTTCAAGGTCACGGCATTCTCTTCCACCTGGGCCACCACGATGTCCCCGTCACGGGCCGTCTGCTGGGGGCGGATCAGGACAAAGTCGCCGTCCTGGATGTGGGCATTGATCATCGAGTCGCCGCGGACACGCAGCACGTAAGCATCGCCCGACGGCGCGAGCAGGTCCGGGACCGCCATGCTCTCCGATGCGTCCTGATACGCCTCGATAGGGCCGCCGGCGGCGATCTCGCCGATGATCGGCAGGACGTGAGCTTCCGGCGCCGCGGACTGCGGCATCAGCTCGCCCGACAATCCGAGCCGCAACGCCGCTGTGGGCGTCAGGCGCAGGGCGCGCGACTGGGCGGCGCCGCGCTCCAGATAACCCTCACGCTCCAGCATCTGGAGGTGGTGGTGAACGGCCGAAGTTGAGGCCAGGTCCACCGCGACCGCGATTTCGCGAACGGACGGAGGATAGCCGCGGGTCCGCAATGTGGCCGCGATGAAGTCTAGGATCTTGCGCTTACGATCTGCGTCGTGTTTGGTCATCGGGCGACCCCTTTCGCTTTGGGGGAGCGTACAGAACGCCCGTTCGATTGTCAAGACGATCGGCCGCCCATGCCGGTGGCATACTCATCGTGGCGCGCCGGTCGTTGCCACGAGCGGGAGGTCCGAGCCATGCGAGGACGATGGGGATTTGCCGGGGCCGCTCCTGCGGCCGCTCCGGCGGTCGCGTTGCTGGTTGCGGTGCTGGCCGCTTTGCTGGCGGGCTGCGGCAGCAGTGCGTCGCCGGCGCCGTCCAGTGACGGAGTGCCACAGTCATCGATGTCGTCGAGCGCATCCGCGACGGCGACATCTGAGTTCTCGGTCCAGCCCATCGCCGCTTCCGAGGCCACGGACACGACCGCGCCGGTTGCCACGGCCGCCGCCACGCCCGCAGCCACCGCGACGCCGGCCACATCGTCCGGCCTGTACCTGCGTTATTGGTCCGTGGCTCCGATCGGGCCGGTCAACACGTTCGGCAACGCGCCAACGGTGATCTCCGACGGCAAGCTGCTGGCGGTCCCGTACCCGTCCGGTGGAGACTCGCCCCTGTTCGCGCCACCGGCGAGCCGGACGCTCACGAAAGCGGCCGTGGCGAGCATCGTCGCCGAGGCCCAGAGCGACGGCCTCCTGGGCAAGTCCGCGGCGCTGGTGTGCCCCCATGCGGCCGACGCGCCGATGATGGCGGGCACGGCGACCGAGCATCTGGTGCTGACCGTGAACGGCTCTACGGCAACGTTGACGGCGAGTTGCCCGTACCAGCAGCCAGCGGCGAACAGCAAGCCCGCGGCGGGGACGTGGGCCGCGTTCGAGAAGCTCAAGAAGCTCCTCGCCGATCCTGTTGCGTGGCTTGGTTCCGGGGCGGGGAATCTCACTCCCTACGACCCCGACCGGCTCGCCGTCCTGGCCGAGGTCGACGACACGTCCGGGGAAAGACCGCTCGTCGCCGATTGGCCACTCGCGCCGTTCGCTTCGTTTGGGGTCGACTTCGCGGGCGGGCGGTGCGCGGTCGTGACGGGCGCGGATGAGGCGGCGCTGCTTCCCGTTGTCAAGGCCGCGACCGAAAGCACGGCCTTCCGTGACGATGACGATGCCCTGGCCGACTTAGTCGTTCGGGCGTTCATGCCGGGTGAGCCGGATCCCTGCCAGGGGTCTTAGCCCGCGGCGATTTCACCGATCGTCAGGCTTCGGTGCCCGCCGATCCAGGATGTCGCGCACCGCGTTGGTCAGTTCATCGGCGGTGAAGGGCTTTCGAAGGTACGGCAGGCCGTCGTGGACGATCGCCGGATCCAGAACGCCCTCGTCGGCATATCCGGACGCGTAGATGACCGGCAATCCGGGCCGCGACGCCGCAAGGTTGGTCGCCAGCTCAATACCGCTCATACCCGGCATCACCACGTCTGTGATCAACAGGTCCAGCTTCGGCAGATCGACCGCCGTCGCGATCGCACCCTTGCCGTGCGGCGCGGAGAAAACCCGATACCCGGCCCCGGCGAGTACGCGCATGACGAACTCCCGAACGGCGTCTTCGTCCTCGGCCACCAGGATCGTTTCGCTTCCGCCGCGTGCCTTGCCGCTCCCGACCGGGCTCGCCTCCGGAACGGAGTCGCCCAGATGCCGCGGCAGACTCACCGTGAAGACGGTGCCGGCTTTGGGCTTGCTCTTGACGGCTACGTAGCCGCCGCTCTGGGCAACGATCCCAATCGCCGTCGACAGTCCCAGGCCGGTGCCCTTGCCGCGCTCTTTGGTTGTAAAGAATGGCTCGAAGGCATGCTCCAGAACTTCCGGAGTCATGCCGGTTCCGGTGTCGGCGACGGTCAGGGAAACGTAGGGTCCCGCGACGGCCCCGACGTGGGCGCGGGCCCCCGATGTGTCCAGGTGCGTGTTGGACGTGGTGAGGGTCAGCTTCCCGCCCGAAGGCATCGCGTCCCTGGCGTTCACGGCCATGTTCACGACGACCTGTTCCAGTTGGGCGCGGTCGGCCATCGTAAGGCCCAGCTTCGGCGCCAGCTTCACGACCAGATCCACGTCCTCGCCGATGAGGCGTCCCAGCATGGGCGTCAGCCCGTTGAGAACATCGTTCAAGTCGATCAGCCGGGGCTGCATGACCTGACGGCGGCTGAACGCGAGCAGCGCCCGGGTCAGCGCCGCCGCCCTATCCGAGGCGCGAAGTATCTGGGCGATGTCCGGAGCCACCGGATGATCGTCGGGAAGCTCGGCGGCGGCCAGTTCGGCGAAACCGCTGATGGCGGTCAGGATGTTGTTGAAGTCGTGAGCGATGCCGCCGGCAAGACGGCCCACTGCCTCCATGCGCTGGGCCTGAGCGAGCTGCAGTTCCAGAGCCCTTTCGTGGGAGACGTCCCGCGCGACGGCCACGGAGCCGCCGATGGCGTTGGCGGCATCACGCAGCGGTGCGACGGTCATGTCGATGTCGATCGATGTCCCATCGGGGCGCTTCAGGGTCAGGAGGCCGGCCCAGCTTTCGCCGCGACGCAGAGCATCCGTCATCTCGGCGAGAGCTTGAGCGTCGAGGTACCGGCGGAACATGGCGGGATCGCGACCGACTATGGCATCAGTGGGAGATCCGATGAGGCGGCCGAAGGCTCGATTGACGTAGGTGATGTGGCCGGCGCGGTCCGTCGTGAAAATCGCCTCAGCCGCCTGGTCGACTGCCGCCGCCAACCTCTCCCTCTCAGCAGCCGCGAAGCTGGCATTCAGTCGGGAGGTCACGGCCAGACGCAGGAGTGCCAGGCCAATCAAGAGCCCCGATGCCGGGACGTGCAGTCGCAGCTTGTCGACCTCGTCCCATGCTCCGATAACCGGCAGCACGAAGGCGAGAGTCATCGCGACGTAAGTCACGAGCGGGAACGTTCGAGCGTAGCCCTGGAGTCCGACTACCTGCCGATCGTCGTCCGCAACGCGCCACTGCAAATACGCGGCCAGAGCCATTGCCAGCCAGGCGACGGAGTAGAGCGTGCCCGAAGCCCCGCCGCCTGAGTAAACCTGGCGAAGGATTTCCGTCTCGGCAACCATGTCGCCCAGGAAAACCATGCTCAGGGCACAGGCGGCGACGATGAGGGCGACTGTGGTACTCCGGCGGAGCCCTCTCAGCACCAGCGCCACCAGGGTCAGGACGAGTGCGATATCGAGCGTCGGAAAGACGGCCGCGCCGATTGACGCAAGGATGCTCTGGTGCGCGTCATGGGCGATCTGGTAGATGACCAGATGCCACAGCAGCATCGCCACGCTCCAGGCCACTATGGCAAGGTCGAGGCTGAAGAGAGCTATGTCGTAGCGGGTAGTGCCCGGTAGCTTAGGCAGGAGTGACAGGCCCAGTCCCACAGCCACGTATGCCGCGACTTCGAAGACCACGCCGAAGGCGGGGATGCCTCCCAGGCCCGGAATGAGTCCGACGGTCAAGTTGATCAGCGCGCCAAGCCCATAAAGCACGGTGGCGAAACCGATCGCGTACCAGACTCGCCTGGTTCCAAGGTCGGGTTTGTCTGTGCGGCGCATTCGAATCACGGTCAGGATCAACAAGAAGCCGGATGGCGCCGCGGCGAGGCCGGTCAGCCGATCGGACATGCTTGTGCTGAATTGGCCCTTCGCCCACCAGGGCAAGAAGAACAGAAGGAAGACGCCCAGGGCCACGATGCCCCAGGCGATCGGATCGCGGCGGGACATGTAGCCCACTAGTGAAGACGGGCGTAGTACGGGCGCCGCCGTTCCGGGTGTCGGCGCTCCGGGTGTCGGCGCTCCCCGCGTCGGCTCAGTCGTGGTCCCCGACGCGGAGTCGGAGGCCGAGTTACCGCCCAAATTGGGGCGTGCGGTGGTCGCGTGGACGCGACCAGCAAATGACGGTTTCCGCCCGCTCATACAACCCCACTAACCCAAGCACTCGCGGATAGTCAGATCCTACCGCCATGAGTGGTTTGTGGCAGCTAATTGGGGGGTACTTTTGGGTTAGCGCTGATCCCCCAAGCGGCTCCTTCGCGTCGCGGCAGGCGGTCCCGCCGGCCGGCATCGGGGACTATCCCTATCTATCTCACGTTGGCGGTTCCGGCCGCCGATCACCAGCGCAGAGGCCGCAATAGTCGAAATCCGATACCGCTCCGAGCGGCCTCCCGCATCGCACATATCCGCCGCCGGGTCCAACTTCCGGCAGTGAGGTTCTCGGCTGGAGGTGGCGCTTGCGCTGCCTCCAGCCACCCTCTCCCGGGACTGCCACCCCGCAGATGGCCGGCATCACGCGTCGAGCCTACGTGCCTGCCCCTCTCGTAGTCTCGAGTCGCGCCTGCTAGACTCTCGATTCCCCGGAGAGCATCAGCAAATTGGGCTGTCCGGCGGCGAGAGCCAGGTGTGGCGGCGGCAGAATGGCGGGCACGAGTTCGGTGTGTGAGAAGAGTCGGCGGCGCAAGGGAAGCCTAATGCGCTCACTTCGGTGGCTGGCCTTCGTTCCACTCGCCTCTCGAGTTCCTACTTACGCGAGCCTCATCTGGGCGCTGGCGATGGACTCGCGAATTCCGGCCAGCCGGAAGGCGATCCTCGTGGGTGCCGCCGGGTACGTTCTGCTGGGCCGCGACCTGATCCCGGACGACATTCCCGTCCTGGGCGAGATCGACGACCTGGCTGTCGTGGTCCTCGCGGTCGAAGTCTTCTTCGACGGCATCCCGGCCGAGATCCTCGATGAGAAGCTCGTCGAGCTCGAAATCGACAAGGAAGCGTTTCGGCGCGACATGGATCAGGTGCGCCGCCTGACTCCGGCTCCGGTGCGGAGAATCATTCGACGGCTGCCAGAGGCGTTCGACGCTGCGGGCCGTTTCGTCAAGCAATCCGGGATCGAGACACATGTTCGATCCTGGGTCACGGACGCTCGGCTGAGCCGACCGTCATAGGAGGAATCTTTCGCGTGAAGGTCATCCTGACCGCCGACGTCGACAAGCTCGGCAAGAGCGGTGAGATGAAGGAAGTCGCCGAAGGCTACGCCCGCAACTTCCTGATCCCTCGAAAAGTTGCCGTTCCCGCCGCGGGCGGTGCATTCCGCGCCTGGCAGCACGACATTGCCAGCCGCGAAGAGAAGCGTGCTCGCGAGCGCGAGGAAGCGGAGATCGCGGCCACTCGTATCAGCAGCACTACCTTGACCATGGGTGTGAAGGTCGGCGACGGCGGCAAGCTCTACGGCTCGATCACGGCCAAGGAGATCGCGGAAGCCCTCGCACGGCGCGGCATCACCGTCGACCGCCACAAGATCGACCTGCCCGAGCCACTGAAGACACTGGGCACCTACAAGGTCGCGATCAAGGTCCTGGCCGGCATGACGCCCGAAGTGACAGTGGTGGTCGAACCCAAGGGCTAGCTAGCCAGCGGTCGGTTCGCACGTTTCGCACGTTTCGCGACCGTTCCTCGCGGCACGCAGTGGATGGCGTCTCTCATTCAGCCACCACGTGAGTGGTATCGACCCGGGGCGGCTCAGAAGCTCTCATCCAGTCACCACGTGACCGGTATCGGAGTTAGGGGCGGTTAGATAGCAGGCTCCGACCGTACCGGCGCCGCACCTGAGCGTGTTTCGGAGTGAAGCTGTGCCTCAGACCGATCCGGAGGGGCATCGCGACTTGATACGAGTCGTGTGGTGAATAGGTGCGAGGTCGCCCGTCGCCGGAGCGAGGTCTGTGGCCGGAGCGAGGTCAGTCGCCGGGCCGCCGCGAGGTCGTCGTCGCCGGAGCGAGGTCTGTCGCCGGAGCGAGGCCGCCGCCGCCGCGTCGCCGCCGCGAGGTCGTCGTCGCCGCTGCCAGGTCGCTCGGGAATGGTTCGATGCCGACAGGTCGGTCTTGCCCGTGGCGGGTTCTCCCGCCATGCCTCGACCATCCCGGGGTGCTACCGTTCCGGCGAACGCATCGAGCCGGATGCGGCGGCGTTAGTGGGAGGGTTCAAATGGCACTCGCCGGAGGGGCTTCGATTGGCACGGCCGCCCTGGTCGCCCACGGTCTTAGCAAGCGGTTCAAGAAGAAGGTTGCGCTCGACAAGGTCGATCTGACAGTCCCGGCTGGCAGCGTAACCGCGCTTGTTGGGCCGAATGGCGCAGGCAAGACGACGCTCATCCGCGTTTGCATGGCCTTCGAACGGCCGAACGCCGGCGGCGTCGAGGTCGACGGTGTCGACCCATGGAAGCACCGCAGCGAGGCCCTTCGGCGAGTCGGATACGTGCCGCAGACGCCCGCCGTCTACCGAGGCCTGAGCGTTGAGGAACACCTGTCGATGGCCCGCAGCCTTCATTCGGGCTTTGACGCCGACTACGCGCGGCGCCGCCTCGACCAACTGGGGATCCCACTCGACCAGCGGGCCGACACACTCTCTGGCGGGCAGGCGGCCCAGCTCGGGCTGGCCGTGGCCCTGGGCACGCGGGCCAGGATCCTGCTGCTCGACGAACCCCTCGCCAATCTGGATCCGCTCGCCCGCCGCGAGTTCATCCAGGTTCTTCTCGACGCGGTCAAGTCGGACGGTTCGACCGCCCTCCTCTCGTCGCATATCGTCACCGACGTGGAAGACGCGTGCGATCGGCTGGCCATTCTCGGCGGCGGCAAGGTCAGGCTCGACTGCCCGCTCGAGGAAGCCAGACAGACGCATCGACTCACCGAGGCCGACTCGCCGCCTCCGGGCGCGACCGCGGTCGGCTCGTTCCTCGGCAAGGGCGGGAAGACCGTCATGACGCTGTGGCGGCTCGCGCCGGGCGACGACCCGGGCTCCGCCCCCAACTCCGGCCCCGGAGAGACGTCGGAGGCGGCCAGCCTCGAGGACGTCGTCTTGGGCTACCTCGCCGCGGGGCGGGGCATCGGCCTGCAACTCAACTGAGGGGGACGACGATGCTCACGAGAATCTGGCTCACGTATAAGCAGCACCGCTTCGAGACGATCGCGATTGCGCTTGTCTGTCTCGGGCTGGCCGCTGCCGCACTGATTGAGGCCTATCGGCTGAACTCGATGAATGTGCCCCTCAAGTGCCTCGAGAGCTGGCAGGGCGCATACATGGTGGGTCCGGGCCAACCGCCCCTGGACGCCGCGACCCAGCGCTGCAACGACATGGCCCAGGCATTCTCCAACATCAAGACGGGCACCGACGCAGGGCTCGTCCGCATGTTGCTAGCCTTCGCGCCGCTCCTGGTCGGGATCGTCTTTGGGGCGCCGATCGTGGCCCGGGAGATAGAGACCGGCACCGCGCCGCTGTCGTGGGCGCTCTCCGGATCGCGACGACGCTGGCTGTTTAGCAAGGTTCTTGCCGGGGTCTTGCTGATCGTGCCGTTGATGCTCGTGGTGGGGCTGGCCGCGGATGTCTTTGAAGCCGCCCAATACCCCGACCTGAACGTGTACGCCTCCTATATCGACTACGTCAGCAGGGGCGCCATCCTCGTCTTCTGGGCTCTCGCGGCCTTTGCGGGGACATTCGCGCTGGGCACTCTCCTGGGTCGGACCATGCCCGCCCTCATCGTCGCGCTCGTGGTTTGCTTCTTCGTAAGGGGTTCGTGGGAAGCGGGGATGAACCACTTCGTCCTGCGCCCGTTCGCGGTTCAGACATCTCTGGAACAGAGCGCGAACTACACCCCCGACTCGTGGTACAACGACATTTCGCTCTACCAGACCGTTTACATGGACGGCAAGCCGTGGGACGGAGACGTCAACGCCTGGTGGATGGAGCATCAGCAGGTCCAGGTCTCGGCGACCCCCGACGCGAGTGGATTCGTGCCGGGCGGCGGCGAGCCGGTGTACGTCGATCCCGCCACGAACAAACCGCTGGCCCCGAGCCAGGTGCCCACATATGTCAACTTCGTAATCCCGGGCGCCTGGTACTGGAACGTCGTCGTGCTGGAGTCGGGTCTGCTGCTGCTGGGCTCGCTGTTCTGCGGCGTAATCGCCTTTGTCTGGGTGGACCGGCGGCGGCCCTACTGACCGAGGAGTGGCGCGTCCGGCTCTGCTAGAACCTCGGTGGGCCGGCGTCTATGCGGCGCCGCATCTCGCCGAGATCCCCGCGCGAGGTGTTGATCCGCTCCGTCCACCACGTGCCCCCGGCCTCGGCGAACTCGGCGGCGATGGCGGCGGCGCGGAACGGGTCGTCGGCGGGAGTTGAACCGGCCACGAGCACGTCATACGGCCGCGCCTCCGGCCCCTCGCCCAGTCCGGCGGGGAGTCCCGCGGCGGATCGCTCTTCGGCGATCATCGCGCAGACGCCGCGAATATCGTCCGGAGCCATGTCCTCGCTCTCGCCTTCGGCGTTTCGGCGAAGCGGCCACGTTCCGTCGAAGCGGGCGGCGCGGCGGATCGGTGCGCGAATCGGCCACGTCGACGCCAGCCAGATCGGCATCCTGGGTCGCTGGAGTGGCACAGGCAGGAACTCCACGTCGTTCAGCGTGTAGTGCTCGCCGGCAAAACTGAACGGCCGGCCGGTGCACAGACCGTCGATGATCGCAAGGCCTTCGTCCAGCTTGGCGGCCCGAATCCGCAGATCCCACTCCTCGCCGAAGGCCGTGTATTCGCGAATCGGGCTGCCGTTCCCGACCCCCAGCGTGAACCGCCCGCGGGAGAGAATGTCCAACGTGACCGCCTCGCGGGCGACCAGCCAGGGACGGCGGCGCGGCAGTGGCGTGACCATCGGGCCCATCCGGATCCGTTCCGTGGCGAGGGCGATGGCAGTCAGCAGGATCCACGGGTCCGCATACGGCACGCCGGCGTCTCGCTGGACGTGATCCCAGACCCAGACCGCGTCCCATCCGGCGGCCTCCGCGTCGCGGGCGATCTGGGCCGTAAGTCGCGTGTCGGCGAAATCGCCGAAATTGGGAATGTCGATGGCGTAGCGCATATCGGTGATCCTAACGGTTCGGCGGCCGACCGAGTGAACTCGGGTACATAGTGCCCGGGCGTGTCGCGCCCCAGACCGCGACTGCGGTGACGCCGCCCTTCCCTATACTCTTGCGATGAGCCGCCCTCGCTTGTCGCCAGAGGCCTCCCAAGCCGACACGACCCCTGCCGACGACCCCCAGCCGACGGCCCTCTTCTCCCGGCCGGCGATGGCGACCGGCTTGCCCGCCATGATCGTGCTGGTTGCTCTCACGCTGTCGGCGAGCGGCCAGGCCCGCGAGAGCTTGAACCCTTCCGTCCTCCGGCTCGCGGTTGTCCTGGCATGGCCGCTGGCGGTCTATCTACTGGCCCTGACCGGCCGGACCTGGATTGCCGCGGCCTATTGCGTGGCAGCCGGGGCCGTCCTGCGGTGGAACAACTTCTGGCCCGGCGGCTCGTCGGATGTCATCAGGTCGGTCGATGAGGCGTTTCGGACGTTGTTCTCTGGCGGCAACCCGTACGACCACTACTACGTCTCGACCTCGCCGCCCGGCTCGAGCATGCCCTATCCGCCCGGACAGCTTCTGCTGCATCTGCCCGGCTGGCTGCTCGGCGGCTACGACGGCGCGCGTCTGACCGAGCTCGCGGCGGCGATCGCCGGCATGGTCGTCCTCGCCTGGCTCGCGCTGCGCTTCGCCCCCACGGTCGGTCTGGTGGGCCTCGCGCTGTACGCCGGCCTGCCGAACCTCATCCAGCTCACCGGCGACGGCAGCAACGACACGAGCGCGGGCGTAATGGTCCTCGTGGCGGTCGCCGCGATGGCCTGGGCCGCCGGGCGCTCGATGACGGGCCGGTGGGCCGCTGCCGCGGGAGTCGCCGTGGGGCTGATGATGGCGACTAAGCAGTCCACGCTGCTGTTCGCGATCGCCCTGTCGCTCTACGTTCTGTTCGTCCATAGAACTGCCCTGGCCCATTATCTGGCGGGAATGTTTGCGACCCTGCTGATCGTTTCCGTGCCGTTCCTGCTGATGGGCCCGGCCGCATACATCCACGGCATCACCGCGATCGCGTCGCACGGCAACACCTACGGCTGGAACGTGTGGATCCTCATGAACCAACTCGGCTGGGCGACGCCGGACTCGCTCATCGTGAGCGTCGTGAACCTCTTCGTGACCATCGACGTCCTGGTTGCCGTCGCCGTCTTGTGCCGCCGGGGAGTCGGGGCGGCTGTGCTTGCCGGCGCCCTGGTCACGCTCGCGGCCCTGCTCACTGCTCAGTGGACCTCGCCGTCGTACTTCGCGCTCGTGCTGGCGCCACTCGCGGCGATCCCGGCCCTCATGACATGGGACGACGCGGCCGCGGCATGACCGGCGGCCTCCACATCATTCACGTCGACCTTGACGCGTTCTTCGCCGCGGTGGAGCAGCGGGATCGCCCCGAGCTGCGCGGCAAGCCCGTTATCGTCGGCGGCGACCCGCGTTCGCACGAGTACACGCGCGGCGTCGTGAGTACCTGCAGCTACGAGGCCCGCAAGTTCGGGGTGCATTCGGCGATGCCGCTGACGACGGCCCTGCGGCTCTGCCCGCAAGGAATCTTCGTGCCCGTAGACGGTGCCAAGTACCAGCGTGTCAGCCGCGAAGTGATGACCGTGTTCCGCCGTTTCACCCCTGTGGTCGAGCAGGTCTCGATCGACGAAGCCTTCCTCGACGTGGCCGGCACGGAGGCTCTCTTCGGTCCCGCTCCGGAACTCGCCCGCCGGCTCAAGCGCGAAGTCGTCGAGACGACGGGGCTCACCGTCTCGGTCGGTGTCGCGACCAACAAGCTGATCGCCAAAGTCGGTAGCGACCTGCGCAAGCCCGACGGACTGGTCGTGGTCGAACCAGGCGATGAGGCGGCGTTTCTGGCCCCGCTCGAAATCCGGCGCCTCTGGGGTATCGGACCCAAGACGGCCGATCGGCTGCACGAACTCGGTGTCACGACGATTGGTCAGCTGGCGGCGCTGCCGCTCGAGTCGCTCACCCGGGCGCTGGGCGATCACGGGGCCACGCTTCACGATCGGGCTCTGGGCATCGACTCCGATCCGGTCACGGGCGGCGGTGAGGCGGCCCAGTCGGTCAGCCACGAAACGACCTTCGCGGTCGACGCCACCGACCAGGCCGAAATCGAACGGACGTTGCTGGCGTTGACCGAAGGCGTCACGGCTCGACTGCGCTCGGCGGGCATCCGTGCCGGAACGGTGTCCGTCAAGATTCGAGATGCGCACTTCCGGACGATCACGCGTCAGCGGACGCTTCCCGAACCGAGCGATCTCACCGACACGATCTGGCGGGCGGCTGTGGAGCTGGCCCGGCCCGAAACTCGCGGCAAGAAGATCCGGCTCCTCGGTGTCTCGGCGACTCAGCTGGGAGCCCCCGAACAGATGGGCATGTTCGAAATCGTGGATGAAAAGCGCCGCCGAGTCGTCGACGCCACCGACGCCGTCCGTCGCCGCTTTGGGGATAGAGCCGTCACGCGAGCGAGCCTGCTGGAGCGGGGATTGCCCGCTCCCTTCGAGCGCGACCCGGCTTCGGCCGTGGAGGGGCGAGTCGGTATTCCGAAGGTCGAGGACGACGTCGAGTAGCGGCGCCCCGGGGCGAGTGGCGGTCAGCGCGCCGCGCGGTCGCAGTCCGAGTGGCAGCCCCGGCGCCCTGAGCCGAAGTGGCGCCTGCGGCGGTCGCCGTCCGCGGCTACGTCTCTACGCGCCGCCCGACTCCGCGTCGAGCAGCTGCTTCTTGCGCGCCAGCCCGTAGGCGTAGCCGTGCAGGGAGCCGTCGGAGCCGATGACTCGGTGGCAGGGCACCACTATCGGGATGGGGTTCTCGGCACAGGCCGAACCCACGGCCCGAGCCGCTCGCGGCGCTCCGACCGCCGCCGCGATCTGGCCGTAGGAGCGCGTCTCACCGGCTGGGATGTGGCGGAGCGCCTCCCATACGCGCCGCCGGAACGCGGTTGCGTGAACGTCGAGGGCCAGCGCGTCGGCCTCGGGCCGGCGGCGGCCGTTCGCCAGATCCGTGACGAGCGACGCCACTTCGGCGAGGGCGGAGTCGTCGCGCACAACCAGGGCCCCCGGGAACTCGGCCCGCAGCTCGGCCTCGAGCGCGGCCGATTCAACGCCGAGTCGGATGGAGCACAGACCGCGGTCCGTGGCCGCGACCAGGGCCACTCCATCCGGGATGGCGGCGATCGTCCAGCGGATCGACTCGCCCGCGGCCCCGGCCCGAAACCGGCCCGGAGCCATGCCGAGGTGTTCGGCCGCGGCTTCGTAGGCGGCACTCGCCGAGCCATAACCCGAGTCGTATAGCGCCGCGGTCACGTTCTGGCCGCCCGCGAGCCGCGACCGCAACCTCTCCGCCCGCCGGGCCGCGACCCAGCCTCTGGGAGTGACGCCGAGCGACTCTCGGAATAGGTTGCGCATCCGGCGTTCGGGGATTCGGAGTTCGGCCGCGAGGCCCCGTTCGGTCGGGATATCGTCTCCGCAATCGATCGCCGCGGTCAGCAGCGCCACGGCGGCACGAACCGGATCGGAGTAGCGCGTCGATTGAACGCCGAACTCGCCGGCGTCGCCACGACCTGGCTCGGTGCCGGCGATCTCCAGACCACGGTCCGGGTGGCAGCGTAAACACGGCCGCGCGCCCGCCTCGAGCCCCTCGCCCACAGACGCAACCACGCGCACCCGGTCGCGTGCCGGGTGGCGGGCCGGACAACTCGGGCTACAGATCACGCCGGTGCTCGTGACGACGAACACGAATCGGGGCGACGACCGGCGGGCAGCGATGGCTTCCCATTCCGAATCGGTCGGAGGTCGGCCGGCCATCATCAGCAGCTGCTTAGCGCTCATGGCGCGAGCATAGATGCCGCCGCGCGAGTGAGCTTCCTGCATTCGGCTTTGGATCAACGTCTCCAGTCGACGCAAATCGACAATTAGTTCGGGTGCACGAGTCGGCCGTTCGACTGTGCCATACAGGTGTCACAAGCGTTTGCGAGTATCGCGGCAGACAGGCGACGAGACGCATTGACACAGAACGCCTGTTCGCATATTCTGCGTGAGAAATCAATAGAACGTCCGTTCATCCGCTCAGTGCCCGAGCGAACGACGGCCAATACCAAGAGAAGAGGAGCGTCCTCGATGGCCATCGTCCGCATGGAACCTGTGAATGTTCGAGTCCGAGCCGATTGGTTCGACGGGACACCCAAGGAAATCACCTGGGGTCGAGTCAGACTGCCTGTGACCCGGCTCACGGCAGTCCGCCGCGAGTCCTCGGCCTACAAGGTCGAGCTTGGCCCGCGCACCATATTCGAGGTCGAAACGCCCGGCGCCAGGCTCGCCCTGGCCTTCCAGCATCGCTCGCGGCGCTGGACGGTCGATGGCGTCGATGACGAAGTCGGTCTCTCTTAGGGGACCAAACAACTCCAATGGCCCAAAGAGCGGCCACCTTGCCTACAATCGGCGGATGGAACAGGCACGATCGTCGGAATCCTTCGCCGGGGTCACAGTCGGCGAGTTCGTAGAGCGACTCTCGAGCGGTGAACCCGTGCCCGGAGGAGGGGCGGCTTCGGCGGTCGCGGCGGCGCTCGGGGCGTCTCTCGTCTCGATGGTTGCGGCGCTATCCAAGGGCAAGCCCAAGTACGCAATCTACGGCCAGACCCTCGGTCGGTGCGAGGCCGTCGGCCGCGAACTGGGAGCCGAACTCCTGGCCCTGTCCGATCGCGATGCCGAGGCCTACGCCGGCTACTCGGCGGCGCTGAAGATGCCTCGAGAGACGGACGATCAGCAGAAAGCCCGGCGGTCGGCGATCCAGATAGCGGCCCGGGACGCCTCCGATGCGCCGTTCGCCTGCGTCAAGGCGTGCGCCCGCTTGCTGGTCGCTGCCGAGGCGCTGGCCGGCCGCAGCAACGTCAACGCTGCCAGCGACGTGCTCGTGGCCGCATTGCTCGGCGAAGCCGCGGCGCGGGGAGCGGCCGAGAACGTGCTCATCAATCTGCCTATGACCGGCGACGAGTCGTATTCGGAGTCGATGCGCTGGCAGGTAGACGTCGTTCTCCACGAGATTGCCGCCGGAGCGGCTCGAACTCGCGAGATCGTTCTGTCCGGTCAGTCTCGAGATCCGGAGCAAGCGTGAGCGGCGGACGCGACGGCGCGGCCCTGTTGAACGCGGACCGAGGACTCGCATCGGAGCCGCGCCTCCTTCTCGGCGGCCCCATCGCCACGGAAATCCGCGCCGGTCTGGCAGAGGATTTCGCCGCGTTCAAGGCGCGCTGGGGGAAGGTGCCGACACTGGCCATCGTGCTCGTCGGGGCCGATGCGCCGTCCGCCGTATATCTGCAGCAGATCCTTCGCTCCTGCCAGAAGGTCGGCGTAGACGGTCGCCTCGTCGAGATCGGCGGCGACGTCACTCCGGACGCGGTCTGCGAGCAAATCGAACGACTCAACGCGGACCCGTCAGTTGCCGGGATCATCGTCCAGATGCCGCTCCCGTCCCATATTTCGCTCCGCACCGTTATCGACAGCATCGACCCGGCCAAGGACATCGATGGCATCCATCCCCGCAACGCCGGTCTGCTCTCGCTGGGTTACGACGGCTTCCTGCCGGCTACTGCACAGGCTTCCGTCGAGATCCTGAAACGCTCGGGAATCGAGATCGCCGGCAAGCGCGTGGTCGTGGTTGGCCGCTCCAATGTCGTCGGCAAACCGGCGGCGCTGCTCCTCATCCGCGAGCACGGCACGGTGACGGTTCTGCATTCGCGGACTCGCGACCTGGGCCACCACACCCGCGACGCGGAGATACTCGTCGTGGCGGCGGGCAAGCCCGGACTCATAACCGGCGAGATGCTCTCGCCGGGCGCCGTTGTAGTCGACGTCGGCATCAATGTGGTCCCGGACGGTGCCGGGGGCGAGAAACTGGTGGGCGACGTGGACTTCGACTCGGCCAGGGGCGTCGTCTCAGCCATCACGCCGGTCCCGGGCGGGGTAGGGCCGCTGACCAACGCCCTGCTTCTGAGCCACTTGCTCCAAGCCGCCACGGATCAAGAGGCGCGGCGATGAGCGGCCCCATGCCCAGCAGCCTCGAGATCGCCCGCTCCGTAACCCCGCGGCCGATCATCGAGCTCGCCCGCGAACTCGGCCTCCACGACGACGAAGTGGAGCAGTACGGGCCCTACAAGGCCAAGGTCTGCCTGGACGGCGTGGAGCGCCTCGAGCGCGAGTCTTACGCCAGCGGCCGCCGCGGCAAGTACGTGGTCGTCACCGCGATAACCCCGACGCCGCTCGGCGAGGGCAAGACCACTACCAACGTCGGCCTCGTTCAGGGGCTCAACCGAATCGGCCACCGCGCGGCGGTCTGCATTCGCCAGCCGAGCCTCGGCCCCGTGTTCGGAATCAAGGGCGGGGCTGCCGGCGGCGGCTACAGCCAGGTGATCCCCATGGAGGACTTCAACCTCCACCTCACCGGCGACAACCACGCGGTCGGGTCCGCCCACAACCTGCTCGCGGCCTTCGTCGACAACTCGCTGACCCACAACAATCCTCTCGGCATAGACCCTCTCGGCGTTCTGTGGCCGCGAGTCGTCGACATCTCGGACCGGGCTGTGCGGCACGCGATCGTGGGGCTGGGCGGCCGCGAAAACGGATATCCCCGAGAAACCGAGTGGCAGATAACCGTGGCGTCGGAAGTGATGGCCGCCCTGGCGTTGGCGTCCGACATCCACGACCTGCGCGCCCGGCTCGGGCGAATGGTCGTCGCCACGAGCTTCGACGGTCGGAGGATCACGGCCGAAGACCTCAAGTGCGCCGGCTCGATGNNCAACAACAGCGTCCTGGCCGATCGCCTCGCTCTGGCCACGTGCGAGATCGCCTGCACCGAGGCCGGCTTCGGTGCAGACATGGGCGCGGAGAAGTTTTTCGACATCAAGTGCCGCCAGAGCGGCTTACGTCCCGATGCCGCGGTCATGGTCGCGACCGTCCGCGCCCTCAAGATGCACGGTGGAGTGGGTCGGATCGTGGCCGGCAAGCCGCTGGACCCGGCCCTCGAAGAGGAGAACGTGGCCGCCGTCGAGAAGGGCTCCGCCAACCTGGCCGCCCAGATCGAGAACGTCCGCCACTTCAACGTTCCGGTGGTCGTGGCCCTTAATCACTACCCGACCGATACGGACGCCGAATTCGAGGCGATCAAGCGTGTGGCCCTGGACGCGGGAGCGCGCGACGTGGTCGTGAGCCGCCACTTCGCCGAAGGCGGGGCCGGCGCCGAGGATCTGGCGAGGGCCGTGTGGGACGCGGCGGAGAAAGGCGCGCCGGACTTCCAGTTGCTCTACCCGGACGACATGCCGCTTCGCGAGAAGATCGAGACGATCGCGGTCCGAATCTATGGAGCCCGCGGCGTGGACGAGCTGCCTGCCGCCACGAAGGCTCTCAAGCTCTACGAGGAGCTCGGCTACGGCAACCTGCCCGTTTGCATGGCCAAGACCCATCTCTCGCTGAGCCACGACCCCTCGCTAAAGGGTCGCCCGACGGGCTTCCGCGTCCCCATTCGCGAAGTCCGCCTGTCGGCCGGAGCAGGGTTCATCACGCCGCTCCTCGGCGAGATGCGGACGATGCCGGGATTGCCATCGCACCCGGCCGGCGAGAACATCGACATCGACGCGGACGGCAACATCGTGGGGTTGTTCTAGCCGCCCATGCTCGATCTCGTCCTGACTCGCCACGGCACGACTACCGCGGGCGACGCCGTTCTCGGCGGCCAGCTGGACGTGGAGTTGTCGGACCTGGGAAGGCGCGAGGCCGAAGCGCTGGCTCGCCGGCTCGAGGGCGTTCGCATCGACCGCATCGTCGCCAGCCCGATGGCTCGGGCCATGGAGACGGCCGAGATCGTGGCCCGCGGCAGGCCGTTCGAAATTGACGAGCGGCTTCGCGAGCTGGACTACGGACGCTGGGAGGGCCTCAGCGGAGCCGAGTTGGATGCTCGCGATCCGGACCTGCGAATTGCCTATGACGCGGACCCGGCTGCGACTCACGCCCCCGGCGGCGAATCGGGCAATGACGTGGCGATCCGGACACGGAGCTTTCTCGAATGGCTACTGATCTCGGAGCACATCGACGCGGTGCCGGATGCCCACCTTCGCCGCTCCGCCGACGCCGGAGGAGCGCGTCACCGGCCGGCCGAGGATTCGGACGATGCCGCGACGGAGCGCCGGGTTCTGGTCGTGGCCCACGGAACCCTGGATCGAATTCTCATGTGTGTGGCGCTGAACGTCCCGATCCGCGACTTCCGGCTCCGCTTCGTCATCGATCGAGCCGGACTTTCGGTGATCCGCTACGAGTCAGGCGATAGCCCCGCTGACGGCCAGCTCGTACTCGCCAACGACGTGAGCCACCTGCGCCGACCCGGCGAGACACCCTGGGGTTAGTACCCGAGGCGGCGGACCCGCGAGTAGACGGCGTTCGCGACCGTCTGGGCCCCGAGGTCGTTGAAGTGCAGGCCATCGCTCGTGTACTTGCTCTGGTAGGCCCCGCTCGTCGTTGCAAGAACGGTGTAGATGTCTACCACCACGATCTGGTAGCTGTTGGCCAGATGAATGATCGCTCTGTTGAGCGACGTGATGGCGGACGATGGCTTGGTCTGAGGCGGCACGGTCATCATGAATACACGAATCTTCTGGGCCCGGGCCGTCAGGATGATCGAGCGCAAGTTCGCGATAATCGTCGCCTGCGGTACTCCGTGGCCCAGGTCGTTGGTGCCGCCCAGAACGAACAGAACCTGCGGCTTGTAGTGAGTCACGTCCTTGCTGAATCTGGCCAGCATCTGGGCAGTGGTGTTACCGGCTACGCCTGCGTTGTGAGCCAGGACCAGGGTCGAGTCCTCGGCATCCAGCCGGGATGGCCACGGTCCGGTCGTCGGCCAGACCGTAAGCGAGTCGCCCAGGGTTACGAACTTGACCGAGCCGGGCGCGGGCGTGGGGCTGTGGCTTGCCGGGGCCGATGAGGCCGTCGCACCCGCCGATGCCGCCGCACTCGAGCCGCTCGCCGATGCCGCATCCGATGCCGACTCGGAAGACGTCGCGGCGCTCGAAGCCGCCGGCGTCGGAAACGTCGACCCAAGAGCTGCCGTGAGCCCGCTTTCGCGGCCGGAACTGGAGGGTGAGCTGGACCCGACCCAGCCGCCGGGGAGTGCGATCGAAACCAGCGCTACGACAAGCAGCAGTGCCGCGACCACCGCAAGATCGCGGCGTCTCTGGCGAAGCTCACCCCTGGCGCTAACGCTCGCGTGCCCGCCGCCAAGTGAGGACGCCAAAAACGCGCCGACTTTGCCGCCGCGAACCGGACGTGCCATCAAGCGCTTGCCCTGCGAGACCTTGGGATCGGGATGGGCCATCTGAACGAGCGGCGTCCCATCCGGCTCCGTTCCCGGCCCTCCCTCCGGTGCGAGCGGCGATCCCGCTGGGTTCTCCGCGCGTGACCTGGCGTGAGTAAATCTACTGAACATCGGGCTCCCCTTACTGCCGTTCGCGCGCTAGTCTGCCACGGCGTGGCGGCCGCTTGCCTAGGATTCGGCGCTTTCGCCGCTCCCGGCGTTTCGCCCGGACATCAGTCTCCACAACACGAAGGCGACGACGGCAACGACACAAGCGATCAGGATCAGCGTATCGAACGGCTTGAGATCGTCGCGAATCAGCGTCCAGTTGGAGCCGAGAACCGTACCCGCATATACGAGAGCGATCGTCCACGGGATCGCGCCGAGCGTGGAGTAGATCGTGAATCGGCCGAGCGGCATATGAGAGACGCCCGCGATAAAACTTACGATCGATCGAACGCCCGGCAGGAGGCGACTAAAGAACGCCGTCGGCGAGCCCCATTTGGCGAAGAAACGCTCGGCCTCGTCGACTTCGTGTTTGCGGACGAGGAGGTAACGACCCCAGCGATCCAGGAATGGACGGCCGAGCTTGGTGCCGAGGAAGTAGCCACACAACGATCCGGTAGTGTTGGCCGCAACCCCTACGACCACCACGATCCAGAAGTTCCATTCCCGGTGAGTCAGCGGCTCGATGCTGTGGTCGCTGATGAGGAAGCCCGCGAAGGGCAGGATCAGCTCCGATGGGAGAGGCAGAAGCGTCGACTCCACGAACATCGCAAAGAACACGCCAAGGTAGCCAACGGCCGCATACAGGTCGTGAAGGAATGGGATGACGGCGGTGTCGATGAAGCCGAGCACGTTGGCCTCTCAATTGCGGGGCGAGTTCGGGCGGCCGGCGCCGCGGGTCGTGGGCAGAATACCCGAGCGTCCGAAGGGCCGTCGGGGCCGCCCGAATCGCGGGCCGTTCCGCCACCACCGCCGATGCGGGCTATCCTCACGTTGTGAGTGAAACCCCCCGGTCTCCCGATCTCAGTCCCCACCGGCATCTGCCGGAATCCAGCTTCCTGCGGCGGGCAGTTCCTCCCGATACGGACCTCGTGCTAACAGGTGCCGACCTGTCCATCGCCGACGTCGAATCGGTGGCCCGTGGCGGGCGGCGAGTGTCGCTGGGTGACGAAGCCCGGGCGCGCGTCGAAGAGGCTCGTGCGGTCGTGGAGCGACTCGTTGCCTCGGGCGAGATCGTGTATGGGCTGACCACCGGTTTCGGAGATCTGGCGACCACCTTCATCGACCCGGCCGATTCGGCCAAACTCCAGGAGAACCTCCTCGTCTCGCATGCCGTGGGCGTCGGCGAGCCGCTGCCCCGTGACGTTGTGCGGGCGATGCTCGTGCTGCGGGCCAATACCCTGGCTCTGGGCCACTCCGGCTGCCGGCCGATCGTCATCGACCGTATCTGCGACTTGCTGGGGCACGGGATCCATCCGATCGTGCCGTCGCAAGGGTCCGTCGGCGCGTCCGGCGACCTGGCACCGCTGGCTCACCTCGCGCTGCCCCTCACAGGCCGGGGGTACGTGGAGGTGAACGGGCGCGTCGTGGCCGCCGCGGAGGCACTCGCCGCGGCCGACCTGGCGCCGCTCGAGCTGCTCGCCAAAGAGGGCCTCGCCCTGCTCAACGGCACTCAGATGATGGGCGCCATCGGTGCGCTCGTCGCCGCCGACGCCCAACGGCTGGCCAGAACCGCGAGCGTGGCCGCGGCCATGAGTTGCGAGGCGCTGCTCGGTACCGACGTCGCCTACTCAGCCGCCTACCAGCTGGCAAGGCCGCACCCCGGCCAGATCGCCGTCGCCGGTGAGCTGCGCTGGCTGCTGCGCGACTCGACGCTGATGACCAGTCACCACGCGTCTGTTCACAAGGTCCAGGATCCCTACTCGCTGCGCTGCGTGCCGCAGGTCCACGGCGCGGCTCGAGACGCCATCGACTACCTGGCCGGCGTGCTGGACATCGAGCTGAACTCCGCCACGGACAACCCGCTCATCTTTCCCCAGGGCGGCGTGGCCGACGCCACGGCCGCGGCCACGGGCGGCGGGCTGGTCATCAGCGGCGGCAACTTCCACGGCGAGCCGCTCGCGCTGGCGCTCGACTTCGCCAAGCTCGCCATTTCGGAGCTCGGCGCCATTTCGGAGCGCCGTATCGCGTTGATGGTCGATGCGCGTCTGAACGGCGGCCTGCCACCGTTCCTTTCATCGGGGAACGGGCTCGAGTCGGGCATGATGCTGCTCCAGTACACGGCCGCGGCCCTGGCCTCGGAGAACAAGGTGCTGGCTCATCCGGCGAGCGCGGATTCGATCCCCACGTCCGCCAACCAGGAAGACCACGTCTCGATGGGCTCGATAGCGGCGCGCCATGCCCTGGCTGCGCTGGCGAACGTCCAGCGAATCGTGGCCCTCGAACTCCTCGTGGCCGCGCAGGCCCTGGACTTCAGGCTGGCGATGATCGCCGCCGACGGACCGTCCGTCAGGCCGGGCGCGGGCGTCGAAGAGGCTCATCGCCGTATCCGGTCGGTCGTGACTCACCTCGACCACGACCGGCTGCAGGGCAGCGATATCGAATCGGCGACGCGGCTCGTGCGCGAAGGAGCGCTCGTCGATCTCGCCGGCTGAGCGCCGCTCACACCGCCCCGGCCGACGCGTCAGGCAGGCAGTGGCGGACGGTCCGTGCCGGAGCAGCGATCGATGGCCCGCCGGAGCCGCAGCTGATCGGCGATGCCCGCGTACTTCAGGGCCCACAGTGCCGGCAGCAGACGAGGGTCGCCCGAGGCCGCCGCCGCGTCCACTTCCAGCTCACCGACGTGTGGCGATTGCAGGGCCCGAATGAGATGCGGCACGGCTCGAGGATCGCGTCTGACGGCCAGACCGAACAGAGCCTCAGCTCGGGCTTGCAGGTTGCTGTCCTCGGCCCGCGCCAGAAGCGCGTCCCGGACGTCCGGGCCGTCGGCGGTTGAGAGGGTCCCCAGCCCGAAAGTTGCCCAGTCCCGCACCTCCGCCTCGGTGTCACGGCAAAGACGAATCAAGGCCGAACGGGTATCGCGGCCAAGTGGCTCCGGGCTGAGCGTTGCCAGGGCGAACGCAACGGCCAGTCGTACCTCGGCGCTGGGATGGTCGGCCAGCGGGAAGATCAGCTCCAGCGCCGCCGAGTCGCCTGCGTGGCCGAGAGCGGCAACGACCGAGGCCAGCGGTGCATCCTCATCTTCGACGGCGAGTGCTTCGGTGAGGGCTGCCAGCACGTGACGTTCGCTTCCCGGCTCGACGCTCACGAGCCGGCCCAGTATGTCGGCACCGAGGGCCCGCTCACGGGCGTCGTTTCTTCGCACCAGATCGAGCCCGACCTGCAGAACTTCGTCCGGGCACTCCGACAGAACGCCGCCGATAAGATCCCAGCGACAGGTCTCGTCGAAAGTTCCGAGCGCAGCCTCGATCCGAACGTCGAGCGACCGCATCTCTCACCTCACTCGTGGCCGGCGGCCCCCGCCGCTATGCGGTGTTTGCCGTTCGACCCGGTTCTCTCCCCGCGGGCGGATCGCCAGGAGACCGTAGCAACTCCGGCGAGTTTGGAAACGCCGGGTCGCGTGTGAGGGAACGCCGTCTCATCCCGCGACTCCAGGGCTACGTCATCAGACGTATTTGCGCCACGCAATAATGCGTGCGACTCTCGACACGCAGGGTGTTTGCCGAGCATCCACGTAAAAGTCCATCAGGCAGATCGAGGTGGACAACAGGGAGGGGTCACATGAAGTCAAACCGAGCCGGGCTGCTGTCGGTGGGGCTTGCGGCCGGCTTCGCACTCGCCGGCTGCTCCGCGGCCGCATCGAGTGCTCCGAGCGCATCGAGCGCATCGAGCGCTCTGAGCGTGGCGGCCGGTTCCACGGCAGGTTCAGTGCCTCCGGCTGCTCCGGCATCATCGCCAACTTCGGCCGCCCGCCCTGGCCTCGCCGCCGCCACGGCCATCGTCAACGCCCTTGGCGGGACGGTCGCAGCCGGCGCGCCGACACTCGTTCTGGACGCGGACCCGATAACGGACCAGGCCGGAGCGTACGTCCAGTACGGCGACTGGCAAGTGGCCTGGAACTCGCACGGCACTCTGCGCTGGGTCTTCGTCACCGCGGCCACGTCGGCGTCCCAATCTCGACCGCAGACGGAAATAGCCGCCAGGGTCGAAGCCACGGAAAAGGCACTCGGCCTCTCTCTGGGTTCGCCGGAAACGCTCACATACGACGGCAGCGCCGGTGACTGGGAAGCCGATTGGACGCGCAAGATCGACGGCGTGACGGCTCGAGGCGACGGCAGCGCCATCGTGCTGCTTCCCGACGGCACGTTCAACTCGTACCGATACTCCGAGAGTGCGACCGCTCCCAAGCCGGCAACGCTCCTTCCGGAGGCACAGGCCCGGGCCGCATTCCAGACTTGTCGAACCAGTGCCGCGGGCGCGGCCAAGAGCGAAACCTGCACGGCCCAGCTGGTCTGGCTAAGGCCCGTCACCGCCTCGCCCGATCAGCCTCTCCAACTGTGTTGGGAGGTCACCTATACCTGGAAGCAGGGCGATCAGGGGAGCGCGACCTACCAGGACTTCGACGCCGGCACCGGCACGCTGGTGGACTCGGGCGCAGCTTCGTAGGCCCCTCGCCGGCACTCGACGGCCGAGCTGTCGTACAGTTGGCCGGCAATGAGTCGCATCGAAATCGTGGATGTCAGCGACGAAGCCCGCTTTGGGCTCGTGCCGCCGTGCGCGGATCCGGCCTTCGATCACAAGACCTGCGACTACTGGGAGGACGCCGACCGCGGCGCCAAGGCGAGCCGGCCGGGGTGGCTTCGAAGCGCGCCGGCGAGCCCGATCTCGCCCGCGCCTGACGAGTCCGGCGGCAATCCGTTCGCGCCCGCGTCCCGGTCGGTATCCAACCCGTTCGCGGCGGCGTCCTCGGCTCGAGTTCGCAATCCGTTCCTGGACGACCTTTCCGACGACGAGCCGGTCGCCAACCCGCTCGCACCGCCGCCGCCCCGTCGCCAGGCCATCGCCCCGGAAGCGCCGCGCAAGCTGCAACTTCTCGGCCGCGGACTGGGGGTCTTCGGTACGTACGCCAAGCTTCTCCTTCTCGACGATGAGCCGGTGGGCTACTGCCAGTTCGGGCCGTTGTCGGCGTACCCACGAGCGTTGCGTCTGCGGGAGCTCTACCCCAAACTGCCCGATGCCCCGCTCCCCGCGGTGATCACCTGTATTGCCACTACCGTCGCCGCGCGACGCCAGGGGCTGGCCCCGCGGCTCGTTCGGGAGGTCTGTGACGATCTGGCCGGCCGGGGCTTCGCCGCGGTCGAGGCCTATCCGGAAGTCCATGCCCCGGAAGACGCCACTCCCGCCGCACGCCCCGAGTTCTGGCTCCGGGCCGGATTCCGGCTGGCCATCGACGACGAACGCTATCCGGTGGTGCGACGTGAACTCTGATCCACGCTCCGACAATCATCCCCAGTCGAGTATCGGCCGCCGCCCCAAGGTCGCGGCGCTGGGCGCGATTCTGGCGGTCCTCGCGCTGGCAGCGTCGGCATGCTCGCCCGCTACCGCGTCGCCGACCCAACCGCTGTACACGGAAGTCCCGATCGGGGCCACTCCCTGGCCGGCCGGCACCGTGGGCCAGTACGGCCTCCATATCGATCCGAGCCTCCTGGGCAAATTGCCCTCGAACGTCGATGCCTACCAGATCGTCGAGGACGCCGATGCCGATCTCCTGGCGCTCGACGACGCCGACCTTCCGAAGACCTTCGATCGATACCTGTCCGCCCGAATCGGGCAGGTTGGAGACGACAACTGGCTGATCCTGGCAGTCGGGCATCTGACTGCGACTGCCGGCGACGACGCTTATCCAGCCTGGGTCGATCAGTTCGACTCGGAAGCATGCTCGCAGGCCAGTGGCGTCGGTACTTCGGGCACCGAAACCATAAATTTCTGGGAGGTGGACACGGCCAAGTGCGGCGGCGGTCCGGTCGTCTATACGCTCCAGCTCCAGGACGACATCGTCGTCTCCATGTTCGGCTACGGTCCTCGCGACCTGGGTCGCCAGCTGATCGAGGCCATCTACAACTAGGCGCCTGACGCGCTGGCTTATCGGGTGCAAACTGGCAAGATGCCCGGGCGAGGACCGGACAAATGCGCGAGAGGCCTCCGATGGCGATCGAAACCGGCTCCAAGCGGCCAGCCGGGCCGCGTCCTGTTAGAGCCCCGCGCGGCTCGCAGTTGAGCTGCAAGGGCTGGGCTCAGGAAGCGGCCCTCCGGATGCTCATGAACAACCTGGACCCGGAAGTTGCCGAACGGCCGGACGATCTGGTCGTATACGGCGGCACAGGTCGAGCGGCTCGATCCTGGGAGGCCTTCGATGCGATCGTCCGTGAACTCCGCGAACTGGAGAACGACGAGACCCTGCTAGTCCAGTCCGGCAAGCCTGTGGGCGTCATGCGCACGCACGAGTGGGCTCCGCGCGTACTGATCGCCAACTCCAACCTGGTGGGCAAGTGGGCCAACTGGGACGACTTCCGCCGTCTGGAGCGGATGGGCTTGACGATGTACGGCCAGATGACCGCCGGATCGTGGATCTACATCGGCACGCAGGGCATCCTTCAGGGCACGTACGAAACGTTCGCCGAACTGGCGCGCCAGCATTTCGACGGCACGCTGAGAGGCCGAGTCACGCTCACTGCGGGCCTCGGCGGAATGGGCGGGGCGCAGCCGCTGGCCGTGACAATGAACGAAGGGGTGGCTCTGGTCATCGAAGTGGACGAAGCCCGCGCCCGCCGCCGCCTCGACATCGGCTACGTGGACAGACTGAGCCACTCGCTGGACGAAGCCCTCGGTTGGGCCCGCGACGCCGCGGCCGCGGGACGTGCGGAGAGCATTGCCCTGGTCGGGAACGCTGCGGAGATCGAGCCCGAACTGGTGCGCCGCGGCGAGCGCTTCGACGCGGTCACCGATCAGACTTCCGCCCACGACGCGTTGAACGGGTATATACCGGCCGGCCTGTCGATGGACGCGGCCGCGGAGCTGCGCCGCACGAACCCCGACGAGTATGTCCGCCGCTCCATGGCGTCGATGGCTGACCACGTGCGGGCGATGCTGGCGCTCCAGTCCGTCGGCGCCGTCACGTTCGACTACGGCAACAACATCCGCGCTCAGGCCCAGACCGCCGGAGTGGCGAACGCCTTCGACTTCCCCGGCTTCGTGCCCGCGTTCATCAGGCCTCTCTTCTGCGAGGGCAAGGGGCCGTTTCGCTGGGCCGCTCTCTCCGGCGACCCGAAGGACATCCTCGCCACGGACCGGGCTCTACTCAAGCTCTTCCCGGAGAATCAGTCGCTACGCCGGTGGCTCGAGATGGCCGAGGCCCGCGTTCCCTTCCAGGGATTGCCGGCCCGCATCTGCTGGCTCGGCTATGGCGAGCGGGCCAAGGCCGGCCTGGCGTTCAACGAGCTGGTTCGACGGGGAGTAGTCTCGGCGCCAATCGTGATCGGCCGCGACCACCTCGACTCCGGCTCCGTGGCGTCGCCCAACCGCGAAACGGAATCGATGCTCGACGGCTCCGACGCCATCGCCGACTGGCCGCTCCTCAACGCCCTGGTCAACACCGCTTCCGGGGCGAGCTGGGTCTCGATTCATCACGGCGGTGGAACGGGTATCGGGTACTCTCAACACGCCGGCATGGTCATCGTGGCCGACGGCTCGGAACTCGCCGCGCAGAAGCTGGAGCGGGTCCTGACGAACGATCCGGGCATGGGCGTCCTACGTCATGCCGACGCCGGCTACGAACGAGCCGTTGAGGTGGCTCGGGAGCGTGGCGTCCGGGTTCCCATGCTGAGGGACGAGGCGAGCGACAGCTTATAGAGGCGGCGGAACCGCCGGCAGGGGGCGATCTTGGCTTTTCGAATCCAGGGAGTACTGGTTCGGGCGACGCCCGACAGGGCCGGCCTTACGGCGCTGGGCCGTGCCTACGGCTATCGCCTGTATGAAGCGACGGCCGCCGGATTGTGGCTGCTCGACCTGGCGGTTCCCGTGCCGGTTCCCGGGGAACGAGCCGCGATCCGAACGGCGCGGACTCTCGCCCCGGGCTACGTCGACGCCCTGAGAGTCATCGACGGCGACGAGAGCCCCCTGGAGCAGATAGCCTGGCTGACCGCGTCGGCCGTGGTGGCTCGCCAATTGCGCCAGTCGGTCATGGGATTTCTCTCAGACGACGACCGGCTCGACTTCGCCGTCATCGTGACGCCCGATGGGGTCCAATCGATCGGCGACAGACTCGAACGGTACCTCTTCCGCTGGGAGGGCGGGGCCCTGACGATCCAGCCCTTCGCGGACCGCGCCATGGGCCGGGACGAATCAGCGGTGCCGGAGGAGTTGTCGCTGATCCCGTCGGTCACGTTGCTTCCCGTCGAGACTCTCGGCGCCGAGGGCTACCCTCTGCACGGCAACGTCGCGGCCGAAATGCCCGAATTCGCCCAGGCCGCCCACACCCTCGGCATCGGAACCAAGAGGGTCGGCCGGTCCGGCACTCTGGCCTTGATCGAGGCGTCAGGCCTCGAGAGCAGCGTCTGGGATGCCGCCGCCGGCTTGCGGTAGGCCGGCTGCCCCTCCTGGCCGGGCCGTGGACACGGCAACCGTAAACGGTCCGATGCGCTTTTGGGCTAGTCGCCACCGGATTCGAGGAATAACATCGGGCGTGCGTCGTCCACTCGGCAGAGGGAGATCGAATGCTAGCTGATCGCAACATCAATCGACCCAGCTACGTGCTGGCCTTTCTACTAGGCGTCATTGCCATCGCGGATTCCGTAAACGCGCTCATAGGTATGCAGGAACGAGACCTGTGCTCAGGCATCGCCGGCGCCACATGCGGAAGCAACGCGGGCTGGTTCGTGGATCTCATGACATCCGGAATCTGCGCCATCCTCGTGGCGCTGCTGCTGCTCCGCCCGCACCTCTACATCTTCGCTCCGATCACCGCCTGGTCTTTCCTGGCGTTCCTTGCAAACTTCATCATGAAGAGCAAGGGTGTCGACTACACCACGCTCCGAATGGCCATCTACTTCGTCGTCATGATCGGCGCCGGCGTCCTGACCGTGATCGACGGTCAGAAGTGGGTTGCCGAGGCTTGGGCCCGCCGACCCATGCAGCCGTACCCCGGCCAGTACCCCGGCCAGTACCCCGGCCAGCAGCCCCAGTTCGCGCCCCCGCCCCCTCCGCCCGCGCCGATGGCCCCTCCGCCCGCTCCGCCCGCGGCTCCGGCTCCGGCGGCTCCTGCGCGTGCGCCTCGCGGTGCCGCTAAGAAGTAGCTTTCAACCCAATCCACGGTCGACGCAGTTCGGAACCGGGCTTCCCAGACGGGGAGCCCGGTTTCCTTCATAACCACCGGATCAGGCGATGTAGCGACGCGCTCCCGATCCCAGCGCCGTCATCTCAATGGCGATACCGTAGCCACATTCAATCCCTTGTCCGAGCCCGCATCCGGGGCGAAACGGAGGCGCGTGACCAAGCTCGTTGAATCGGTGCCTAACTTCAGTGAAGGCCAACGGCCCGAGGTCGTCGACAAGCTGGCGGCTGCCATCGAACGTGTGCCTGGGGCGCACCTGCTCGACCGCACCAGCGACATGAGCCACAACCGGAGTGTGCTGACGCTGGCCGGCGAGCCCGCCGCGGTGCTCGAGGCTCTGGAGAGAGCCGTGGCCGTAGCCGTCGCCGAGATCGACATGGAGCGGCAATCGGGCGAGCATCCCCGGATCGGGGCCGTGGACGTGGTCCCGTTCGTGCCCCTGGCGGGCACGAGCATGGCCGACTGTATAGACCTCGCCGCCACTTTCGGGGCGACCGTCGCGGATCGGTTCCACATCCCGGTGTACCTCTATGGCGAGGCGGCTACGTCGCCATCCAGGCAGCGACTTGCCGACGTGCGGCGGGGCCAGTTCGAGGGCCTCAAGACGCAAATCTCCGATCCGGGCCGCGAGCCGGACTTTGGTCCCGCCCGAGTCCATCCCAGCGCCGGTGCGATGGCCGTGGGGGCGCGGCCGTTCCTCATCGCCTACAACATCAACCTCGACAGCCGTGACGTGGAGCTGGCCAAGCGCATCGCGCGCCGGATTCGTGAATCGAGCGGCGGACTGCCGCGAGTCCAGGCCAACGGTTTCTGGATCGAAGAGCTCCAGAGAGCCCAGGTCTCGATGAACCTGCTCGACTTCCGGACGACGCCGATCTGGCTGGTCTGGGAGGCGGTTCGAGCCGAGGCGGCCGCGGACGGGGTTCACCTTGTCGAATCGGAGCTGATAGGGCTGGCGCCTCTGGCGTCGCTACTGGACGTCGCCGATCACGCGGGTGTCTCTCAACAACTCTCCAGGGAGGATCGGCTGGCCGGCGCCGCCGGATTCCTGAAGCTGCGAGATTTCTCACCCATGCAGGCTCTGGAGCTGCGGCTCGAGTCCGCCCGCCACAAGTGAGCGGCCTGCTGGTCGCGGGTGCCGGGTCGGTCGCCACTCTGGCCGGCGGTTTGCGCCGCGGCGCCGCCCAGGCAGACGCGGCGGCGCTTGACGGCGGCGACCTCGCCGTCGCGTGCTGGGGCGGGCGAGTGCTGGCGGTCGGTCCAGCCGCCGATGTTTACCGCCAGATCGTGGCCGCCGGCCATTCCCCGGCTGAGTTCGAGCACGTGGACGCGGACGGCGGCCTGATCACACCTGGTTTGATCGACGCTCACACCCACCTCATCTTCGCCGGTACGCGCGAGCAGGAGTGGCAGATGCGGGCCCACGGCGCCGGGTACCTCGAGGTGCTGGCCGCCGGCGGCGGAATCCTATCCACAGTGGCGGCGACCCGCGACGCGTCGGACGAGCGGCTGCTGAGTGCGGCGCGCGGCCGCCTCGACGAGATGCTGGCCTGCGGAACCACCACGGCCGAAGCCAAGTCCGGATACGGGCTGGACGTCGCCGCCGAGCTTCGGCTGCTGAGAATCATCGGGCAGCTTGAGGCGGAGGGGCCAATGCGACTCGTGCCCACGTACCTTGGTGCGCACGCGGTTCCGGAGCAATACCGCGGCCGGCCCGATGGAACCGATGAGTTCGTCGCGGAGGTCGTCGACCGCCAGCTCCCCCAGGTCGCCGCGCAGGGCATCGCCGAATTCTGCGACGTGTTCTGCGAGCGCGGCGTCTTCAGCGCGAACCAGACCGCCCGCATCCTGGCCGCGGCCACGTCGCTGGGGATGCGAACGCGGATCCATGCCGATGAACTCGCTCCCTCCGGCGGCGCGGAACTGGCCGCCGGCAGCGGCTGTCTCTCCGCCGATCATCTCGCCGCGCCGTCCGACGCAGGTGTGGCGGCTCTGGCGAGGGCGGCCGCATCACCGAACCCGGTAGTTGCCACCCTTCTTCCCGCGACGAGCTGGTTCCTCGGCAAGCATCATTTCGCCCCGGCCCGCCGGTTCATTGACGCGGGGATCCCCGTCGCCCTGGCCACGGATCTCAATCCGGGGACGAGTCCCACGGTCAGCCTGCCCCTAGTGATGTCGATCGCGTGTGTGGAGATGGGCCTGAGTCCGGCCGAAGCACTCGTGGCGGTCACGGTCAACGCCGCGCACTCGCTCGGTCTCGGGTCCGAGATAGGTTCGATCGAGCCGGGCAGGCAGGCCGATCTGGTCGTGTGGAACGTGCCGACGTTCGAGCAGCTGCCGTACTGGCTCGGAACTCGGCCGGCCCGAACTGTGATAGTCGGGGGGCGTGTGGTCGCCGGGCGCGCCTGACCCAGCCGTGGCAGACTGAACCGGGAGGCGCACAGGCATGCCAATCTTCGGACCGCCGGATGTCGCCAGGCTCGAGACCAGGCAAGATGTGCCCGGCCTCATCAAAGCACTCGGCTTCCAGAAGGACCAGGGAGTCCGCTGCCGGGCCGCCGAAGCCCTCGGGCGAGTCGCCGACGCGCGCGCCGTAGGGCCGCTGATCGTCGCCGTGAAGGACGCTGAGCCCGGTGTCCGCTCCGCAGCGACGGCCTCTCTGGGCCAGCTAGCCGACCCGACCGCCCTCGACCCTCTTCTCGCGGCCCTGTCCGATTTGGACCACGAAGTCCGGACTGCCGCAGCTCGCTCGCTGGGGCAGCTCAAGGACGCCAGAGCGGTCGAACCCTTGGTCCAAGCCCTCGAGGACGGCTACGCCACCGTTCGTGAGGCGGCCGCCGGGGGCCTGGCCTCGATAGGTGCTCCGGCAGTCGCGCGAGTTGTCGCAGCCTTGAAGGATCCGGACGGAGCCGTCAGAAAGGGCGCTGAGGAAGCGCTGGTTCGGACTGGAGAACCCGCGATCGACGCGCTGGTCGCGGCGTTGACAGATCTCGACCTGCGGACGACGGCTGGCTCGATTCTCGGGCGAATCGGTGACCAACGCGCCGTCGAACCCTTGCTGGGCGCGCTGCGGGACGACAGTGAGCTGGTACGAAAGGCCGCGGCCGACACGCTCGACCTGTTGGGCTGGGCCCCCGACGCGGCGGAGGGCGGCGCAGCCTACTGGGCCGCGAGGGGCCAGTGGCAGAAGTGCGTCGAGATTGGCTTGCCGGCCGTACCGGCCCTGATCGACGCTCTCCGCCATCACGACTCGCTGGTGCGGCAGGTCGCGGCTCGCGGCCTCGGGCAAATCGGTGACCTGCTGGCGGTGGAGCCGCTGATCGCCGCGCTGCGGGGCCGCGAAGACGTCCGGGCCGTGGCAGCCCAGGCACTGGGCGAACTGGACGACGGGCGGGCTGTGGAGCCACTGATCGCCGCGCTCAAGGACAACGGCATGCCCGTACGCGCCGCCGCGGCAAGGGCACTCGGCAAGCTAGGCGATCTTCGCGCCGTGGACCGGCTCATCGCTGCCCTGAAGGATCACGAGTCGATCGTTCGCGGTGCGGCCGCGGCGGCGCTGGGCGAGATCGGGGATCTCCGGGCCGTGGAGCCACTGATCGCGGCGCTGAAGGGCCACGAGGAGATCCGACTTGCCGCCGCGATTGCTCTGGGCGCGATCGGCGACCAGCGCGCCATCGAACCGCTCATCGGCATGCTGAGCGACTGGCGGGCCTGCGTACCCGCCGCAGAAGCACTGGCTCGGATCGGTGCGCCGGCCGCGGCGCCGCTCGTCGCCACGCTGGGCGACCGCAACGATGCCGTTCGGAATGCGGCCGTGGACGCGCTGATCGTCCAGATCGGGACGCCGGCGGTGGGGCCGCTCATCGTCGTTCTGGCTAATCAGCACTCCGTCGTCCGCGACGCGGCGGTCAATCTCCTCGATCGCATCGGCTGGAAACCCGACGGCACCGCGGCCGGCGCCGCCTACTGGGCCGCGCGCGGCCAGTGGCAAAACTGCGTCCAGATCGGGCCGCGCGCGCTGGAGCCGCTCATCGTCGCCGCCAGAACGTGGCCCAAAGCGGACTTGCGCAGCGCGGCGGCCGGGGCGCTCGGGATAATCGGCGACGCGCGAGCCGTGGAGCCGCTCTGCGCGGCGATGAAGGACAGCGACGCGCGGGTCCGCGAAGCCGCGGCTCAGGCGCTGGGCAGCATCGGCGACGCGCGAGCAGTGGACGTGCTGCTCGCGGCTCTGCGGGACCGGGCGGGGGACGTGAGACGCGCGGCCGTCGGAGCGCTGGGCCGTATCGACGACCCGCGCGCCGCTCGGGCTTTCGCCGCCGCGCAGCCGAAGGGCGCGGAAACGCCGCTGGACGCCGCCGCCAGCGACGTCAAGGCCGGCGCCCAAGGCACGGGCAAGGCCGGCGCCTCAGACGCGGCCACCGCCAGCGCCTCAGACGCGGCCGGCAGCCCGGGCACGGCCGGCTCTCAAGACACTCACCAAGCCGACGCGTCACAAGCAGCCGGCAGCCAGGGCACGGAGTCGGGCGCAGGGGCGGATGCATCCATACCGATTACGGCACCGGCCGCGGCCGTGCGGCCCTGGGCGCCGACGCACCTGGTTCCGCAGACCGGCATGGCGGCCTGGACCGCGCCCGATCCAACGAAGCCTCACGAGTGGATCCTGGAGGGCCGCCTGGATCTCGTGATCGACGGCACAGCCGGCGAGTGGGCTCTGGTCAGAGCTGTGAACGGCTGGTGGGGATGGGTCGACCGCCGCCTGCTCGTCCGGATCGTTTAGAGCGCTAGACCTTGCCGCGCTGCTCGAGGATTACGGTGGTCAACTCGGTCGGCAGCGACGACGGCATCAAAGCCAGCTTGGCCTGTGCCGCCGGCTGAGTCGACAAGCCCATCTCGTGGAAGAACTTGGCCATCGCTTCGGCCGCGTCGCTGTCGTCGCACACGGGCATCGCCAGCACGACCTTGGCGTCGAGCTGCGAGATCAACTCTGCAGTCTTGTTGGGCTGCATTGGGCCGCCGATGCTGACGCATGCCACGTCCACCGAACCGATTTCGTTGAGCTTGTCCTCGGTCAGCAGATGGGCGATGTCGCCGAGATGGATGACGTGGACCCCGTCCAGCTCCACGACGAAGGCGACGTTCCTGCCTCGCTCCTTGCCCCGATGCTCATCTCTGAACGTGCGAATGCCGGTGATCAGCACGTCCTTGACTTCGTACTCGCCCGGACCGTCGAGACAGAACGCGTCCTCGAGACTGCCCGGGATGACCGTGCTGCCGTCGCGCGATAGGCGGCCCTTGGCCTTGGGCAGCGGCGAATCGTCGGGATGGCTGTAAGTGACGATGTCGCCGGTGATGCCGCGGCCGGTTGGCCCGACGATCGACTGATAGGCGTCGGCCACTACGACCGCGTCCTTGCCTCGCATTCGGACACACGTCCGACCGTACCAGGTGAGTTCCATAAGGTGATTCTTGCACAGGTGCGTCATCGGCCGCTCATCGCGTGAGGCGCCCTGCTGCCGGCTCTCACCACGCGGCTTAAAGCGAGGACCGGAGGCGCCTGCCCAATCGGCACCTCCGGTCGGAGGGAGGGAGGATGGAACCTGTATTCGACTTCTCTCGTGTACGTGAGAAAGATATGCCTCGGACGTGAATGAGAGGCACCCCTGAGGTTAATAAACCGTAACAAAGTGATCCGATCGCCAGATCCAGAGATGCGTGCTCCCACGGTTAGCCCTGGCGAGGCCGCGACTTTGGGTTGCTGGGAGAGTCAGAATGGTCCGATGCGGAGGATCAAGGGCCATCGATCGGACTGGGCGCTTCTTCTGGCGATCGCTGTCGCTGCGTCGGGTTGCGGCCAGACGGCAAGTTCGGCTACGACTTCGGCCACGCATGCCGGCCCGTCGCCCACTGCCAGCGCTCGTACGTCGGTCGCGACCGGTTCGATCGCCGAATCGAACGCCGCGGTCTTCGCGACAATCGAGGCCCAGGTTGCAGCTCTGCGAGGCCTGCCGACACGCACGCCGGTCACACCGGTCCTCCTCGACCCGACCGCCCTCCGAGACAAGCTGACCGCGATCGACGCTGCGCAAACCGACCATGTCGCCCTTGCCGCCGAGGGCCGGCTCCTGACGCACATGGGCCTCCTGCCGGAAGGCTCGTCGCTCGAGCAGCTCGAGCTGGATCTCGAGGCGGGGCAAGTCGTGGGCTTCTACGACCCGTCCTCGAAGGGTCTGTACGTGCTTTCCGATTCGGGCGGCGTCGGCGCCGTGGAGAAGGTCACTTTCGCCCACGAGTACACCCATGCCCTTCAGGATCAGAGCTTCGGGCTGGACAAGCTTGCGACCGACACGCCCGACCAGAGCGACCGTGACCTCGCTCGGACGGCACTGCCCGAGGGCGACGCCACTCTCGCCATGTCTCTCTGGTCCGAGAAGAATCTGTCGCTGGCCGAACTCTTCCAGATCGCGGCCATGTCCATGACTCCCGTCTCGAGCGACCAGCTGGCCTCGGCGCCCGAGATCCTGCGGGACACTCTGCTATTCCCGTACACGCAGGGGCTGGCCTTCGTGCAAGCCGCATACCTGGATGGCGGCTGGAGCGCCGTCGACAAGCTGTACGCGAATCCGCCCGATTCGACGTCCCAGATACTGCATCCCGAGCTGTACGCCGCGGGCGTCAAGCCCGTAGCTCTGAACCTCCCGGTCATACCCGCGGCCATGGGGAGTAGCTGGAAGCTGGCCATGCAGGATACGCTGGGGGAGTTCGAACTGGGGATCTGGCTGGCAGGCGACGGTGCGTCGGACACGCAGAAGACGGCTGCTGCCGCCGCGGTGGCGGCCTGGGCCGGCGACCGGGTCGGGTTGTACGAGGGTCCGAATGGGGCCTGGGCCGTGGTTCTACGGACCCAATGGCGACCCGAGGCCGGAGCGGGTGCCGCATTCAACGCCGCGGCCGACAAGAGACTGGCCGTCCTGGCCTATCCGAGTTCAACCTGCGGCGACCCTACGCACGAGGAAATCGTCATCGCCTCAGACATGGCGGTCATCCCGAACTTCTCGGACTGCAAGTCCTGGCCGTAGGCGAGGCGCCGCTTATGCGCTGCGCCCTACATCGACTCCGGAGCCGAGATACCCAACAGGCCCAGCGCGCCGGCCAGTGTCGTCTTCGCGGCGGCGATGAGGGCGAGACGCGCGATTGAGCGTTCCGGCTCCGTCTCGTCGATGACGCGGGCGTCGCGGTAGAAGGCGTGGAACGTGGTCGCGAGTTCCGTGGCGTAGGCCGTGACGCCGTGCGTCTCCCGACTTTCGGCGGCGTCCTCCACGACTTCCGGAAGACGCCCGATCTGGCGTGCCAGCTGGGCCTCCGGAACGCCGGGCAGGATGCCTTCGAGGAGCTCGAGCACGCGCGCTTCGTCGGCCGCCGGCGGAACCATGCCGGCCGCGGCCGCTTTGCGCAGGATGGACGCGATCCGGGCGTGGGCATACTGGACGTAGTAAACGGGGTTGTCGCTCGACTGCTTCTTGGCCAGCTCGATGTCGAAGTCGATGCCGCTGGACGCGGCCCGTGAGGCGAAGAACCAGCGGGCGGCGTCGACGCCGATCTCGGCGAGCAGTTCGTCGAGAGTGATGAACTCGCCGGTCCTCTTGGACATGGCGATTTCCTTGCCGTCGCGTATGAAACGGACCCACGCGGTCAGGATCATCTGGACGTGGTCGGGGTCGAAGCCGAGCGACTGGGCCGCGGCCTTGACGCGGGCGACGTAGCCGTGGTGGTCCTCGCCCCAGATGAAGACGAGCCGGTCGTAGCCACGGCTAAACTTCTCGACGAGGTAGCCGATGTCGGCGGCGAAGTACGTTGGGGCGTTGTCGTCGGTGGAGCGAAGGATGACGCGATCCTTGTCGTCGCCGTATTTGGTCGAACGGAAGACGACAGCGCCGTCCTCCTCGTAGACGTCGCCGGCGGCGCGCAATCGTTCGACTGCCTTGCCCACCCAACCGTCGTGGTGGAGTGTGCTCTCGGACCGCCAGACGTCGAAATGGCAGCCGAGCCGCTCGAGACTCGCTTCGATGCCCGACCTGACCCGCTCCGAAGCCCAGCGGCCTATCGCCCACTCAACGGGCTCGTCGGCCGTCTGCGCGGCAGCGAGCACCGACTCCGGCAGATCCCTGGCCAGTTCGTAAACGTAGTCGCCGTGGTAGCCGTCTTCGGGGATGTCGCAACCCTCGCGAATGGCCACGACCGATGCGCCGAGGTTCTTGACCTGCGACCCGAAATCGTTGAAGTAATACTCGCGCTCCACCTTGTGGCCCGCGGCGGTCAGCACCCGGCAGAGCAAGTCGCCGGTGAAGGCGCCCCGGGCGTTGCCGATGTGGAGCGGTCCGGTGGGGTTGGCCGAAACGAACTCGACGTTGATGTGTTCCGGGTGCTCGGCCGTGACGCTGCCCCACGCCGCCGGGTCACGCAGAACTCGGGCCGTGGTGGCGGCAATCGCCGCGTCGGAGATTCGGACGTTGATGAAGCCGGGTGGCGCCACGTCGACGCCGGCGATCGGTGAGGCCGGGTCCATGGCGGTCGTGACGACATGCGCGGCGACCGCTTTGGCAATGTCCATCGGCGCGCGGCGGTACGGCTTGGCGAGCTTCATGGCGATGTTGCTTGCGAAATCGCCGAAGCTCGGGTCCGCGGGGCGCTCGATCATGATCGGCGTCGAGATCGCGAGGCTCGAGTCGCCTGCCGGCGTCAGTTCCGCCTCGGCTTGCTGCCAGGCGGCGGAGAGAATCTGACGAACCTGGGAACGAAGACTCAGCGTGGCGTCGGGGGTCATACGCTCATGGTAGCGGACGCGAGCCGTGCGGGACGAGGCCCGTGATCCGCGGCTGTAACATGCGGCGAGAACTCGCACAGGAGTCGGCGATCGTGGCCAAACGGCGTGTCGACATGACGATGAGGCTCAAAACGGTGACGCTGCGTCACGGCAGCGGCGACTCGGCGCGCGCCGAGGCGGCGCTGGACCTCGCGGACGAAGGCGATGCCGGCGTCGAAGCGCTTCTCGACGGCCTGGCTGATGGCGATTCCAGGTTGCGAATGATCGTTCTGGACGCTCTTGCCCAGGTCAACTGGCGTGGCATCGAGGACTCGCTCTGGTCCGACGCTTCGGCGCTCCTGGCGTCGGCGCTGGCCGATCGGGAGGCGTCTATTCGGGCCGGGGCGGCGCGGGCACTGGGTCGCGTGGGTGGCGAAGCCGCAGTCGATGCGCTGCGGTCGGCGGCTGCCGATCCGGCCGAGAGCGTCAGACTTGCCGTCGCCGCGTCCCTGGGTCGGCTGGTTCCCACGACGGAGCGCGAGTGGGAAGACGACGCGACGAACGCCGCCGGATCGGCGACAACGGACCTGGAAAGTGGAACGGCCGCCGCCCATGACGTGGCCGCCGGCCGGGGAACGACCGCGGGCTCGGGTTGGGCCGCGGGCTTGGCGCCGTCCGGCGGCGATGCCCGATCCGAGACTCGATCCGCCCCGGGCGGCGGCGACGAATCTCGGCGCATGATCGAATGCCCCGGCTGCCGGCGGATGGCCAAGCCGGACTCGGTCCGCTGCCACCGTTGCGGGTCCAAGCTGCGGCCGTAGTGGCGCCGGCGGAGAGTGGCGCCGGCGGGGAGTGGCGCCGGCGGAGAGTGGCGGTCGCGCCAATTCAGCAGTCGTCCCCCAATGTCACCCGAAGCGACCTTAACCGGAAGACCCTGGCGCTCTCGTCCGCTACGGCAGGCAGTCCATGCTCAAGACCGGCTCGCATGGCGCCGCGTTCCGTCGGACAACCGCCCAACCGCCACTTAGCGTTGCCCGGGGTGACATTGGGAAGAACCGGGCCAGCCACGTCGTTCCGCCGCCACGGCCTCAGCCGCCACGCCGCCAGCCACGTCGTTCCGCCGCATGGCCGGCGGCATACGAACAAAAAAGGGCGGGCGCCTTGCGGCGCCCGCCCTTTTCGATTGAACCCGGAGTGGTTTAGTACGGCCACACCCAGTCGCGGACTTCGGGGGCATCCTCGCCCTCGGCCCGGGTGTATGCCCGGGCTTCGGTGCGCTTGTCCTCCATCAGCTGGCGGACGTGCGCGGCCGACTGACCAAGGTGGGGGATGCGGTCGATGGCGTCGATCACNNGCGGACATGGATGTTGTCGTGGCCATTGCGACGATATGTGAGGCGATGGATGAGCCACGGATAGCCGTGGTAGGCGAAGACGATCGGCTTGTCCACGGTGAACAGGGAGTCGAATTCCTTGTCCGTCATGCCGTGCGGATGCTCGGAGTCGGGCTGGAGCCGCATCAGGTCAACCACGTTGACGACACGAATCCTGATGTCGGGCATGTGCTGACGCATCAGGTCCACGGCGGCGAGGGTCTCCAGAGTTGGAATGTCGCCGCAGCAGGCCATCACGACGTCCGGATCGCCGCCGACGTCGTTGCTGGCCCAATCCCAGATGCCGATGCCGCGGGTGCAGTGCAGGATCGCTTGCTCCATCGTCAGCCAGTTCGGCGCAGGCTGCTTGCCGGCGACGATGACGTTGATGTAGTTGCGGCTGCGGAGGCAGTGGTCGGTCACGGACAACATCGTGTTCGCGTCCGGCGGCAGGTAGACACGGATGATTTCGGCCTTCTTGTTGACCGCGTGGTCGATGAAGCCCGGGTCCNNTGGGTGAAGCCGTTGTGGTCCTGACGCCACACCAGACTCGACAACACGTAGTTCAGCGATGCGATCGGGCGGCGCCACGGGATGTCGCGCGTCACCTTCAGCCACTTGGCGTGCTGGTTGAACATCGAGTCGATGATGTGGATGAAGGCTTCGTAGCAGTTGAACATGCCGTGCCGGCCGGTCAGGAGGTAGCCCTCGAGCCAGCCCTCGCACTGATGTTCGGAGAGCACCTCCATCACGCGTCCGTCGACCGACAGGACGTTGTCCAGGGCGTCTTCGGGGATCACCTCGGCGTCCCAGGCTTTGCCGGTGACTTCGAGGATTGCCTGGAAGCGGTTCGAGGCGGTTTCGTCGGGACCGAACATCCGGAAGTTGTCGACGTTCTTGGCCATGACGTCGCGTACGAACGTGCCGGCGACGAACGTTGCTTCGCTCAGGGAGCCGCCCGGCTTCGGGACCTCGACCGCGTACTCCCGGAAGTCCGGCATGAGCAGTTCGCGGAGCAGCAGACCGCCGTTGGCGTGTGGGTTGGCGCCCATCCGGCGATCGCCCTTGGGGGCCAGCTCGGCAAGCTCGGGCATGAACGTGCCCTTGTCGTCGAACAGTTCTTCGGGCTTGTAGCTGCGAAGCCACTCTTCGAGCTGGGCGCGGTGCTTGGGGTTGGTGCGGGTCTCGGCGAGCGGCACCTGATGTGCGCGCCACGTGCCCTCGACCTGCTTGCCGTCGACGACTTTGGGACCGGTCCAGCCTTTGGGGGTCCGGAGCACGATCATCGGCCAGGCGGGGCGAGAGTATGGCTTCCCGCTCCGAGCCTCGGCCTGGATATCGCGGATCTCGTCCAGGACGGTGTCCAAAGTTGCGGCCAGCTGCTGATGCACCAGAGCCGGGTCGTCGCCTGTGACGAAGTACGGCTTGTACCCGTAGCCGATCATCAGGTCCCGCAGCTCGCTCTCGGGAATCCGGGCCAGGACGGTTGGGTTGGCGATCTTGTAGCCGTTCAGGTGGAGAATCGGCAGGACCGCGCCGTCGCCCTTCGCGTCGAGGAACTTGTTGGAGTGCCAGCCGGTCGCGAGCGGGCCGGTTTCGGCCTCGCCGTCGCCGACGA
>PMLK01000021.1:0-33450 GCA_003158875.1 Chloroflexota bacterium
GTGTGGGCGTATCTGATGCTTCACGAAACGGCAACCATCCGGAAGCACCAGCGCCTCGACATTCCGGGCAACGTGCTATTCGCTCTCGGACTCGTCCTCGTGCTCGTCGGATTCACCTACGCCATCCAGCCGTACGGCACGTCGAGCATGGGTTGGGGCAACCCTTCGGTGATCGCCGAGCTGCTCATCGGGGCGCTGCTTCTCGTCGTGTTCGTGTTCGTCGAAGGCCACGTTCCGGACCCGATGTTCAGGCTCGAGCTATTTCGCATCCGCATGTTCACCGCGGGCAACGTCGCCGGATTCCTCTCGTCGCTGGCGCGGGGCGGGCTCCAACTCATTCTCATCGTCTGGCTGCAGGGCATCTGGCTGCCTCTCCACGGCATCGCGTTCCAGGACGCACCCCTGTGGGCGGGCATCTGCCTGCTGCCGATGACGGTCGGCTTCCTGATCGCGGGACCGCTGTGCGGCAACCTGTCCGACCGCTTTGGGGCGCGCTACTTCTCGACAGGAGGCATGCTCCTGTCGGCGGCCGCATTTGCGATCTTCCTGCTTGTGCCGGCCGACTTCGACTACTTACCGTTTGGGCTGCTGCTCCTGGCGCTCGGCATCGGCCAGGGCAGTTTCGCCGCGCCGAACACGGCCTCGATCATGAACGCCGTGCCGCCCGAGCATCGCGGTGCGGCCTCGGGCATGCGGGCGACTTTCCAGAACGTGGCCCAGACTCTCAGCATGACACTGATCTTCACACTCGTGATCGCCGGTCTCTCGGCCAGTCTTCCCAGTGTGATGCACGGCCATCTGACGGCGGCCGGAGTGCCGGATCAGCTCGCCACGAAACTGTCGGGCATCCCGCCGAGCGGCGCCCTGTTCGCCGCGTTCTTGGGCTACAACCCGATGGCAACTCTCATTCCGGCCAACGTGCTGGCGACTCTGTCTGTGCCAACGCAAACGACCATCCTGGGCAACTCATTCTTCCCGCAGCTCCTGGCCGCGCCATTCCTCGATGGGCTGCGTCTGGCGTTCGGTGTCTGCGTGGTGCTGTCTATCGCGGCGGCCGGAGCCTCCTGGATGCGAGGTCGTCGCTACATCCACGACCTGGAAGTGGAATTGGTTGTGGCGGACGAGAGCGGCGACTTGACGGCCGCTTGACAGGCCCCACGAGGTGTGCCACTGCGCTAACCGGTCCCGGCCCTCCAGGCGCAATGTCGTGGGTTCGACACCCGACTCCCGCTCCTCGTCCCTTGGGTGCTCGGCCTGCAGGGGCCTTCGTAAGCCGTAGAGTTGTCTGGTGGACCCGCTGGTCGGGGTGATACCGGGGAGTATGGGGATACTGCCCAGTATGTCAATACCATTGAGTATTTGCGTACTCGCTGGTATTGTTTACTCATGGAAGAGCGACTTACCCGTCAGGCGCGCAAGTCTCAGACGCGAGAACGGCTGATCGACGCGGCGGCCATCGTCTTCGCCCAGCGCGGCTTCGAGACGGCCACTCTCGACGAGGTCGCCGCCGCGGCGGGCTACACCAAGGGCGCCGTCTATTCGAACTTCGCCAGTAAGACGGATCTCTTCATCGCGTTGATAGAGCGCCGCGTCGAGACGCAGACTGCCGAGTTCAACGCGACGTATGGGGGCCGAGATTTGGCGGCGGCCGCCCGGGAACTGCAGAACGTACCCGACCGGGAATCCGAGTCGGATCGCCAGTGGCTCTTGCTCGCGATGGAGTTCTGGCTGCATGCGATGCGGGAGGAGCGGGCTCGGGTGTTGATGGCCGAGCAATACGAGCGTGCCAGGATGGCCAGCGCGAACCTGGTGGCGTCCTTCTACGAGAGCAGCGGTCGGGAGCCACCCCTCGCGCCTCGCGACTTCGCGATCGTCATTGAGTCAATCGCCATCGGGCAAGCGATTCAAGCGGCGCTGGATCCGGATGCGATCAACATGAGCCTTCAGGGCCGGGTGATCGCCATGCTCATGGGCCTGCCGATCTCGCCCTCGGCGACCGCAGCTCAGGAATAGCCCTGGCGGGCCTGCCAGATAAGCCCAACTACGGTGATCGTCGCGCCAAGGAGAAGGTACACGGGCTGGAGCGGCGGATTGTCGCTGTAGCCAATGATTGCGATCTCGACCGCCAGCCAGATCAGCAGCACGATTCCCACCAGGATCGTCGCGAGCGGGGCCAACCGGTGCCTCAGCCACACGAGTCCGGCGGCCAGAAGCGGGCCAATCCCGATGACGCCGAACAGGATCATCCCGGGCACAAAGTAGGTGTCGAAGGGAGATCCTTGAAGGGCCGAGACAGCGAGAGGAATGATCTGGCCGCGTGGCCCGATCATGAGGGCGGCGCCACCAGCGAGAGCCCCGACGCTCAGCACGAGATCGAGCGCGACGGCTGCCTTGGCAAAGCGGCTGAGAGGCGAACGCGAGTGTGCGCGAGTCATTGGCTTCCCTTGTAGTGGCGGCTGGCGATATGGCGCTAAGTGTTGCGCATCGGTCGGCAGGTCGAGGCTGAGTTGAGCCCTAGCTGCGGGCCAGCGTCAAGACCGCGACGCCCACGGCGATGGCGACCACGCCGTAGCGTTGCGAAACCGACAGCCGTTCGCGGAACAGGAAGAACGCAGCCACGGCGGCGATCGCGGCGAACTGGCTGGCGAGCACGGCCGAAATCGCGATGCTCTGGCCGGCGCCCACTATGTACGAGGCGTTGCCGAAGACCTCGGCGGCGCCTATGAGCACGACCATCGGAACCGCGGCGCGCGTCATGTGCAGCTTGCCCGCAAGGAGGAGCGGAATGAATACGCCGATCACACCGACTACCCGAGCGGGCATGACGGCCATGAGGGCGGGCATATCCGATCCGAGCTTGCCCGTGCTGTAGATGCAGACACCGAAGCACAGGGCCCCCAACGACCCGAAGAAGATGGCCTGCTGCTCCGCGTTGAGCTTCGCCAGTGGACCGGTCGTGGAGACCGCGGGGTTCGCACCCTCGACCAGAGCTGCGGTGCTGGCCGGTTCGGCGTAAGCCGGTTCGGCGGCCTCGCCCTTGTCCGAAGCCAGCGCCACGACCGCGATGCCGACCACGATTACCAACAGAATGATAGCCACCGGCACCGTGATGCCTTCGCCCGTGGCCACGGAAATCACGGCCGCAATGGCCCCTTCCGTCGACGCCAGGGCGGCCACTACTCCGACCTTGCCGACTCGGAGGCCGCGGTAGACAAACAGCAAACCGACCACGTTGCCGAAACCGGAGCCGAGCATCCACATGATCAGGGTTGGGGTGAAGTGAGGCACGGGACCCGAGGCGATCGCCAGGGGAGTGGCGATGACCAGCCCCACGACCATCATCCAGGCCAGGATCGACGAAGCCGGAATCAGACGGCCGGCCCGAGATGAGGTGAGGGTCGACGACGCCCACATGAAGGCCGCGCCGAAACCGCCGAGGATCGCTATCACGTCCAGAGTCTGACGGAAGCTGGTGAGCCGTGTCGAGTACCCGACCCGCATCGCCGGTCGCTCGCCAGGGCGTGGTTTCGGCGGACGCGGCCTGTCCGGAGGTTTGCCGAGGGCTAACATTGGAGCCATGCCAGAACTACGATCGCGAACCGTCACTCAGGGTCGAAACATGGTCGGCGCGCGGGCTCTCTTGCGTGCCGCGGGCGTGGCGAAGGAAGACGTCGGCAAGCCGATCGTCGCCATCGCCAACAGCTTCACCGAGTTCGTGCCCGGCCACACGCACCTCAGCGTTGTCGGCCGGGTGATCTCGGACGCGGTCAAGGCCGCGGGCGGCGTGCCGCGTGAGTTCAACACCATCGCCATCGACGACGGCATCGCCATGGGCCATGGCGGCATGCTCTACTCGCTGCCGTCGCGCGACCTGGTGGCGGACTCGGTCGAGTACATGGTCAACGCCCATTGCGCCGATGCGCTCGTCTGCATTACGGCCTGCGACAAGATCACTCCCGGCATGCTGATGGCTTCGATGCGCTTGAACATCCCGACGATCTTCATTACGGCCGGTCCGATGGAGGGCGGCTTCACGACACTGTCCGACGGTCGCAAACTGGACCGGCTCCAGCTTATTTCGGCGATGACGGCGGCCGTTGACGATTCGATCTCGGACGACGATCTGGCGTTGATCGAAGGCGCCGCGTGCCCGACCTGCGGCTCCTGCGCCGGCCTCTTCACCGCGAATTCGATGGCCTGCCTGACCGAAGCGATGGGTCTCGCTCTTCCGGGTGCGTCCACGCTCGTCGCGACTCATACGGATCGTCGGGCGCTCTTCGAGCGGACCGGGCAGACGATCATGGAACTGGTTCGCCGCTACTACGACGAGGGCGACGAATCGGTTCTGCCTAAGTCCATCGAGACCCGGGCCGCCTTCCAGAACGCGATGACGATGGACATCGCCATGGGCGGTTCCACGAACACGATCCTCCACCTTCTGGCCGTGGCGCAGGAAGCGGGCGTGGACTACACCCTGGCCGATATCGACGCCCGTTCCGGCGAAGTGCCGTGCTTGTGCAAGGTGGCGCCGAGCGCCAAGTGGCTGATGGAGGACGTACATCGCGCCGGCGGGATCCCGCGGGTCATGGGCGAGTTGGATCGGGCCGGTCTCATGAACCACGATGTGCACGCGGTCCACGCCGACTCACTCACTGAGTGGCTGGGCAAGTGGGACGTGAGGGGCGCCACCCCGTCGGCGGAAGCCGTGGAGTTGTACCGCGCGGCGCCGGGCCGCCGGCGCTCGCCGGAGGCGTTCAGCCAGTCGGAGCGTTTCGACTCGCTGGATCTGGACGCGGCTGAGGGCTGCGTCCGCGACATCGCTCATCCCTACTCGGCCGACGGCGGCCTGGCCATCCTGCGCGGCAACCTGGCGGAAGACGGCGGAGTGGTCAAGACCGCCGGCGTGGATCCGTCGATCTACAAGTTCTCCGGCCCGGCTGTCGTAGTGGAGTCGCAGGAGGAGGCCGTCGACGCGATTCTCGGAGGTCGCGTGAAGGCGGGCGATGTCCTGGTCGTTCGCTATGAGGGTCCGCGAGGCGGCCCGGGCATGCAGGAGATGCTGTATCCCACTTCGTATATCAACGGCCGCGGTTTGGGCAAGGTCTGCGCCCTGATCACCGACGGGCGGTTCAGCGGGGGCACGAGCGGCCTCTCCATCGGCCACGTCTCGCCCGAAGCGGCGGCCGGCGGCACGATCGCTCTCGTCGAAGACGGCGACACGATCAGCATAAGCATCCCGGACCGCTTGATCCGACTCGATGTTCCGGACGCGATCCTCGTCGCGCGACGCGCCACGCTCGAGGCGAGTGGCGGCTACAAGCCACGGACACGCCAACGGCCGATTTCGGCGGCATTACGCGCTTACGCGGCGATGGCACTTTCCGCGGACAAGGGCGCGGTTCGGGACGTCAGCCGGCTGGAACGTCGATAGGGGATAGCCGGCAAGGTCGTTGGGCCTGCCGATGGCGTTGGCCCGGCCAGTCGCGCTGGCTTGGCGCCCCGGCCCGGCCCGGTCCCTCGGGACTGGGCTACTGGGCGCCGGCCGCCTGATCGTCGCCCTCTTCGGCGAGAGCGGACTCGAGCGTCACGACCTCGTTGAGGATCAGATCGAGATGGGCGCCCAGAATGTTCCAGCTGGCTTTCGGCGGGGCGCTGTTGATCGCTTCCAGGAGTCGGTTGGCTCGCAGAAGCTGGGCTGGTTCGTCCAGCTTCTCGATTACGGCGAGCGTAGCGTCGCGATTCTTCCTGGCACACGCTTGATCCAACTCGTTGCGGAGCTGCGCCAAGCGGACAAGCCACACCTGCACGAGGTCGTTGTACTCATGCTCCGAGAGCATGAGTCGGGCTTTGATCGCATCGCGCGCCGGCATGATCGGCGAGCGCTCCGCAGCCGCGGCTTCAACCTTGGCGATGACGACCGCCGGAGCGATCGGCTTCACGATCAGATGTTTGATGCCGAGCTTCATAGCGTCGCTGACGGTCTGCCAGTGAGTGGTTCCTGTGCACAGCACTACGGGCAGCGACCTGTAGCGGATGTCGGCCTGCAGCTTGGCGTACAGCTCGAGACCCGTTGTTCCTCCCAGGTTCTGGTCGGTGACGATCACCTCAACCGGATTGCGCTGCCCTAGCCACGTCAGCGCCTCGTCGGCACTGGCGGCGGGCGCATACGCATAGCCGCGTCGGGCCATGATCATGCCGATCAGTTTGATGGCGACCGGATCGTCGTCCACGATCAGGACAGTCTTCACGCGGCATTCCCCCTCGGCATCGACTGAGAATCTCGAGTCGCTACGGTCAGTATCGCCACGTGGCGATCTCGTTCTCGGGCGAAAGCCGAGCGAGTCGCTTCGATGGCATCGGATAGCTCTGCCGCAAGCGCCAGCGCGTCGAAGGCGTCGTCATTGATAGTCTCCAAATTGGACGCGACGCTGCCGACTCGGATCGCCCCTAAGCTGCGAGAGGAGCCTTTGAGAGTATGGGCCAAGCGGCGCATCTCGGCATCTTCGCCCCTGAGGAGGGCGAAGGAAATCGACTTGACGATGACTGCGGACTGATCGAGGAAGAGCTGAACCAGCGATTCGAACGTCTCGTCGTCGGCAAGTGATCGAATCGACATGATCGTCTCCACATCCAGGATTTCTTCCTCGTCCCACGCCGTGGCGCTCGGCTCGAACTCCGGCAGGCCCTCTGAGGACTGCACCTCGTTCGTCGTCTCAGCTGCTCGCTCCGGAGCAACCGATCCTTCCGGCGGAGCCTCCAACAGCTGAGCCAGGACGGCCCGTATTGCCGCTGGCCGGACCGGCTTGGCCAGGTAGGCGTCCATTCCTGCGGCCAGGCATCTATCGCGATCGGAAGCCGTTGCGTTCGCGGTCAGGGCCACTATCGAGACGTGCCGCCTTCCGGCCTCGTGGGCTCGGATGAGCCGCGTGGCCTCGAAGCCGTCCATGCCGGGCATCTGGCAGTCCATGACGATGACGTCGTAGGCTCTGGCGCCGGCTGCCCGCAACGCTTCATAACCGTCCGCGGCCACGTCTGGCCGGTAGCCGAGTCTGGTCAGCGTCGCGAGCGCCACTCTGCGGTTCACCTCGTTATCCTCGACGACCAGGATTGCGGCGTCGGTGCGGACACCTGTGCCGATGCGCGCTACGGCTCGCGTGCCGCGCATGTGCTCCGTCGGCATGCCCGTCGAATCGATGTCGGGCCAGTCGCCTTCGCTCGGAGCGGTGGCGGCGTTGTCGAAGGTCAGGTCGAACCAGAAAGTGCTGCCCTCGCCGGGACGGCTCCGTAGACCCAGCAGGCCTCCCATGCCCTCGACCAACCTGTGGCTGATGGCGAGACCCAGACCGGTCCCGCCGAAGCGCCGGCTCATCGACCCGTCGGCCTGGGCGAAAGGTTGGAACAGGTGGGCCTGGCAATCCTCTTCGATGCCGATGCCGGTGTCGCGAACCTCGAAATGGACGGTCGTGCGGTCTATCTCCGGTCGATCCACGGCTCTGAGCTGGAGAGTGACTTCGCCTTCGTTGGTGAACTTGATCGCGTTGCCGACCAGGTTGGTGAGGATCTGGCGGAGCCTGCCAGGATCCCCTATGAGGGCACCCGGCACGGCGTCGTCCACCGACACCGTGAAGTCGAGACCCTTACTGCCGGCGACCACTCCGAGGACTCCCCGAACCCCGGCCACTGTGCGGCGAGGGTCGAACGAGATTCGTTCCAGGTCCAGCGAGCCGGCCTCGATCTTGGAAAAGTCGAGGATGTTGTTGATGATGCCCAGCAGGGCCTCACTCGAGTCGTAGAGCGTCTCCGCGAGATCACGTTGATCGGCAGTCATCCGGGTGGCCAGGAGAAGCTCGGTGGCACCGATGATGCCGTTCATCGGCGTCCTGATCTCATGGCTCATCGTGGCCAGGAACTCGGTCTTGGCTCTGCTGGCGGCATCCGCAGCATCTCGGGCTCTGGTCAGGGCCCGCTCGGTGCGCCGCCGATCGCGGATGTCGCGGCCGATGAACGAGAAAGAATCCGTGGCCTCTCCCGGGCTGCGGTGCGCCAGGACGATCAGCGAGATCGGCCGTTCGTCTCCATCGGCCGTGAATTCCACGTCTCCATGCCAGAACCCGGCGCTTACGGCATGGGCCATCGCCGTGTCCAGCAGAACGCGCCCAACGTCGGGGAAACGGCTCAGCGTCGTGTCGATCATCCGAGCCGTGTCGTCTTCCGGAATACCGACGAGTCGTCTAAAGGCAGCGTTCGTATAGGTGATTCGACCGTCGACCGCGAACGAGCAGACGAGGTCCGGGGTGGCGTTGAGAACCTGAGCCAGCCGGACCAGGCGACCCTCGCTGGCCCGGATCGCTTCTATGGTGGCGTGACGTTCGCTCACATCGCGGACATTGACGACCAGAACGGACGAACCACTGTCGTCGAGGGCGCGAGTAGCGATCAGCTCGAGCGTGTTCGTCGTCCCGTCGGGCCGCTGAAACGGAATCTCGAGCGGCTCTCCGGAGGCCAGCAGCGGGCGAGTCATGGCCTGCACGAGACGGTCATGGATGAGCCTTTCGCCGGCGATTCCCTCGGCGGACTGACCTACGAGCATCTCCGGCGGATAACCCAGGAGGCGCTCGGCGCTCGGCGTTGCGTACCGAACGACACCCTCGCAGTCGATGAGGAGGATCACGTCGGTGCCGTGCTCTATAAGCCGCATGAAGCGGTCCCAGCCTTCCTGGGAACGCGCTTCCACCAGGGCTTTGGTGTTGGCTCTGGCGATGAGCGATTGCCGGATCGTCAGCAGGACCGTTGCCGCGACTGCGCAGAGGGTGATGGGTCCCGTGTCGGAGTTGAGATTGCGGAGGCCGACCCACACCAGTAGGGCGACGCCGACGGCGATGGCGGCGTATGGCAGCAGGCGGATTCCGTCGTCCACGACCCGGCGATCGACGATCGACCGTCGCCCGCGGCCTGCCCGAGCTTCACTGATGTCTCGGTACGCTCCCAGTCCGATCGGAACCCAGGCGGTGCAAAAGAAGACGTCGGGCAATCCGGAAGTGCTCGTGGCGTTTTGCTGCAGCGCCATGGCGAAGGCAATGTCGCCGAGCACGATGCATGCGATGCCCAGAAGGACGAAGCGCACGGAGGCCACTTTCTGGGTCCGGATGTCCGAATGGAGCACGCCGATCAGGAGCAGAAGGTCGCCTGTTGCGAATGCGCTTGATACCAGAGCCGTGCCTGGATCGCCGGCCAACGATGCGGACACTGGCGCGAACATCGACCCGATGACCACGCCGGCGCCGATGACGAATACGGCTGCGTCGAGGATGACGGATCGGATGCCGCCCGCCCTGGAACCGGCGCTGCGGGAAAACGCGAGTAGCGCCGCGAGTGCCAGCGGGTACCAGAGGATTGGGCCCAGTGCAGCTACGGACGGAAAGGGCGGTCGACCTAGTACGCCTTCTATGACGAACCAAGCGGCCATGCCGACGGTGTAGCTCAGCGATGCCAGACCGAGCAGTCGCCAGGCGGTCCTGACCTTCCGCGCGAGGCCGGTCGACATCCCAGCTCTGAGGCACAGAACGGTCGCGGCAAGTCCGGGCGGACAGAGCGACAGGTCGACGAGCGCCTGATGGTCCAGGCGATGCCCGACGCCCGCGATCAGCCACAGAACGATCGGCACGCCATATACGACCGAACCGAAGGCGATCCAGTCGCTGGCGTTGAGCCGGGGTGACAGTCTGAGCGCGCGCAAATTCATAGTCGTCGAGGGATGCATCCTCTGGTTGAGAATCAATCAATCGCAAGGGGCCGATTCCGGTACACGGATTCCAGCCTCTGCACTAGTTCTCGGTGTCCGCGCTCCTCGACTGTGGGCCTTCAGGCCGTACTTTTGGACCTGATGTACCTACCCAGTTGCGCGGGTCGATCCCCTCTGCGGGCCGGATCGATATCTTCAGCAGGAAGGTGCAACATCGTTGGGCTCAAGCCAGCCCCCAAGGACCAGTCCGATGCGGATCTCCAGTCGAAACTCGCAAGCGGCGGCCACTCTCCTGGCCGCCCTGCTAATCGTTGCCGCGTGCTCCGCGGGGGCGACGACGCCTGCCGCTCTCGGGTCCGCGGAACCTTCGGCCTCGAGCGCCCTCAGCGGCGACCCAGTTCCGATCTACGTTGCGGCGTCGCCGACGGATCCCTCCTGGTTCGGGGTATCGATGACCGACGTCAACAGCGGCCAGGCCTTCCGGATCAGCGACTTCCGCGGCAAGGTCGTTCTGATCGAGACCATGGCCACGTGGTGCCCCACCTGCCAGGGCGAGATGGCCCAGGTCCAGCAGCTTCACTCGTTCTTCTCGGACACGGACTTTGTCTCGGTCAGCCTTGACGTCGACCCGAACGAGGATGCGACCGTCTTGAAGAAGTTCACCGTCAAGAACAACTACCTGTGGCGCGTCGCGGTGGCCCCCACCGAAGTCGGTGCGTTCATGGCGAAGAACTACGATGTGAACTACCTCAACCCGCCGGAGCAGCCGATGTTGATCATCGATCGGACTGGCGGGGTGTGGGGACTGCCGTTCGGCATCAAGTCGATCGATAGCTTGAAGAAGACCCTCGACCCCTACATCGCCCAGTAGGCGCCCGTGGACATCGCCCTCACGTCCTTCTCATTCGGTCTGCTCGCGACCTTGAGCCCCTGCATCCTGCCCATGTACCCGGGCTTCCTGGCCTACCTGGGCGGCCAGGCTTCTGCCGGCGCCGGCCGGCCCAGGTACTTCCTGGGACTGTTCGTGCTGGCCGGCGTTCTGACGGCGATGCTCGTGCTCGGGGCCGTGATGGCCACCCTAGCGTTTTCCATAGGCCACGTTCTGGCGGTGCTCATACCGCTGGCCATCGCCGCGATCCTGATACTCGGCGTCTTGCTGATTTTCAACCGCAACCCGTTCTATCGACTGCCGCAGATCCAGGTTCCGCTGCTGCGCCGCCCGTCGCTCAACGCCTATGTGTACGGCTTGCTATACGGGCCGATCGCGATGCCGTGCTCGGGCCCGATGGTCGTGGCGATCTTCGTCTACTCGTTCACGTTTGGCGAAGCGCTGACTCAGTTGTGGGCCTTCCTGTGGTTCGGGCTTGGTTTCGGGGTGCCGCTGCTGGCGATCTCTCTCTTCTCCGGAGCCCTGCAGCGTCAGCTGACTCGCTGGTTCGCCGTCCACAGCCGAGCCATCAATTTTGCCGGGGGAGTTCTTCTGATCGCCGTGGCACTCTTCGACCTTGCCCAGAACTGGGACATGCTCCAGCTCTACTACACCTGAAGAATGTACTTTCCACCTCCGGCGTGGGTCCGGCGAAAGTGGACAGCGCTAGACTGGACCTATGCAGAAGGACCCGCCGGGCTGGCCTCGATTCCAGCCAGCCGTATTCGAAATCGACGACCGAGTACCGGCCTCGGCCCGCGAGGCCTTCTCCGAAGTCGATCTGCCCAAGAATCTGATGGGCCTCTACCGGTCGTCGTCGGAGCTGACCGTCGTCAACGGCCCCGGTCGCCGACTGCTCGTCCGCTTCGGTGAATTCGGGCCGGACGGAAATGCCTGCTACGACCCGGCTTCCGGCGAAGTGGTCTCGCTTGTCGTGGGCAAGCGCCGCGTTCAACGCCCGGTGAACGAGTCACTCGCCTGCTTCCACGATGGCGCTCAGGCCGCGCTCGACATGTTCCCGTACTACCGAGCCAATTCGAACCGGAGCGAAGCGAAGGCCGCAGCCGCGGCTCTCCAGTCGCGGCTCACCGATACAGACCCAACGGCGCTCGAGGTGAGCGGGTTCTGGTCCGGGTTCGTGGACGAGGTTGGCAAAGGTCGACTTTCGACCGAGGACGTTCTGGCGTCGTACGGAGAGGGCTTGCTGATCGTCGAGGACGAGTTGTATCGCGCGTTTCGGAGCGCGTACGAGATCGCCTACAAGCGGCTTCCCTCCGATCCGCACCGCCTGTGCCCGAGCTGCGACAGCGACGCCCTGCGAATAGCGTTCGAAGCCAGGCCCGGAGCGGCGACCGCGACCGTGGCATTCTGGTGCGCCTATTGCCTGCTGGGCCTGGATCAGCTGAGCGCGCCGGCCCCTAAAGGCGCGAGAGTCTTCAAGTCGGGTTCGCCGGACAAGGGTGTCGCGGCGGCTTTTCCGGAACTGCGAAGCGTCCGATTTCTGCGGCGGCGTCCCGACCAGTAGTCAGTCCGAGCCTGCGCCACCGGCTCGACGACGACCCACGTTTGTGCCACCGTTTGGACATAGGCTCGACGTGAAACGGGTCCGAGATAGAGGCCGAAGATCGGCCGCGGATCGGATTCGCGTGGGGTGCCTTTTGGCGCCGCGGCCGCAGCCGATCGGCCTATGGGCCGGAAGTACTATCCCAAACGTGCCACATATGACAGCACCGCGCGTACCACTGTCCCATTGCGACAAGACCGCATACAAACGACCTTCTCTGAGCACCCATTCAGTCATTCCGTGCGGTTCTTGAGCTCAACTTCCACTTCGGTCGAGGCCCCGTAAATGCGAAGCACACCGGATGCTCCGGCGCTGATCCAATATGCGTGCGAGCGCTGCAAGACTCGCTTCGTCCTGCCGCCTTCCAGTCGGCGGCTCAGTGTCGCCGGCAAGACTCGGGCCTTCTCGATGGCCCTTGGCCGAACCGTGAAGCTGCACGAGGGCTTGGGCGCCGGATACGACACCGCGCGCCGGCAACTGCTCGCCAAGATGGACGACGAGGCTTATCAGGCGTTCGTCCAGAGCTTCCGCTTCTGCCACGAGTGCCGCCAGTTCGTTTGCAACGAGTGCTGGAGCACATCGCGGCGCAGCTGCCTGACGTGCGTCGCCAAGTCGATGACCGGGACGGCCAAGCCAAGGCCGCCTTTCGCCCCTGCCGGCCCGGAAATCCCGCGACCGGTGGTGGCCGCGGTCGCCCCACGCAAGGGCCGGCTGCGGCGTGACTTCGCTCTCGTGGCGCTGGCGATCGCCATCGTTCTGGTATCGATCGAGGGCGGCGTCCTGCTCATGGGCCCCGGCGCCGGTGCGACGCCGGCGCCGACGGACTACATGCTCGCGGTTGATTCGCCCACAGATACGCCGCTGCCGACGGATACGCCACTCGCCACCGATACGCCGCTGCCGACGGATACGCCACTCGCCACCGATACGCCGCTGCCGACCGACAGCGCGAGCCCGACGCCGGCACCGGTCGTGACGCCCGTGCCGGCCCTCTACACCCCGACGTTCACGTGCAAGACCTCCGGCAGCAACGTCACGTGCACCACGACATCTACCTACTTCTCGACGGACGCGGCAACGTGGAGCACCGACGACGGGAGCAGCGCCACGCATGGCAGCAGGAAGGGCGGGCACCTGATATTCACCCACAACTACGGCGCTGTTGCGGGCACCTACCACTGGATCTCGGTCACGGTGAGCCGCAAGGGAACGAGCAGCAAGACCGCGAGCGGTTCGGTCTGGTAAGGAGTACCCGCGGTCGCCGTTGTCCCGCTACCCAGCAGGCGGCTCGTAGATCGTCAGGCAGACCTCTATGGCACAGCTGACTTCGTTCTGGCGGTAACCAGCCGGTAGAACCGGCGCCGGCACTCCCGGATCGGCGATCCAGAAGATCCGGCCGTGGCCGGCGATGACGTCGGCGGGGATCGTGTCGATGGCGGCCCCTTCCGGATACGCGGCCGTTCCGACGTACCAGGGCAGTCCCGTGGTGCTCAGGACGTGGAGCCTCGACTGGACGGCCGGGCTCGTTTCGTCTAGCAGGATCAGGTAGTGGTCCCAGGCCGCGGCCGCCAGGTCGTGAGTTCCAACGCGCGCATCCAGCTCAGGGACGAGTTCGGACGTCTGGCGATGGGTTGTGACCGTGCTGAGGGCGAGCGTCGGCACCGTGACCGCCAGAAGCAGGAGCGTGGCATAGCGGCGTGGCATGGCCGCCAGCCCAACTCCCGCCAGGGCGAAGAGGGGCAGCCACATTACCCCGGCATATCGGGCGTCGAGCACCGGCCTCCAGATACTGACGATCGCCAGGATGGCCACGCCGCCGGAGGCGATGAGCAGGTAGATCGCGCCACGCCGTCCATCGGCGGGTAGTTGGCGCCACGCTACGGCCGCATACGCCAGCGCGGCCGAGCCGGCCAGCACGGCAGCGAATTGGAGGCCAACCAGCGGCAGCCCAAACGGGATGGCCCAGTCGATCGGTGGCCCCATGAAGAGCTGGCAATACGTGCCGCCGATCATCGAGAAGCTCAGCGGCGGCACCCAGAATCCCTGGCCGGCATGCTGAAACTGGGCTTGGGCCACCAGCAGCCAGGGCGCCAGTGTGGCGACCGCGGCGGTGGTCGTGGCGATCGCGAGAGCCGATACGCGCCGTCCGCGCCGCAGCCACAAAGCGGCGGCAACGATCCCCGCCAGCGCGATCACACAGAAGTAGTCGGTCCAGGCCGCGGTCGCCGCCGCCGCGAAGTACGTCAACCAGCGGACGGTGGTGGATTTATCAACCGCCCGCCAGAGCAGCAACGCCGAAGCCACGGTCAGCGTCGCGCCCAGGCCGTACATCCGCACGAATCCGGACAACATCACGGCAGTGGGTACGAGCGCGGCAAAGAGCGCGGCCCATAGCCCCGCGGAGTTGCCGCCCACCCGGCGCGCCAGGGCCGCGATTAGTGGAATGGCCGCGATCCCTGCGAGCGCGGGCACGACCCTCAACACCACAGGTCCACCGGGGCCGCCCCAACCGGCAAGGCCGAAAACGTCGGCGGCCGCCACGATCAATCGCTCGAGGGCATAGAAGAGCGGTGGCGCGCTGTCACGGCTCACGATGTCGAACATGCGGCCGAGTGGTTGATGGACGACCAGCGCGGTGAAGTCCTCGTCGTAGCCGAGCGGCTGGCGGGCAAGACCGGCGATCCGGATGGCGGCGCCGAGCGCGGTTACGACGCCGACCGTTCGGCCGTAGCCGAGCCCGGAGCAGGCCGCCGCGAGCCGTGCCCATGGCCGGGCGAGCAGGTTGATGAGTGGTTGAACGGCGCGTCGAATCACGAGTGACAGCCTACGGCACCACGGCCCAGACGACCGGGGCCCCGGTCGGATCCCAGGCTACGGCCGAGGCCCGCGCGGCGGCGTCCGGGCCCACTGCGTGGCTCAGATCCTCGCGACTGAGGGCCAGGATCTCGGTGTAGTCGGAGGGGCTGGCGATCGTGGCGCCGGGCTCGAAGATGGCGGGCGGCCGGTCGAAGGCGATGAACTCGACGTCCATGGCCGTGTAGTCGTCCAGGATCACGGCCGATCCAGGCCTGGCCGCGGCCATCTCGGAGAGGGTGGCCACGGGATAGCTGAAGGCGTCGTAGCGGTCGGCCACGGGCCGCGACAGATACGCCGACCCGGCCCACACGGCCGTGACCGCCAGAACGGCCGCGATCGCAATGCCTGCCCCGGCCCCACCCGCCCGCCCGCGGTGGCGCCGCGCGAACCGGAACGTATCCACTGCCCCTAGCCCGATGGCGACGCCTATCGGCGCCGCCAGACCGAGCGTCCGCAGAGCGTGAGGGGCGCCGCCCTCGGTGGCGATGAGCGGCGCGATCAGGAATACGGGCAATGCCAGCAAGATCAGGGAGTGGCTCGGATCGTGGCGCAGCCTCCACAGCCGCGCGACGCCGATTGCCGCCAGGGCGCTCAGCAGGGGCGGCACGAGCGGGCTGCCGCCCACGTCGCTGCGTGGGTTGGGGTCCCCCGTCAGCCCGAACATGCCGAGCGTCCGGAGGATGTGGCTGGGCAGGCTGTCGGCCGACCCCGCGTCCGGGTTGAAGGTGCTGACCGCCGCCGCGCGGCCGAAATAGTTGGCGGGCTCCGTGACGGCGACCGCGAGAATCGGGGCCGCAACGATGAGGAACGCCGCTACGAACGGGACGGCCAGGGCGCGAAGCTCGTCGTAGCGGGCGCGGTCGTCGTGTCTGAGCCACACCAGCCAGACGACCACGAGCAACGGCAGCAGCTTGAGTGGCTGGTATGTGTAGAGAGATGCCACGGCCGTGACCGCTCCAGCGAGGAGCGCCGACCGGCGGCCGGGCCGGGCCGCCAGGTGGAGCAGCGCGATCAAAGCCACTGCCCCAAAGAACGGCACGATCGTGTTGCGCATCCCGTCGCGGCTTACGCAGACGAGCCACAACGAACCCGCCGCCCAGGCCGCGGCCACGATCCCCACCCACGTCCCGAATCGACGACCCAACGCGCCGATGGCCAGGACGCTGGCAACGCCGCAGGCCGCGGCCGTCGCCCGCAGCACCTCGACGGAGTGGCCGAAGACTGCGAACGCCGCCGCGACGAGGTAGGCGAACAGGGCCTCCCGGCCGGCGTCGTCCGGGAACCAGACGAGGAGGTCGGCGTGGAACCCGGGCTGGTGGAGCAGTCGGGCGGCGTCGAGCCCTTCGGCCGCTTCGTCGGGGAACAGGCCGCCGGGATTCACTGCCAGGTCCACGAATCGAAGTGCGATAGCGGTGGCGACGATGGCGACCAGCGCCACGAGAGCAAGCCACGCGGCGTGGCCGGCGGGGAGCTGCAGGCGCCGACCTCGGCCGGCGCCTGAATCGACCACTACTGGACTCGCGTGTCGTAGCCCTTCCAGAAGGGTTCTCGCAACTCGGCCTTGAGGATCTTCCCGGTTCCGCCCTTCGGCAGCGACTCGTGGAAATGGATTTCGCGCGGGACCTTGAAGCGGGCCAGGTTCTCCTTGCAGTGGTCGCGCAGTTCCTTGACGCTCGCCGAGGCCCCGGGCTTGAGGACGACGACGGCCACAGGCGCTTCGCCGAGTGCCTTGTCCGGCGCGGCCACTACGGCACACTCCAGAACGGCCGGGTGAGACATCAGGGCGTTTTCGACTTCGACGGACGATATGTTTTCGCCGCCGCGGATGATGATGTCCTTGGAGCGGTCCTTGATCAGGATGTAGCCCTCGTCGTCGATTACGGCCATGTCGCCGGTATGCAGCCAGCCGTCGCGGATCGTGGCCGCCGTGGCCTCCGGATCCTTGTAGTAACCCTCCATCACCGTGTTGGAGCGGACGATCACCTCGCCGATCTGCTCACCGTCGCTGCGGACGTCGCGGCCGTCGGAGTGGACGACGCGCATGTCGACGCCAACGAGCGGCCAGCCGGTCCACGCCTGGCGGGCCTGACGCTTCTCGGCCGGCTCCGAATCGGTCAGAAACGTTCGGGGTGTCGCAAGGGTCAGGATCGGCGACGTCTCCGTGAGGCCGTAGCCGACGATGGCCTGGCAGCCAAGAGCCAATTCGAGGCCCGCCACCAGCGTTGGGGAGGCGGGCGCGCCGCCGATGATGACCTGCTTCAGGCTCGACAGGTCGTGCTTCTTGAGCTCGCTGTGATGCAGCAGGGCGTTGAAGATCGCCGGCACGGCCAGGACCCGCGTGATCCCGTTGCGTTCGATCGTCTGGATGAGCGACAGCGGATCGAACTTGCGCAGCATCACGTGCCGGCCGCCCATCATCGTCACGAAGTGGGGCGTGCCCCAGCCGTTGACGTGGAATAGCGGAACGACGTGCAGGACCACATCGTCCTGGGTGAAGCCCAGCCCGACCTGAGCGTACAGGGCATGCAGATACAGCTCACGATGCGTCATGACCACGCCCTTGGGGAATCCCGTCGTGCCGCTCGTGTAGAACAGCTCCGCCATCGCGTTCTCGTCGATTTCGGGAGTGAGCGGGTCGGGCGAGCCGCCGGCCAGGAGGGCCTCGTATTCGATCGGCGCGATTGAGTCCGGAGCGCCTTCCATGATCACGAAGAGGGGCTTGTTGGGCAGGTCCGGGATCATCGCTTCAACGAGCGGTTTGAAGTCTTTGTGAAAGAAGACGACCTTGCTGCCGGCATGGCCGACGATGTAGGCGATCTCCTTGGGCGTCAGGCGGATGTTGATCGGATTTAGCGCCGCTCCAACTTCCAGGACTCCGTAGTAGGCCTCGAGCAGCTGGTGGGTGTTGTACGTGATGAAGCTGACTCGATCGCGCGGCCCAACGCCGAGTTCCCGCAACGAGTTGGAGAGCCGGTGGGTCCGTTCGCCGAACTGGCGGTAGGTGAAGCTTTGCTCGCCGTCGACTACCGCGAGCTTGTCGTCAAAGTACGTCTCGGCCCGATCGCGGAACTCGAGCACCGAAAGGGGTACGAACACCGAGGACCTCCGTGACTCGCATGGGCTCGCCCGCCGGCGACAGGGACACCCCCGTGATCGGCCAACGATAGCGTTGCTGAGTTGGTTGTGGGTGGCTCAATGGGCGGATTCGGGGCTCGAGTCCGCCGGGGCCGCAGGCGGGTCGACGGCGAAGCTAGGCGAGCGCCGCCGCGTCCTCTTCGCGAGCGGCACGGACGAAGGCATCCCAGATTCCCTCGAACTCGATCGGTGTGGAGTCCGTCCGCTCAGGATGGCACTGAATCGCGATGACCCAATGTTCGTCGCGACTCTCGAAAGCCTCGACCAGCCGGCCGAACTCGCTCGCCGCCCAGCCGACCGCGCGGAGTGTGGGGGCAAGGCGGGCCTGGTTGACGGCCTGATGGTGGTAGCTGTTGACCGTCAGTTCGACGGTATCGTCGTCCTCGTCCGTGGCGGCCAGCCCGTCCGGCACGCCTTCGGCCAGGGCTCGAGCCAGGCGGCTGTCCGGGTCGACCTCCAGGTTGTGAGTGAGTGCGGCGCCGCTGCCGTACGGAGTGCCGGCGTGGCTGGGCACGTCCTGGAGCAGGCTGCCACCCGAGAAGACGTTGATTGCCTGCAGCCCCCGGCAGATACCGAGAACCGGTACGCATCGCAGCTGTGACTCGTGCCAGGCGTGCTGCTCCAGGGTGTCGCGAGCCGAGTCGACCTCCGTGGCTCCGACCGCAGGCTCGCCGTACAGGTCGGGCCTGATGTCGGCGCCACCCGACATCACCAGTCCGGCCATCGAGCTCAGCAGACGGTCGACTTCCTCGGGCGGCGTCGCGGTCGAGACGACTGCCGGATTGCCACCGTGGCGGCGCACCGCGTCGACATACAACTCGGTTTTGAGGTCGGCGAGATGAGGATTGCCGCTCAGAGCGGAGTCGCCGACTGTAATGACGATAAGAGGCGATTCGGCATCGGGCACGGCTGGCATGCCTTGAGGATAGCTCCTGGCGGCGGAGTTGCTGGAGATGCCCGGAACCATGGCTCGTGTTGCGAGTGCCCTGGCATCGATGGCGCCACGCTCGCCGCGCGAATCGGCAGGGTCGGCAGGGCCGCTTGGGGGGAAAGCGACCCTGCCACGGGATACGGTCAAGCGGACTCGGCTTGTCTGGCCGCGGCACTCTGCCAATCGGATGAGCGTCGCCTCGGAATGACGTTGCCGGCTATTTCTGGGTCGGTGGCCTGGAGTCGGAAGCGGGCGACCAGGTCGTCCATCCCCTGGGCCATCTCTGCCAGAGTAGCAGCCGACGCCACGACCTCTTCAGCCTGGGCAGACATCTGTTCCGTGGCGGCCGAGACTTCCTCGGCGGAGGCGGAATTCTCCTGGCTGATGGCGGCGATGGACTCCACGGACATTCCTACTGTATCCGCGGCGGCGCCCATCCGGGCGGCGGCGGCATTTGTCTCGGTAGCGATCTCGGAGATGCTGTCCGTGGCGCGAACGACGTCGGCGCTCCTGGTCCGGATCTCACCGACGGCGACCATCAGATCCTCGAGCACGACGTTGCGGGCCGCGGCGGCGTCGCTGATTTCCGTCAGCGCGCCGGCGGCCTGTTCGGCGAGCTCGGAACCTATGGCCACTTCGCTCGCTCCGTCCTTCATGGCCAGAACTGCGGCCGCGGTTCCGGACTGAACCTCGCCGATGAGGGCGGCGATCTCCTTGGTCGCGTTCGACGAACGCTCGGCGAGCTTGCGGACCTCATCCGCCACCACTGCAAAGCCCTTGCCTTGCTCGCCGGCTCGGGCCGCTTCGNNGTCTCGACGATGGCCCCGATCTGGCTGCCCTTCTCGCCGAGTTCGGAGACCTTGGCGGCGGTCGACTCCACGGAGGACTTGATTCGCTGCATGCCGCTGGACGTCTCCTCGACGGCCATCGCCCCGGCCGACAGCGCCGCTTCGACCCGTTCGTTGAGTGGAACCATGTCCTCTGAATCGCGCATCGCCTGAGCGATGGCTTGAGTCGTGGCGTCGAGTGCCTGGGTCGCATCCTGGACGCGGATCCTGGTGCTGGCTGCGCCCTCGCCGACCTGCTCGATGATCTGGGTCAGGTCGTGGCTGGCATCGCTCGTGTTGGAGGCGGCTCGAGCCTGATCGCTCGCTCCGGCGGCAACCTGGCTGATCGTCTGGGCCACTTGTGACGAGGCCGTACCGGATTGGGTGGCGGCGGCATTGAGCTGTTCGGAGGCGCGGGCGAGCGCGTCCGCGGCGGCCTTCACCTGCGTCACCGTGTCCGCCAGCCCGCCGCGGGCGCTTTCGTAGCTGAGGATCGTGGTCTGGAGCCGCTCGAGCATGCGGTTCGTGACTTCGGCCGTCTGCCCGATTTCATCGTGGCCATACTTCTCGATGGGCTGCGTGACCGCCCTGACCTGGTAGGACAGATCGTTGCGGGCCAGAGCCGCCAGGCCGCTCTCGAGCTCCATGGCGCAGTTGTCCGTCATGGACGCGAGCGTCGTCTGAACGGCGGTTACGCCCTTCCTGATCGAGGCCGCCACTCGGATCGAGACGAGCAAACCCACTACAAAGGCGAGCGCGAAGACGGCGATGGCGATGGTCCGGCTTTGCTCGAATGTCGCCTGCGTCTCGTTGTTGATCGCGGTCGCGTTGGCGCTGGCGGAGGCTTCGATGCTGTCGAGTTCGGTGACCATGCCTGCCCGCATCGCGACGACCGCCGTCGTTTCGTCGGCGGCCTTGCTGTAGCCGGCTTCAGCATCGGCGAGAGCGCCAAAGAATGCGTCGTCGTACTTGACCTTCAATGCCTTGAACTTTGTCAGGTGACCGGTCATGTCCGCCGTCAGGCTGCCACTGGCGAGCGACGCCAGAGCGTCGTCTATCTCCTGGTCGGCGTCCTTGATCGACTGCATGATGTCCTGCTGGGCCGCCGGGTCGGCGCCCGTGTAGACGGCCTGGTTCAGGAGCGCCTGCTTCTCTGCCAGGGCGCTGTCGATCGTTCCCAACGGCCCCATCGTGGCGGGTCCCTGTGAGTAGGCCTGGTCGGCCTGGTCGTTCACGTTGCTGAGGCTGATCACCGCCAGGACGGTGACGATCAGCGACGCGAGCAGGAGCAGGCCGGATGTTCCCAGCAGCTTGGTCCGGACGGAGAGTCGCATTTCGAGGGCCCACAGCGGCCGGTGAAGCTGGCACTGGCAAGTTGGCCGCATGGCGAACAACCGGCGTGCTCGCCCTGTCCTGGGTATCGGCCGTGCCACGGCTGGACTGAGTAGTCAGAAGTGAGTAACCCGCACATCAACCGAAGTCCGCGGTGCCGTGACCAGAAGTGGAGATGAACCGCGCAGAGGGCACTCGAGCGGGGCGATCTCCGCGACATCACTTCTGATCGCCTTGTTCCCGATTCGGGTACGGTTCGCACATGGAACGCAAGTGGCTGATCTTGACGAGCGTATCGCTCGGTTCTCTCATGGCGACGCTCGACGGCAGCATCGTCAACATTGCCCTGCCCGCGATGCAGACCGACTTTCAAGTCGACCTGACGACGATCGAGTGGGTCGTGGTCGCTTACCTCCTGGTTGTCGGCAGCCTGCTGCTCCCGTTCGGCCGGTTAGGGGAGGTCCTGACCTTCAAGAAGGTCTACCTGACCGGGTTTGCGATCTTCACCCTGGCCAGCATCTGCTGCGGCGCGGCGCCCTTCGTGGGTGCCCTCGTGGCCTTTCGAGTAATACAAGCGGTCGGGGCCGCGATGATCATGGCCATGGGCCCGGCGATAGTTGCCCGGACATTTCCGGCCGGCGAGCGTGGCAAGGCCCTCGGCCTGAACGGAATCAGCGTGGCGATCGGACTCAGTCTCGGCCCGGCCCTCGGCGGGATTTTGACTCAGCTGGCCACGTGGCGAGCTATCTTCCTCATCAATGCCCCAGTCGGCGTCCTGGCGATCCTGTGGGCGGCCCGGATCCTGCCGAGCGAATCGGCCGGTCATGGTCAGTCGTTCGACAACCGCGGAGCCGCTCTGTCCGGTGTCAGTCTCTTCGCCCTGCTTCTGGCGTTGAGTGAGGGCCAGGAATGGGGCTGGACGAGCCCGGCCGTGGTTGGCCTCTTGATCGCTTTTGTGGTCCTCGGCGCGGCATTCCTCATCGTCGAGCGACGGGCGACCCAGCCGATGGTCGATCTCACGCTCTTCCGGAGCCGTCCGTTCTCCGCAGGGCTGGCCAGCGTGGTCATTGCCTTTTCCGGCCTCTTCACCGCGACTTTCCTGCTGCCGTTCTTTCTCGAGCAGGGCTCGGGCTTCTCGCCGATCGAGGCGGGCTTGCTTCTTACTCCGGTGCCGCTGACGATGGCTCTCGTGGCGCCTTTCAGCGGCGCCATATCCGACCGAATCGGCCCGCGCGTCCCGGCGAGCATCGGCATGATCTTCATGGTCCTGGGACTGGTGAGTCTCACCGAACTTCCGATCAAGTTCGAGCTACCGGACCTGGTCTGGCGGCTCGTTCTCCTCGGCATCGGTCAGGGTCTCTTCATGAGCCCCAACAGCAGCGCGGTCATCGGTTCCGTCCCGAGACCGCGTGTAGGTACCGCGTCGGGTACCCTGGCCCAGATGCGGGTCAACGGCCAGGCCCTTGGGATCGCGTTGAGCAGCGCGATCGTGGCCACGCGACTGCCCGGCCATCTCGCCGCCCTGGGGAGTGGCGGCTCCGTCGCCGAACTCAAGAGCGCGGCCCTGGCCGGCGCGATCCACGACGCGTTCGTGGTTGCGGCGGTCGTCTGCGCCGTTGGTATCGTCACGAGTCTGATCCGCGGTTCTAGCCGGCCGGGCGATTCGGTAGCGCTGGCGGAATCGCCGAGAGTGTTGCCCACGACGACGGCGGGTTGACACGGCGACGGCAACGATCGCTCCGGGACTGTGGAACGCCGGCCTCATGCGGCGCCGGATGAACGCCGGCGGCACTATCGTGGCGCGGTCGTCCGCACGAGGTCAGCGCAATGTGCCGCTCGATTCAGCCGCTCCATAACTACGATCCGCCCGTCACGGTCGACGAAGTCCGTGCCGCCGCGCTGCAGTACGTCCGTAAGGTCAGCGGCACGTCCAAGCCGGCTCGGGTCAATCAAGCCGTGTTCGATGCCGCGGTCGAGGCAGTCACGGCCGCCACGTCGACGCTGGTGGCCGCGCTCGTGGCTACGAGCCCGCCGCACAACAGGGAGATCGAGCGGCTGCGGGCGCGGGCTCGGCGAGAGCGTGTTCAACTCCGGGTCATAGCGAAGTAGGTCGGTTGCGCCCGGAGTCGAGTCAGCGTGCCGTGCGAGTCAGCGTCCCGTGGTCGGCCGCCGCCGGCCGTTGCCGACCTTCCGCGTGGCACCGCGTCCCGGCGACCAGCCGGGCCTCTCAGCCCCGTCGGTCTCTCGCTCCGCGCCACCGCCGGCGCCCACGCCGGAGTCGCGCCCCATTCCTCGGCCCGACCCGGCTCCGATGCCCGGCGGCGGCCCTGCGGGCCGAGGTGCGCTCGGTTGCCCCACGGCCGGCGCGGAGAGCCGCTGCCGGTCGAGGCGGGCGATCAGCCAGCCATTGCGGACCGTCCTGCCGCCGGCGCGCCGCACAATGTTGGTGAGGCCCGCGTCGTCGGTGACGATCAGCGTCCCGACGTTGCTGGCGGCGAATTCGTACTCCACGAGGTGCACGATGGCGTCGTCGGCCGTCTGGCGCCCGGCATAGCGAATCTCCACTCCCGACGCCACGTGGCGCGAGACGAGGCCGTGTTCCGGGGTGCCGTCCAGGACGACGATCACGGACACGCCCGCCGGCACGATCGAGCGGAGTCTCCCGATCAGCGCCGCCGCCGGAACGGGCGAGGAGGAGCGGCGCAGGGCGTAAAGCACGTTCGTGCCGTCCACGACGAGCCGTTCGACGCCCTCGAGGACCTTCCGGTCGTCAGGCATTCGGGCCGTCGCCGGCCGCCGGCGCGCGGATCGGGCCTCTGTCCGTTAGCATCCTGGTCATGCTTCTTCTCGTCGACCTCGATGGTGTCGTCTACCGCGGCGCCGAACCTGTGCCGGGGGTGCCCGCCGTTCTGGCCGCCCGCGTTGCCGCCGGCGACGACGTCGTGTACGTCACCAACAACTCTATGTGGTATCGCGCCGACTACGTGGAGCGTCTCTCCGGGATGGGCGCGCCCGTTTCGCCGGATCGGATTGTCTCATCGGCGCGCGCGACCGCGCTCTACCTTCGAGAAATGAAACCGCCGGTTAGGCGAGTTCTGGTCGTCGGGGGCCCCGGGCTGGTTCACGAAATCCGCGACGCCGGGATCGAAGTCCTGTTTTCGGCCGACGCCGCGGAGCGCTGGATCGCCAACGGCCGAGACGCCGCCGCCGCGGTCGGGACGGTCGATGCCGTCGTCGTGGGACTCGACCTGGAGTTTACGTATGCCCGACTCGCCTGTGCCGCCGAAGCGGTTCGTGCCGGGGCGAGGTTCGTGGCCACGAATCGCGACCCGATCTATCCGCATGAGAAGGGGTTCATGCCCGGGGCGGGTTCTGTGGTCGCGGCGATCGCGGCCGCCTCGCTGTGCGAACCGGTTTCGATCGGCAAGCCCGGTCCGCTATTGCTTGAAGTGGCGGCGCATGCGGCCGGGCGCGACGCAGCCGACGCCGTGATGATCGGCGACAGCACGGTGACGGACTTGCCGGCCGCTCATGCGGTTGGCGCCCGGTCCGTGCTTATGCTAACCGGCATCACGACCCGGGCTCAGGTCGCGGCATTGCCCGCCGCGGCTCAACCCGATGAGATCGCCGAGGATGCGTCGGAACTCGCCGCCGCCCTGGACCGTCTGGCCGCCCGAACCGCCACGGTCTGACCGAATAGCGGCGCCCCGTCGGCCCACTTGGCCAGCGCCACGAAGCCGGCGCCAGATCCGCGCTAAGTTGCCCCACCGCCGACTACGCGGCGTGCTCCTCCGCGACGCGCGCGCCCTGCTTGCGCAGGAACGTCGAGATCGAATCGCTGGGGAGCGGCCGCGAGAAGAGGTAGCCCTGGCCGATGTCGCAGTGGAGGGTCCGCAGCCGGTCGGCCTGCTCAACCAGCTCGACGCCCTCGGCCACCGTCTCCAGCCGCAGCGTCTTGCCGATGCGGATCATGGCGTCGACCAGGGCCGTGGCCGTCTCTTCGGTGGCGATGTCGTCCACGAACGACTTGTCGATCTTGATTATGTCGACCGGGAAGCGGCGCAGGTATGCGAACGAGGAGTAGCCCGTCCCGAAGTCGTCTATCGCCAGGCGGACGCCCAGGGACTTGAGTTGGAGCAGCCTGCTGATCGTGGCTGCTGTATCGATCATCAGGACGCTCTCGGTGATCTCGAGAATCAGCCTGCTCGGCAGGAGGCCGGAATCGTCGAGAGCGTCGGCAACGTCGCGCACGATATCGGGGTGGCGCAGCTGCCGGGCCGAGAGGTTCACGTTCAGGGCGATCGGCTCGTCGGCCGGGATCTCCTTCTGCCAGAAGCGAACCTGACGGCATGCTTCGCGAATGGTCCACTGACCGAGCGGCACGATCAGCCCGCTCTCTTCAGCCAGAGGGATGAACTCCATCGGCGGGACGATGCCTCGGGTGGGATGCTGCCATCGAACCAAAGCCTCGACGCCTGTCAGCCGGCCGGTCTGCAGGTCGATGGTCGGCTGGTAATAGAGGATGAATTGCGACTCGTCGAGGGCCGTACGCAGCTGCGACTCCACCTCTATGCGGCGAATGGCGTCCTGGTGCATCTCGGGGTCGAACAGCGCATACGACCCTTCCTCGCGGCGGGCCTGGTGCATCGCCACCGCAGCGTCCCGAAGCAGGTCTTCGGCGCATTCCTCTGCAGAACTGGAGACGGCGATGCCGATGTGGGGTTGGAATTCGATCTGGGCTCCCGGCAGCTGTATGGGCTGGCGCAGGAGCGCCATGATTCGCTCCATGGCCATGGTCGCGTCGGTGGGGGAAGTCAGACGCTCCAGCAGGATGGCGAATTCGTTGCCGCCCATGCGGGCCACTGTGTCGTTGCCGCGAACTGACGACTTCAGGCGATCCGCGATCACAAGCAGAGCGTCGTCCCCGGCGGCGTAGCCGAGGCTGTCGTTGACGCGCTTGAGTCCGGTCAGGGCGCAGTAGAGGACGGCGATGCTGTGGTTGTCACGCGTGGAGGCGGCCAGCGCGTGTTCGACTCGGTTGCTGAAGAGGCCGCGGTTCGCCAGCCCCGTCAGGGTGTCGTGGAAGGCCTGATGGCGGAGTTCGGCTTCCAGGGCGTGGCGGTCGCTGACATCGCGCGAGTTCAGAACGACGCCGTTCACCGCGGCCACGTCGATCAGGTTGGTCATGCGCGTCTCTGCCCTGACCCACGATCCGTCCGCATGGCGAACCCGGCACGCGACCAGGGCAGTGAAGCCGGTCTTCTCTCCAACGACGTGATTGAAGATGCCGACGACGCGCGCCGTGTCCTCAGGGTGGACCATGTCCGACAGGTGCGCGCCTGTGACCCGCTCCTTGTCGTAGCCGAAGATCTGACGTACCGACGGCGACTGGAACATCACGTCGCCGAGCGTCGATACGATGCTGATGACGTCGGTCGAGTGCTGGATCAGGGCTTCGAATCGCTCCGAGCTTTCCTGCTCCACGAGGAGATGTTGGGCGTCGAGACGCGAGATCGCGAGGGACGCCTGTATCGTCAGGGTTCGAACGGCGGCGGGTAGATAGTCGGCGATGCGGCCACGGGCCTCCACAAGAAGAGCGCCGCGGGTGACGTCGAAAACGCGGATGGGTGTAACAAGGACCTCGCCCGGGAACAGGCGGCCGAATCCGCTCGGGGCCATGTCATGGGGGTCTGCCACGTTCGTCGGCTCGCTCGCGTCGCCGTCGCCTTCACCCGAGCCCTCGATCGACGGCTCGCGGCTCGTATCGGGCTCGACTCGCCGGATGTGCTGATCGACCAGCTTCGGATCCTCCGGACATAGCTGGTCGGCTTCGAAGATCGCGTCATTCAATTCGGCGACCCGTTCTCCGACGCTGGCCCTCACCTTGTAACGCCGCGGGGGCCCCCCGTCGCCTTCGGATATCAGGAAGCCGATGCGACTGCATGGCAAATCCCCGCAAAGCGCTTGGGCGCCCTGAAGTGTCGCCGAAACTATGGCGTCGATGCTGCCGGAGGCCACGAGTTCCAGGCCCGTGGCGGCGAGCGTCCGCTCTCGGAGGGCAGTGGCTTCGTACTTCAGAATCGAGCTGACCATGCCGTGCATGAGCGTCGAAACGACGCCGAAACCAACTACAAAGCCGACGGCCATCTCGAACGAAGTGGGATCGGACATGCCGACACCCAGAGAGATGGCCGAAACAAGTGATGTCCGGATGAGCACGCGACGGGCGGACCCGTAGGCGGACCCGAAGAAGACACTCGCGGTGAGCAACGCAACCACGACATCGTTCCAGCGAGCGTCGACCGTCACGGCCGAGACGCACAAAGCGGCAACGACGATCACGTCGGCGGCCACGCTCAAGTCGTGACGGCGGTAGCTGGCGATCCAGACGATGGCCAGAACGGGCGCGACGAGCATTCCGCCGGCGAAGTAGACCGGCCTAGATCCAGTCGACGCGGAGGCGACCAGTGCGACTCCGGCGAGATTGGCGAGAGCGAACGCCAGGACGAGCAACCGGACACGGCCGATCAGGTCAAGTGGACGGACTGTGGCGCGGAGACGTGAGGCCACGTTCGCGATATCGATCCGATCCAAAGTCGAAAGTTGCCTCCGTGTCTGACGAAAGGGCCACCGGAGCGCGGGACGGTTCAGTAAGCGAAATGGGTCTACTCACGGTTTCGGTTGGGACCCCGAGCAAACTTAGGGTCGATACCTACGTCGAATAGGCCATCTTCGACTGGGCCACTCGTTCCGGACCCGACCGACGGTGCGGCGGTGTTAGGATCGCCGACACCATGACGACGCCAAGCTTGCCGCCGAACCCGAGCTATCGCTCAGGACTGAGACCGATCGAGGACAACGATCTGGTCGGATTCGGCTCCGACTTCGGCTTCGCCAGCGATGACGACTTCGACTTCAACTGGCAGGACTACGAACTAGGTTGGGGGGACAGGATCCGCCTGGCGTCGGGCAGGTTTCTGATCAAGGTTGGCTGGCTCGCTTTGGCGCTCGGCCTGGCTCTCGGCTCCGCCGGTATCGTCGCTGCCACTCAGCACCTCCCCGCCACTGGGACGCGGCCGGAGTTGACCTGGTCCGCCGATCAAGATCTGGCCAACAGGTTGGATGCCGGGGTTCGGGAGCTCGGATTGCTCAAGCAGGACGTCGACTCGTTGAGCGTTCAGGCCCGGGCGGTACTGTCGAGCGTCACACAGGTCAATCAGGTGACTATCAAGACCGCCTGGGACTCGGGGTCGGGAAACGTCAACTCGATCGAAGCCGAGGCGGCCGATCTGAACTCCAAGTTCGATTGCGCCGCTCTGGCGACAACCCTTCCCGACGCACTCGCCAAGCAGTACAGCCAGCCGATGATCGATCGCTACGAGCAGGTGTGCAACGCCGTCTCGTCCGTGGAGCCCATCCCCGACGATTGGCAGGCCATGGTCGACGGCAGCCGGACCGCCTTCCAGGTCGTGAACGATATCGAGGCCCACGATTCGATCGCGACCGACGCCCTCAAGCTCTCGACCCAGGGTCGTTACGCCGATGCCATCGCCAAGTTGGTCGGCGCGTCGACGGCCCTGTCCGATGCCCAGACGGTCGCGGTCCAGCTGGCGACCGTGACCGACACTTCGACGCTGACCACGTGGCTGACTAGAACTCAAGCCTGGGACGACGCCGCTCGCCTGCTGTGGCAGACGACGATCGACAACAAGGGCACGATCAACGCCCAGGTCACCGCTGCTCTGCGGAACGAGGCCAGTGCCCGGGCGCTGCTGCCGGACAACAACAACGTTCTGCAGGTCGTGATGTACGAAGTGGCCGGCGACATGACCTCCAACGGCATCTCGATCGAGACCGCCCGAGGCGCGCTCAACGCCGCTATGACCGACCTGACCGGCGGCTCCGTACTCGGCAGTTGATCCGCTGGCGGGGCCTTCACTTCCGAAGCCGATAGACTTAGGTCAATTAGCGCGCCGGCACCCCGGCGCCATGGGACCGCGGCACCCAGACGAGCCGCGCGGGCGGAGGCCACGGAATGCAGTTACGCGTCGTCGTCGATCAACCTTGGGACGTGGCGGCGGACGTTCTTGCCGTCCCGTTTGCGGGCGACTTGCGCCTCGAAGGTCCCTTGGCGGAGATAGACAAGAGAGCCGACGGCGAGCTTGCGGCCCTGTACGCCCTGGGCGAGCTCAAGGCGGAACGGTACGGAACCGCGATGGCGGCGGGCGGGCAGCTTCGCGCCGGGCGGCTCCTGGCCATGTCGGCCGGTGACGCCGCCGGCGTCAGCCGACAGGTGGTGCTGCGAATCGGATCCGCCATAGAGCGGCGGCTGGCGGGTCGTAGCGTGCGGACGCTCGCAATCTGGCTCGGCGACCTCGGCCATCTCATCGACGGCGGCGAGGAGGCTGCCGCGGAACTCCTGGCTCGTGGTGTGGTGGAGGGCGAGTTTGAGCCCGCAACCATTTACCGGCCGGATTACAAGAACGCGCCGCCGGCGTTGGACGAGCTGATTCTGGTCGCGCCGGGAGCGGATCGGGCGGCCCTGACCAAGGCCGCGGAGCGGGGCGTGATCGTCGGCGAGGGTGCCAACCTCGCCCGCCGCCTGGACAACCGCGCCGCCAACGACGTCAGCCCGGAGGTTCTCGCCGGTGAGGCGCGCGCGATTGCCGAACGCCACGGCCTGTTCATCGACGTCATCGAGCCTGCTCGCGCCGCCGAATTGGGCATGGGCATGTTCCTGGCCGTCGGCTCCGGCAGCGACAATCCGCCGCGCATGATCGTGCTGCGGTCCGGCGAAGAAGGCGCCAGCGACGCGGCCGGCCGGAGGCTGGCGATCGTCGGCAAGGGCGTCTGCTTCGACTCGGGCGGCATAAGCATCAAGCCGGCCGCGCAGATGGAAGAGATGAAGATGGACAAGACCGGTGCCTGCACCGTGATCGCGGCCATCGCCACCGTCGCGCGTCTAGCACCCGGGACTCCGATGCTGGCTATAGCCCCCACGGTCGAGAACATGCCCGGTCCGCACTCTGCTCGTCCCGGCGACATCGTCAAGGCGATGAACGGCAAGACCGTGGATATCGTCAATACCGACGCCGAAGGCCGCCTCATCCTCGGCGACGCCATGTGCTACGCGGAGAAGCTCGGCGCCACTCACCTGGTGGATATCGCAACCCTCACCGGCGCCGTGGCTCGAGCTTTGGGCGACCAGATGACCGGCGCGTTCGGCTCCCCGCAAACCTGGTACGACACCGTCGCGGCGGCCGGGGAGCGGGCAGGGGAGCGCTACTGGCAGTTGCCGTTCATCGACGAATACCGCAAGGACCTCGATAGCTGGTACGCCGACTTCACCAACACCGGTTCCGCCGACGGCGGTCTCGTCAAGAGCGCGCTCTTCCTGCGTGAGTTCGCGACGGTTCCGTGGGTCCACCTCGACATCGCCGGTACGGGCTATTTCCGCAAGAAGACCGCCTACGCCCCGGCCGGAGCCACCGGCGTCGCCCACGCCACGCTCGTGGAACTGGCACTCTCCGGGGCCAAGTAGCCCATGCCCACGCTCGTGGCGGGAGTCGAGCCGCTCGCGGTCGTATTCGGCCTCCTCGGATTTGCCTGGGGGGTCGCGGCCGATCGCGTGGCCGCTCGCTGGCCCGCCCACGAAGACGGCAGCGTGCGCCGAGTCGACTGGCGAACGGCGGTCGTCGCCGTCTTCGGCGCGGCGGCTCTGTCCGTGGTGCCGGTCCGGTTCGACGACCCGGCTCAGCGGGCTCTATTCGGCCTCTACTTCGCGGCTTGCGTTCTCCTGATGGCGACCGACCTGGATCAGCGCTTGATGCCCAATGCGATCACCTACCCGTTGATCGTCATCGGAGCCCTGGCGCTTGTTTGGGGCGGTGATTCGTTGGTCAATCGCTCGCCTCTCTGGACGGCGGTCCTCGGCGCGATCCTGGTCCCGGGCCTCTTGTTCGCGCTGTCGATACCTTTCGGAGAAGGTGCCCTGGGAGAGGCGGACGTGAAGTTCATGGTGTCCGTCGGGCTGATGACGGGCCTGATACGCATCGTTCTGGCGACTTTTGCCGGGGCGATGATCGGGGGCGTCGTGGTCCTTGCCTTGCTGATCACGCGGCGCGTATCGCTGCAAAGCTACATCCCGTTCGGGCCATTTCTGATCCTGGGCGCCGTGTGGGCGGTTCTCATACCGGCAACTTCGTAATCGTCGGGCTATTCGCAAACCCCACTGGACCGCACCGAACCGGAGTCGTCGCGGACGCTGCCACGCTTGCCTTGAAAACGCCCGTACCAATTGCCTGGCGAGCTGTATGATTGATGCAAGCCGGAGTCGTCCTGAGGCGGTGCCCTTCCAACGGACGGCGTCAGACCGGCGGGCGTAACCGCATGACGCGCTCGTCAAGAGTGCGCGCAACGGAGTCTGCTCGCACGATGACTGCCTCGAACGACCACCGCCCAATTCTCCGCCGCGCACGCCGCTGGCGGCTGCTCCATCTGCTTCTTGGCGTTGCCCTCCTCGCCCCCGGCGCGGCGATGCAGATTCCCCCGACGCCCGCGGCCGCGGATTCCCTGTCCGACGCCATCGCCCAGCAGCAGCGGCTGGCGAAGCTGATCGCGGACCAGCGTGCTCAACTCACCAAGTTGCAGAACCAGCAGAGCGATCTCACGAATCAGATCGCCCAGACGCAAACGACACTCGCCGGCGTATCTTCGTCGATCGATGACGCCCAGGCACAGATGACCTCGCTTCAGACCGAGATGACCGGTGTTCAGGCCCATTTCGACAGCCTCGTAACTCAACAGGTGGTGCTTCAGACCAGGCTCGCCCAGTTGACGAACGAGCAGGACGCCAAGCAGCGCGAGCTCGACATCCGAGAGCAGATCCTCGCAAGCCGGCTCGTGGCCGTTTATGAATCTGACCAGACCCCCGTCCTTGAGCAGATTCTCACGGCACACTCGCTGACCGATGCCCTGTCCCAAGCCTCCTATTACTCGTCGCTGTCTCAGGCGGACAAGGCACTGGCAGACCAGATCACCGAGGACCAGACCACGCTTGCCCAGATCCGCCAGAGCGTCGAGATGGCCGAGTCCGCCAATGCCGATCTTGAGGCCCAGGTCGACAGTCAGAGATCCGAGTTGGACGCCGAGCAGCAGAAGGTGGCCGCGGCGAGCACCCACCTCGCCGACCTGAAGACGCAGCTCGACAAACAGTTGAATGCCTATCAGACGAATAAGTCCAAGCTTGCCAGCAGTCAGGCCGCGTTGGCTGCGGCGATTCGGTCGAACGGCAAGGCGGTCGACCAGCTGGCGAACCAGATCGACAAGCTCGTACGCCAGAACAAGGGCAAGAGTCGAATCCCATCGGCCTACAACGGCAAGCTGCACTGGCCCATGAGCGGCGTGATCAGCCAGCAGTTCGGCTGCACCGGTTTCGCTTCGGAGCCCAGGGTCGGCAGTTGCGCTCACTTCCACGAAGGTATCGATATCGTGGCGCCGTGCCTCACGCCCGTTCGCGCCGCGGGATCGGGCGTTGTGGTCTTTGTGGGCTACAACCCCTACGACACCGCACCCAAGGCCTGGCTCGTGATCATCGCCCACTCCACCAGCCTCGTGACCTGGTATGCCCACATGACCGCCAAGCAGATTCCGGGCATCTACGCGGGTGCGCCCGTCGTAACAGGTCAGCTGATCGGGACGGAGAACACGACCGGTCACTCAACGGGTTGTCATCTTCACTGGGCGGTTCGCCTGGACGGTACGTTCATGAATCCTCGGCTCTTCCTGTAACCGTGGCATTCGCCGTCCCGCACCACTTGTGTGGCATTTCAATGGCTTTTGGGGACCGCTCCGGGCGATGCCGCCGATCCCGGCTCCCTGCCTGGCCGCGGGGTGCTAGCATCGCGTCAGGCGGGCCGGACCCGGTCCGAGAGCGAGAGGACTCGCGATGAAGCGCACTCTGGCGGTGATCCTCGCCGGCGGTGAGGGCGAACGGCTCTCGATTCTGTCGTCGCTGCGCGCCAAGCCGGCAGTGCCCTTCGGCGGCAAGTACCGCATCATCGACTTCACGCTGTCCAACTGTGTCAACTCGGATGTCGACAACGTCGTCGTGCTGACCCAGTACAACCCGCGCTC
>PMLK01000021.1:33505-33814 GCA_003158875.1 Chloroflexota bacterium
CAAGATGGACTACCAGCCGTTCGTCGCCGCGCACCGCCGCCATCACGCCGACGTCACGATCGCGGTGCGTCGGGTTCCGCTTGCGGACGCAACGAGGATGGGCATCCTGGCGCTGGATGAGAATGGGCGGGTCGTGGAATGGCACGAGAAGCCACGCCAGCCAAAGTCGGACCTGGCCAGCATGGGCGTGTATGTATTTTCGAAGCGGGCCCTTCACCAGTGGCTCGCCGATGACCGCCCGGACTTCGGCCACAATGTGATCCCGGCCATGATCGAGGGCGGGGCGCGCGTCTACGGCTACCGCTTCGA
>PMLK01000021.1:33858-41822 GCA_003158875.1 Chloroflexota bacterium
CCACGGCTGCGTGATCAACGGTTCGGTCGTGAATTCGGTTCTATCGCCGGGCGTAGTCGTCGATGTCGGCGCGGTCGTTCGCGATTCGATCATCCTCTTCGACTCCGTGGTCCGGCCTGGGGCCGTCGTGGACCGAGCCATCCTGGATAAGGAAGTGGCTGTTGGACCCGGGGCCATCGTCGGTGAGGGCACGGATTACGACGTGGCCAATCGCAAGGAGCCCGGGCGGCTGAATACCGGAATCACTGTCGTGGGTAAGCGCGCGGTAATTCCACGCGGCGTCCGAATCGGGCGCAATGTACTCATCGGCGAGGGTGTCCGAGCGGCCGATTTCGCTTCACGCGTCATCAAGAGCGGTTCCACCGTGGAACGCTCCAGGGAGCGCGTCGGTCGTGCCGGTACGCATGCCGGAGAACCGCCGGAGGCTCGAGAGGCACTGGCAGTGAACATCGATCCCGCCGACGGCAGCGGCGACGCGACGGGCAGGTCCGGCGCCGGCGGAAGGCGCGCCTCGGGAGAGTCGGGCGACTGAGGTTGATGTCCACTCTGACCTCCCTGCGCGGGGCGTCGAGGGTAGTGGCGGTTTCGGTCCTCGCGGCCGCCGCAGTTTCGTTCTGCTGCATGGTCCTTCCCGGTCGGGCCGCTGCCAGCCAGTCGAACATCAGCTACATCTCGACGTCCACCTGGACGGCTGAACCGGCGGCGCGGCGAGTCCACGTCCAGACCGAGGTCAAGGCGACTTCCCACGCCGATGACTCGGGCGACAGGCGCTACTTCTACGACCAGCTCGAGATGACGCTGCCGCCGTTCTCGGCAAATTTCGCGGCGGCACTGCCAGGTGGTAAGAAGCTGGCTACCGCCATCGACCAGGAAACGACCGCCGGGACGACCATCACCGTCTCCTTGGGACAACGCCTCTATTCCGGGATGACCGGCTCGTTCTCGCTTGCCTTCGACCTTGTCGACGCCCTGGGCACGACCGATCGAGACTTCCGCATCAGCGAGAACGTGATGTCGTTTCCGGTCTGGGCTTTCGGAAGTGCCGACACGAGCGGTAGCTCGGTCAAGGTTGTATTTCCGGCGGGCTTCACCGTCCAGGAGGAGTTCGGTGACCTCACCGAATCGTCGTCGGACGCCAGCGAACTGATCTTCTCGTCCGGCATCGTGCCCGACGCCACGGCGGTCGATGCCTGGTTCACGGCCGTCAAGCCGGTGCCCGCGTCCGACTTCAGGGTGCGACAGGCGACGATCGGGAATCTCAAGGTAACGCTGCGCTACTGGGTGGACGACCCGGGCTGGGCCGACCAGGTCGAACGTGTTCTGCAGGCCGGGTATCCCCTGCTGCGCACGATGATCGGGCTGGGAGACCCGAGCGATACCGACGTTTCGGTCCAGGAGGCATCCAGCGAGGAGATCGGCGGCTTCAGCGGTTCCTTCGACTCCAGCACCGGCAACGTGCAGGTCTCGTACTTCGCGGATCCGTTCATCATTCTCCACGAGACGGCGCACCTGTGGTTCAACGTGGGACTGATCGGTGACCGCTGGGTTCAGGAGGGCTTCGCCTCCTACTACGCCGAGCAAGCCGTCCAGCGTCTCGGCTATGTCGACCACGCACCGGTTCTGACGGACCGTGTCGCCCAGAACGCCATTCCGCTCAACGATTGGGTGGGCGCGGCTCAACCGAACTCGTCAGTCCAGGCGTTCCTCTACGGCGCGTCTCTCAAGGTGGCGACTCAGATCGCCGCGCAGGCCGGTCAGGTCGGTCTCAGCGCCGTCTGGGTCGCGGCTCGCGACGGGCTGGCGGCCTATCAGCCGAAGAATGCTGCCAAACCCGAAATCAGCGGCGGCACCACCGACTGGCGGAGACTGCTCGACCTAGTTGAGCAGCAGACCGGGTCGCAGTATTCGGCCATTTGGCGGGAATGGGTCGTCGACCCGTCGCAATCCGCCCTGCTCGATCAACGCGATGCCGCGCTTGCGAGCTATCAAGCTGCGCTGAGCGAGGCCGGATCGTGGGACCTCCCGTCGCCAGTCCGCATCTCGATGGACAACTGGCAGTTCAGTCAAGCGTTGGAGAACCTTGCCCAGCTGCGGGCCATTCTCGCGCAGCGCGACGAGATAGCCTCTCGCTCCGCCACCGAGGGAACCACTCCGCCCGCGGTTTTGAAGGCGGACTTCGAAGTTGCCGGCCTGCCGAAGGCCCAGACTGAGGCCGACGGCGAACTCGCCGCGTTGAGGGCGCTCACCTCCGCACGCCTGGCGCGAACCGCCTCGGGCGGCGCGGCGCGAGCCGTCGCCCTCTTCGGCTCCGATCCCGACGCCGATCTGGCAGCGGCCCGGAAGGCCTTTGCGCGGGGTGATTTGGCCGCGACGGCGTCGCTCGCCGACGAGGCGCGCGGGATCTGGCAGGACTCCAATGCCGCTGCCCAGTTCCGCATCGTTGGCGTCGTGTTCGCGCTGCTGGGAGGATTGCTTCTCCTGCTCGTAATCCTATGGAGCAGAGGACTGTTGGCGCCCGCAGCCTGGCCGCGGTTCCGAATGACGCGGCGCTGGTGGCGACGGAATCGTCGGGCGGCGGCGGCAGCAGCTGCGGCAACGGCAGCGAGTGAGGCGGCTGCGCCCGACCCAAAGGCGATGCTGACCTCCGAAGAGAAGGGTGGTGAGGCGGCGGGCGAGTCCGCCTACGAGCTTCTCCAGCGGGGCCAGCTCCTTCTGCTGGACCGGCACCACGCCCAGGCCGCTGTGGTTCTGGAACGGGCGGCGAAGTTGGAACAGGGCAAGGGCTCCATCCTCGAAGCACTCGGTCGGGCGTACTTCAACAGTGGCCAGCACGCCCGGGCGGCCGAGACGTTCCAGGCTCTGCTGGAAGTCGATCCGTCCGCAGATTACGGTCACTTCGGCCTGGGGCTGAGTCTGGCCCGATTGGGACGCGTTCAGGAAGCCAGAACGCACCTGAGATTGGCCTCTGCCCTGGACCCGGCAAGTGACGTGTACCGTCGGGCTCTGGGCAAGATAGAAGTGACGGCCAGACCGGAGGCCCCGGAGGGCGGCGCGTCTGGACCCTCGAGCTAGCTCGAGGCCGAGCCTGCGGATCGTCGCGGGCTAACCCTTCGCGCTACCGTCCGCGAGACGGTTGGTCTCCAGGCGGCGAGCGATCAGCATGATCCCGGCGATCGATTTGGCATCCTCGATGATGCCGGCCTCTACCGCCGCCACCGCGTCTCGCCATGGAATGCGCGACAGCCTCAGATCTTCGTCCGCATCCGGGGCGAGGCGGTCTTCGGTCGCCGGTCGTAGATCGGTGGCCAGGTACAGTGTCAGATACTCGGTTGAGAAGCCGGGGGCGCTCCAGAAGCCACCGAGCCGTTCCATCGAGCCCGCCCGCCAACCGGTCTCTTCCTCGAGTTCACGGTGCGCCGCCGCAAGCGGATCCTCGATGCGACCATCGTGAAGGTCGAGAGTTCCTGCCGGCAGTTCTAAAAGGGCGCCGCCGGCAGGAAGTCGAAATTGAGTGACGAAGAGAAGGCGACCGTCGGCGTCGAGAGGGGCGATCACAACGGCACCCGGGTGGATGACGATGTCTCGCTCGGACGTCGAACCTTCCTTCACTACGGCCAGGTCCCGTTCGATGGTCATATAGCGGCCGGCATGAACGACCGTCCTCGACACGAGGGGCTGATTCAGTTCGACATCTGCCGCGCTGAGTTCTGCCAGGAGCGAGTCGAGGGTCGGGTTGCCGGTGGGCGTGCGGTTCGGTCTGTGGTTGGCGGGCGATTCGGGCATGAGCCAACTATACGGACGGCTCGCCCGAACTGTCGCTACTTGATCAGGAGCGAGGCCTCTGTCTCCGGGTCGAAGAGCTGGATTCGATCCAGCGGGATCCGGAACTCGAGGAGGTCACCGGGTCGCACGCGATAGGACGAGTCGACGACGGCGAGGATGTCGCCGGCCTCGCCGGAAGCGTGGATCAGTTCCTCGTTGCCCAGGTACTCCACAACTTCTGCCCGGGCGTTGATCGTCGCCACGTCGCTGGTTACTGGACCGAGAACGAGATGCTCCGGCCGGAAGCCGACTATGAGCGACCTGCCCGCGGCCCCCACCGTTTCCTTGAACTGAGGCGGCAGCGGCACGGAGATATTCGGCCCCTTGAGACTGACCGATCCGTCGCTCGAACCGACTTGGACCGTGGCGAAGTTCATCGCCGGACTGCCGATGAAGCCGGCGACGAAGCGGTTGACCGGCCGGTCGTAGAGTTCCTGCGGCGAGCCGACCTGTAGCAAGCGGCCGTCGTTCATGACGGCGATTCGGGTGCCCATCGTCATGGCTTCGATCTGGTCGTGAGTGACGTAGACGAAGGTGGTGTTCAGCTTCTGGTGGAGGCGCAGGATGCTCGCCCGCGTTTCGACGCGCAGCTTGGCGTCGAGGTTGGAAAGGGGCTCGTCCATCAGGAACACGGCCGGTTCGCGAACGATGGCGCGCCCGAGTGCGACGCGCTGGCGCTGGCCGCCGGAGAGTTCGCGGGGCTTGCGGTCGAGATACGGCGTCAGGTTGAGGCTTGCTGCGGCCTCATTCACGCGCGTGTTGATCTCTGCTTTCGCAACCTTGCGCAACTTGAGTCCGAAGGCCAGGTTGTCGCGGATCGTCATATGCGGATACAGGGCGTAGCTCTGGAAGACCATGGCGATGTCGCGGTCTTTGGGCGGGACGTCGTTAATCACCCGATCGCCGATCCGCAACGTGCCCGAGGTGATCTCCTCGAGGCCCGCGATCATCCGCAGGCTGGTGGTTTTACCGCAGCCCGACGGCCCAACGAGGACCATGAACTCCGCGTCGCGGATGTCCAGACTGAGGTCGTCTACGGCGACCACGTCGCCGAAGTTCTTACTGACGTTTTCGAACGTTACGGTAGCCATTCAACAAGACTCCAGATTGCCGTCGAACCAATGCTGCGCACCTTAGCAGCGGCCTATTGGACGCGGTTTCCAGAAGGCGCGTACTGCGAACTAAACGTTTAGGAAGTGTGTCGACCTCGTGACAGCCCATGAGTTGGGTGGCGGGCGTCCCGAACCGCCAAACGGCTTCCACGACATTGGGATATCTTCAGGTTCGCTTCAGCGCTCGGACCTATAACCGGTCTCAATCGAAGTCCGAACGTACATAGAGAACTGGAGCGCACTCATGAGTGCCAACAATCCCAATGAATTCGGTCAGGCCGGATCTGAGCCCGGACCGGACTCCGCGACCCCGCGCTGGCAGCTCGACCATGAACTGCACGATACCCCAAGCGCCGCGTCCGCCGACGCCGTCAGGGCGCCGATCGAGGCGGCTGGTGAGCGGCCCCCCGTGACGCCCGGTTACTGGGCTCCGCCGGCGCCTTACACACCTCAGGCCTGGCCGCAATCCGCCCAGACAGGCTGGACCCAGCCGTATCAGCAATGGGCCCCGTCGCCCGCATACCCGGCGCCGCGTGTTCCGGGCAGGAATCACGCGATTCTTCGCCTGGTTCCGCTGGTCGCTGTCGTGGCGATGCTCTCCGCCACCCTCTCGGCGGCCGGGACATACGTGGCCATCGGTCTGACTCCCAAGGCAGCAACCGCTGCTCCGCAGTCGACGAACCAGCCGATCGTGGCTCAGCAGGTCACTCTCACCGAGTCGGACGCCATCGTCCGCGTGGCGAGTCAGGCCCAGCCGTCCGTCGTAACCATCCAGACCACCGAGTCCGGCGGAAACTCCCCGTTCGGGGCGTCGGCCGGCGTCGGCTCCGGTTTCATCGTTAGCTCGAACGGCCTGATCGTGACCAACAACCACGTCGTGACGGGCGCGTCGTCATTGACGGTCGTTCTCAACGACAGCCGCCAGTTCACGGCCACCGTCGTGTCCACCGACCCGGCTCGCGACATCGCCATCATCAAGGTGGACGCGACCGGCCTTACGCCGCTCAACCTCGGCGACTCCAGCTCGATCAAGGTTGGCCAGCTCGCGATCGCCATCGGCAGCCCTCTGGGCAAGTTCACTGACTCGGTAACCCAGGGCATCGTCTCCGGCACCGACCGGAACATAACCGTCGGCGATCAGGCCAACCAGACTCAGGAAAGCCTGACTGGCCTCATCCAGACCGACGCGGCGATCAACCCCGGCAACAGCGGCGGCCCCTTGCTCGACGCCTCCGGAGCGGTCATCGGGATCGTCACGGCGACCTCGAGCAGTGCGCAGGACATGGGCTTCGCCATCCCGATCAACCAGGCCAAGTCGATGATCGCGTCGGCCACCAAGTAGCCGAAACGAGGTCGGGCGTCGCGAGTCGGCGCCCGACCTAGCCACGACCGCCTTGAACGAACGAGATGTTGTTCAGGGAAGTTTCAGCCTGAGACGTCATACATCCGCCAGGGGACCTGTGAAGTCGCTCAACCACATTGCTGTGGAAGTGGAACCACACGAGAGGCATGCGTCAGATGAAGGCTAGACTCGCGGCGATTGCGCTGATCGCCGTCGGCATTGGTGCCGTATTGCTGGTGGTGATCGGGCCATCGTTCGGCGCGGCGTCCAGCTCGAAGTACACGACTTCGACCGTAACAACGGGCACCGTAAGCTCCACGTCCGTGGCCACCGGAACTGTCGCCGCCAGCACGGTATACGGACTCAAGTTCGGCACCACGCCCGACGTCGTCACAACGACCGCGACCACGTCTGGCGCCGGCGGATCCACCGGGACGTCCAGCTCGTCCACAACCTTGACGTGGCCGGTACAGACCGTATCGGTGACGGTCGGGCAGAAGGTGACGAAGGGTGAGACTCTTGCCACCGCCGACTCCACGGCTGCCCAACTCGCCCTTTCGTCGTCGCAGGCGACGCTGGCCTCGGCTCAGTCGAAGCTCTCGACCGACCAGGGCGGTCCGGACTCGCTGACGAAGGCCCAGGCGAAGAACCAGCTGAACCAGGCCAGTAACAGCTATAAGCAGGCCAAGACCAGCCGGACCAACACCAATCAGCAGAACGCGCTCAGTCTGTCTCAGGCTAAGGCTGCCGTCACGGCTGCCGAAAGTGGCGGCGATTTGGCGACCATCGCCACAGCCGAACAGAAGCTCGCCACCGTCCAACTGCAAGTCAATCAGTCGAACCAGCAAGCTGCCCAACAGGTGACTACCGCGTCGCTCAGCTACACGTCGGCCAAGCTTGCCTACGAGGGCAAGATAGCGCCGGCCTCCACTGCGACGATCCAGGCTGACCAGGCCCAGGTCGCGGCGGCTCAGTCGACCGTGAACGCGGCGCAACTGGCGGTCACCGCCGCCACTCTCACCGCTCCCGCCGACGGACTGGTCATCGCCGTCAACCTGATCGCCGGCGTCAACGCGCCGACTGGATACGCCATCGAGGAATCGATCGGGCCGATGGTCGCCAACTGCGGCTTTGCCGAATCTGACATCGCCAAGTTAAAGCTTGGCCAGAGCGCGTCGGTGTCAATCTCGGGCGCGACCACATCGGCTGTCGCCGGGACGCTGACCCAGATCGTGCCCGTTGCGTCGTCATCCTCGGGTGGTTCCAGCAGCGTCGCGACGTATGCCGTGACCGTCACTCTGACGAGCCCTCCCGCCACCGTTCTGGCTGGCATGAGCGCGACTGTGACGGTAACCACCGCCTCTGTCGACAATGCGCTGCGGGTTCCTGCGACGGCGCTGTCCGGATCGTCTACGAGCGGCTATACGGTCCTCGTCATGGGCGGCGACGGCAATCCGGTGCCGACTTCAGTGACCGTCGGCCTGGTCACCAGTTCCTATGCCGAAATCAAGACAGGCCTTACTGAAGGCCAGACCGTGGTGACCGGAACCGTCACGGCCCGTACCGGTACCACTACAACCACTACAACCGGCGGCGGCGGCGGGGTCAACGTCAACTCGCTGACCGGCGGCGGCGGATTCGGTGGCTTCGGACGATGAGTAAGCCCGCTCGAGCACCAATCATCAAGC
>PMLK01000118.1 GCA_003158875.1 Chloroflexota bacterium
TTCGGCCACCACGCCGCGAACCATCCCGTGAAGGACCTCGAGACGGGCCTGGTCCAGGTGACGGCCCAGAACCACGAAGTCACGGTCATCGGCGACACCTTGCCGGCGGCCAGCGGCTTCGTCGTCAGCCAGATCGACTTGAACGACGGCTCCGTCGAGGGTCTGCGCCACCGAACGCTGCCGATCGAAACCGTTCAATACCACCCCGAAGGCGGCCCCGGCCCGCTGGACGCACTCGCGGTCTTCGACCGGTTCGTCAAGGCCGCATCGGCGCGGCACGGAGGAACGTTGCCGCAAGCCACCGTCGGCACCGTGGCGCCACTCCATCTCGACACTGCCGAGTTGAACGAGCGACTGCAGAGCACGAGGTAGCTACCGCGGCGAGTTGCCAGGCCGAGGCAGCTACCGCCGGCGGGTTGTTCAACCGCGGAAGTCCGGCCGATCGAGGACTCGGAGCCATGTTCCGTCGGGCTGTCGTCGCACGACCTGAGCCCTGGCACCGGCCTCGTCGAGAGCCGGCGTCGCGGTGAGAGCGATGTCGCCCATCAACAGAGTAGGTAGTGGCGTCTCCAATCGGAAATGGGGTTTGGCGGCCAGCATCTGCTCGTACAAGGCCCGGATCGCGTCGTGGCCGGTGGTCATCTGTCCGGGCGGAAACGCAACCGTCGCGTCCGGCTCGTACAGATTCGCAAGCCCTTCGGCGTCTCCGGCATTGCCGAGTTCCACGAAGAGCCTGGTCAGGTCTTCAGGCCGGAAGGCCCGCTTGGTTTCGGTAGTCATGTCGTTCTCCATTCTTGGCAGGCGGGGCTTCCGAAGCCTGTATCGGTCGGTTTCGCGCCCGTCCGAGCCCACTGTGCGCGACTCTCGCCCATAAGTCCAAGACATGGATGTGCTGAGTGCTAGCATTCCTGGTTATGGAACTGAGACAGCTCGAGTACTTCGTTGCGGTCGCCGACGAGGCGAGTTTTACCAGGGCGGCCGAGAAGCTTCACGTCGCTCAGCCCGGCGTGAGCGCGCAGATTCGACAGCTCGAACGAGAGCTCGGACAGGACTTGTTCGACCGGTCCGGCCGAACGGTTCGCGTGACCGACGTCGGCGCGGCGGTCCTCGGCTACGCTCGAGACGCGCTCGGCGCGGCATCGGGTGCTCGCCTCGCTGTCGACGAGTTCGCCGGGTTGATCCGTGGTCGCGTTGCCGTCGGCATGGTCATCGCCTGCTCATCGTTCGACTTGACGGACCTCCTGGCGAGTTTCCATCGCGAGTTCCCCTCGGTCGAGATCGCGCTCTCGGAGGCCAACTCGGACGAACTCGTCTCGCGACTCCAGACCGGCCAGCTCGACCTTGCATACATCGCGCTCGGCGCCGAGACGCCGGCAGGAATCGAGATCCAGGAGATCGCCGATGAAGCGCTCGTCGCCGCCGTAGGCCACGAAGACACGCTCGCAATGACTGCGACGTTGCCGCTTTCCGGCCTGCGCGATCGCGCGCTGATGTGTCTGCCCCGGGGTACCGGCATCCGCTCCGTCTTCGACACGGCCTGCGCCGGGGCAGGGTTCCAGCCTCGCATCGCGCTCGAGGCCAGCAATCTCGGCGTCCTGGCGCGACTGGCGAGTCTGGGTCTGGGCGTGGCGATCCTTCCGGAGTCCGTGGCCCTCGCCAACGTCGCAGGGCTTCACTCGATTGAGATCGCACAGCCGCGGATGCGCGGCCGCGTCGCCCTGGCCTGGCGCAGCGACGGACCGATTGGCCCTGCGGCCCAAGCGCTCATCCGTCGCGCGCGGAGTGTTGGGGCGGCGGTCCCGGTGGGCTAGGCGCCGAGCCGTCGCAAGGGCGTTCAGTCGTCCCAGCGGACTCGCACGCGGTGCTGAATACCGGACAACGGCATGGACGCAGCCTCCGACTCCACGGCCTGGCGCTCGGCGCTGGATAGTGGGCGCCACGACTCTATCGTGAAGTCGGCCTGCACGCGCCGCCAGGTGCCGACGATCTCGCCCTCTACCAGGACGGCTCCGGGCCAGACTCGAGGTGTCCAAAGTCGGTGACGGTGATCGGGGTCGGGGACGAGGAGCTCCCGATCGGACCCTTGCAGCAGGAAGTACGCGTCGCCGCTCGGGAGGAGCCGCGCAGGCGCTGCGGAGCCGGCGGGGGCACGGAACGTCGGCTCGTCGGCGGTCAGGATCCACGCATCGCCGTNNTCGAACGCGGCGCGGCCGGCCGTCAGCGGCCTGATGCCGGCCCACTCGGCGAATGCCTCGGGAGTCGCAGGGCCGAAGATGTGGAGGTACCGGCGCGCGAGCTCCAGGCGGGCGTCGCGAGCGTCCGTGTCGGGCGGCGGAACAGTCCAGATCAGGGGCTGGCCCGCCCCTTCCCAGCGGATCAGAACGGTGCCGGTCGGTGCGGCATAGCGCAGGCTGTTCGGGTGCACTCCGAGCCCGCGTCCAACCTCGCCGTAGGTCATCTTTCGGCCGTCCAGATATTCGTGGAGTCGGCCGGCGAGATTGTCGGCCCGGCGTCGCAGCTCGCCGCCGTCGG
>PMLK01000096.1 GCA_003158875.1 Chloroflexota bacterium
CCTCCCCCTCGGATGGCGGGAGCCCCTTTATGTGGGCTTCCTCCGGCAGGGCGCCGGTCACTCGCCGGACGGCTCCGCCAGGGCCTCGTCGACCGCCGCGATCAGCTCGACCGAGGTGAACGGTTTGGCCAGGTAGTGGACGCCCGCCACAAGGACGCCCTGGACCACGATGCCCTTGTCGGTATGGCCGGACATGTAGAGCACCCGGATGCCCGGCTGGGCCAAAGCGATCCTGCCGGCCACTTCGCGGCCGCTCATGCCGGGCATGACTACGTCCGTGAGGAGCAGGCTCAAGGCCTCTCGGTTCGACACGGCCAGCGCCTCCACGCCGCCGGACGCGGCCAGGACGCGATAGCCCGCCCCTTCGAGGACTCGGCTCGCGAATCGCCTGACTCCACCATCGTCCTCGACGACGAGGATCGTGCCGGATCGTGCCCCGCCCGTGGCGGTTGCGTTTGGCGGCTCCGGAGCCGGGGCGGAACCGAGTCCCTCGACGGTGGGCAGGTAGACAGTGAATGTCGACCCGTGGTCTGGTTCGCTTTGAGCCGTGATCGTGCCTCCGGACTGGTGCACGATGCCGTAGACGGTCGACAGGCCAAGACCCGTTCCCTTGCCCGGGCCCTTGGTCGTGAAGAACGGCTCGAAGATGTGCTCGAGAGTGTCGGCGTCCATGCCCACGCCGGTGTCTGCCACGGCAAGGGTCGTCATCGGCCCGCTGTGACGGGCTTGAGCGGGTTCGAATACGGCGCCGTCCACTTCGGATACGGTGATGGTCAGCTTGCCGCCGTCCGGCATGGCGTCTCGGGCATTCACCGTCAGATTGACGATGACCTGTTCCATCTGGCCCGGGTCCGCCAGGACGCACCGAGCACCATCCGGGATGACGGTCGTGAGAACCACATCCTCGCCGATGATCCTGCCGAGCATCGGCTCGAGGCGTCGCACGATGGCCCCCAGATCGATTATCTCGGGTTGAAGGACCGTTCGGCGCGCGAATGCAAGCAGCTGGCGGGTCAGGCCCGCGGCTCTGTCGGCAGCGAGTTCTATCTGCTCGAGGTCGTCGCGCGGACCCTGCCCCGGGGGCAGTTCGCTCAGAGCCAGGCTGGCGTTGCCGCGTATTGCCGTCAGCAGATTGTTGAAGTCGTGGGCGATCCCTCCCGCCAGCCGTCCGATACCCTCCATCTTCTGAGCCTGTCGGAGCTGCTCTTCCAGGGCGGCGCGTTCGGCCTCGGCCTGCTTCCGCTCGGAGATGTCGCGGGCAATCCCCAGCATGATCGGACGCCCCTCGATCTCGACGATCGTGAGGCCTATGTCGACCGGGACCGCCACGCCGTCGCGTCGCAACAGCGTCGTCTCGGAATGGAGCTCGCCGCGCTCGATGACGGACTCCAGCCGCCCGGAAACGCCACCCGCGTCTTCGGGCGGAGCCAGGTCGAGCAGCGACAAGGCGAGCATCTCCTCGCGGCTGTAGCCGAGTCGATCGCACGCAGCCTTGTTAGCCTCTATGCACTGGCCTGTTGAAGGATCGACCATGAAGATGAGGTCGCCGGCGCGGTCGATGAGGGTCCGGAAACGTTTCTCGGCTTCCCTGCGGTCGGTGACGTCCCTCGTGATCGAGAGGATGCACGGCTGTCCGTCGACGTCTATCACCCGAGCCGACATCAGTCCGGTTCCAAGGCTCCCATCCTTGCGACGGAATCGCATCTCCAGGTTGTGAACGACCCCGTCGGCGCGCAGCCCCGCCACCAGTTGATCACGCGTCTCGAGGTCGGCCCAGATCGCTATCTCGGCCGAGGTCTTGCCCTCGACGTCGTCCTGTGTGAACCCGGTCGTGGCAGTGAATCCATCGCTGATGTCGAGATACAGCCCGTCGGAGAGCCGATTGAGGTTGACGGAATCAGGCGACGTGTGGAATGCCGCCGAGTACTTCAACTCGGATGATTCCAGGGCGGTCTGGATGCGCTTCCGCTCGGTGACATCGCGGGCGACCACCACATGGCCCTCGATCGTGCCGTCCGCGGCAAGGCGCGGCGTGATCCTGAGATCGACCCTCCCGACCGTCCCGTCCGGGCGGCGCCAGTCCGCCTCGCCCAGCCATGTCTTGCCGGACCTGACGACCTCGACGATGGCGGTGACTTTGGTCGCATCTACGACGCCGCCCACTATTTCGAGGGCCCCTCGGCCCAGCACGTCGGACGCTTGCACGCCCAGGTCGCCAGCGAAGGCCGAGTTCACATAAACGATCCTCAGATCGGCATCCGTGACGAGTATGCCGTCGGGCGACTCCTCGACGATGGCAGCCAGCCGCTCGCGCTCGCGGCGCACGCGCTCGATTTCGGTCACGTCGCGCTCCGAGATGACGTAGCCGTCGGCCATCCTGGCCACGCGCTGCTCGAGGAACTGGTCCGCCGGTCCGCCCGGCCCGTCGTGGTCGCTGTAGCGGAAGGCGGCTGAGTCGAAGGAAACGCCGGTTTCGACCACGCGAACATAGGCATCGAAGAGCCCGTTGGCGACGTGGGCCGGGAATAGCTCGAGCAGCGTGTGCCCGACCTGCTCGTTCGCGGGGACGCCGGAGATGACGCCCATGGCGGGGTTGGCGTAGTCGCGCCGGAAGTCGACTATGCGTCCGGCATCGTCTCGGACGGCCGACGTGATGGCGACGCCGTCGAGCATCGTGTCCATCGCCGTCCGAAGGCGAGCCTCCGAGGCAGCCAGCGCTTCCTCAGCCCTTTTGCGCTCCGCTATGTCCCGATACACCGTCAGGATCGCCGGCTTGCCGCGGAACTCTATGAGCCGCGACACGGCCTCGATGGGCATCTCGGTGCCGTCTCGCCGAACATGCGTCGCGTCTATGGCCCGTACGCCGCCGCCCCGCATTATCTCGTCGACGTGTCCCGGGATAGTGGCCGCCGACTCGGGTGAGTTGATGGCGCTGACCGGCATGCTCAGGAGCTGCTCGCGGGTGTAGCCGAGCCGCTCGCAAAGGACGCGGTTGACCTCAAGGAACTTGCCGCCGGGCTGGGAGATCGCCACACCGTCTCCCAGGCCGTCGAATATGGAGCGGAACTGCTCCTCCGAACGGCGCATGGCGTCCTTGACCTCAGGGCCGGTCCGGCTGGCCTCCGTCATACATGGGTCCTTTTATTTGGCTCCATCGGGCGCCGGCGCCTATCGTCCTCGCGGACCAGAAGCCCCTTGCTTCTCGGCGATCATCCTCCGGTACCGCCCGATGTCAGCGGCCGAAACGCAGACCTATCTTCGCACGATGGCGGGATAGCGACGAGCGTATGAGCAAGGCCCAAACCCGTGCGTCGTGACGGGCGCGAGTCACGCCGGGCTACGTGGGCCCAAGACCGGCCCTTTCATCGCAACGGACTTGATTACCGTGACCCCCACCGGTAGGGTCGGTCGACCACGGCCGGTTGCCGTGCGCGAGACGGACGGCACGCGCGATGTCGGCTCCACGCCGATCGGCGATCTTGAACGATGTCGGTGCGCACGTCGGACAGAACCGCGAGCATGCACGCGCAACCCCAGGAGGTTGACATGGCGAATGGCGACTACCAGCGGACCTGCAATCGCTGCCACCACACCTGGTCTGTTCCCGCTGCACTGGCGGAGGAGAGGCCAACCATGAAGGGTCTCGCGAGTCAGTTCGCATCGACGATCGGGGCCACGTTCGACGACCAGCTCGCGCTCCGCACGCACTACCA
>PMLK01000002.1:0-273 GCA_003158875.1 Chloroflexota bacterium
GTGCGACGCGGTCGACGATCCCGAACTGCTCGATCTTGTCGAGCTCGAAGTTCGCGAGCTGCTGACCAAGAACCACTTCCCCGGCGACGACATCCCGATCATCCGCGGTTCCGCCCTCAAGGCTCTCGAGGCCCCCGACAAGGTCGACGATCCGGCCTACGTCTGCATCCAGGAACTCATGGATGCGGTCGACAGCTACATCCCGACTCCGGAACGCCCAATCGACAAGCCCTTCATCATGCCGGTCGAAGATGTCTTCGGCATCAAGGGCCG
>PMLK01000002.1:350-5713 GCA_003158875.1 Chloroflexota bacterium
GCGCGGCCAGGTCCTGGCCAAGGCGGGCTCAGTCAAGCCCCATACCAAGTTCGTGGCTCGCGTCTACGTCCTCTCACGTGAAGAGGGCGGCCGCCACACCCCGTTCTACAACGGCTACCGTCCGCAGTTCTATCTGCGCACGACGGATGTCACCGGTGCCATCGGACTACCCGACGGAGCCGAGATGATCATGCCTGGCGACAACGTCGACATGACCGTCGAACTCATCACCCCGATCGCCCTCGAGGTCGGTCAGCGCTTTGCCATCCGCGAGGGTGGCCGCACTGTCGGCGCCGGGGCCATCACCACGATCACTGAGTAGAAGATGGCCAAGGTCGACGCACGTCCGATCATTCAGCTCGCCTGCACCGAGTGCAAGATGCGGACGTACACCACGCGCAAGAACAAGAAGAACGATCCCGGTCGACTCGAGCTTCGCAAGTACTGTCCTCGAGAACGCCGCCATACTGTTCATCGCGAGGCAAAGTAGAGTTACCAGCCGAGCCTCCGACGAGTCCAGGCCGAGGCGCCGAACGAGCACCAGCAAGCGTACGCAAGCACGTGAGCGAGGAGCGCCGAAGGCGACGAAGGGATGGGCCGTCTGAGGCGAAGGAATCGCAGGCGCCTAGCTCAATTTGGCAGAGCACTGGTCTCCAAAACCAGGGGTTGTGGGTTCGAGTCCCGCGGCGCCTGCCAGCAAAACCAAGTCACATAGTTAGAGAGCAGCCGTGTCGCGCATCCAGCGCTTCGTTCTAGACTCGTGGCAGGAACTTCAGAAGGTCAACTGGCCTACCCCGCAGCAGGCTCGCAACCTAACGGTCCTGGTGCTGGCAGTCAGCGCAGCCGTGGCCCTGTATATCGCCGCCTTCGACACCGTCTTCGCATATATCGCCACTCGACTCAACGGGTGACCCTGAGCATGAAGACAGAGCAAGCTGGCGAACTGGTTCGACCGCCTGAGAAGCGTTGGTATGTGATCCACACCTACTCGGGCTATGAGAACAAGNNGGACGACAAGATCTTCCAGGTTCTCGTGCCGATGGAGGACGAGATCGAGATTCGCCAGGGCCAGCGCCACACGGTCCAGAAGAAGGTGTATCCAGGCTACGTTCTGGTCGAGATGATTCTCGATCCGGACTCGTGGTACGTGGTTCGCAACACTCCTGGAGTCACGAGCTTCGTCGGCGGTGGCAACATCCCCGGCGTCCGCAGCGAGCCGATCCCGCTCGACGAGGCGGAGGTCAAGCAGATTCTCCGGCAGATGGGCGTGGAGACGCCTCGCTACCGGGTTGCGTTCACAAAGGGTCAGAACGTCCGGGTCACTGACGGTCCATTCGCCGAGTTCATCGGCACCGTGGACGAGGTCAACCCGGAGAGAAACAAAGTCAAGGTGCTGGTCAGCATCTTCGGCCGCGAAACTCCGGTCGAGCTGGACTTCCTCCAGGTCGAGAAGCTGTGAGCACCGCCCGGACGGCCCATTCCGGCGTTGTCGCCTCCGCGCATTCGCTTGCTCACGATCGTGCGCTCGCTCATGTGCTTGGCTCCGCCTTGGCCTGGACTCGTCCGGACCGGCGCTCGCCGAACCTGTTCTAGAAAGGAACCTCGAGCCCCGTGGCTAAGAAGATTCGCATCGTCCTCACTCTTCAGCTGAACGCTGGCAAGGCCACGCCTGCCCCTCCAGTCGGCACGGCGCTTGGCCCCCACGGCATCAACATCGTCGAGTTCACCAAGTCTTACAACGAGAAGACGGCCGACAAGGCCGGCCAGGTGATCCCGGCTCAGATCACGATTTTCGAGGATCGCTCGTTCACCTTCGTCCTCAAGACCCCGCCGGCGCCGGATCTTCTGCGCAAGGCCGCCGGGATCACCAAGGGCACTGCAACCGCCGGTCGTGAGACCGCAGGCAAGGTGACCCGCGATCAGATCCGCGAGATTGCCACCGCCAAGATGCCGGACCTCAACGCAACTTCGATCGAAGGGGCCATGGCTCAGATCGAAGGCACTGCCAGGAGCATGGGTATCGAGGTCGTAGGCTAGACGTACTCCGGCGCCAACGCGGCGCTGGCCTAATCCACCCGGGCCGAGCCCGGCGTACACCCCGCGACAGAGGGAAGGCAACTCGACTGAGTTGCCGACGGAAGGAGAATTGGTATGCCGGAGCGCGGCAAGAAGTATCAGGAAGCGGTCAAGCTCGTCGACCACAGCAAGCTTTACTCGCCCGAGGAGGGTGCCGACCTGGTCAAGAAGACCAGCTACGTTGGCTTCGACGCCAGCGTGGAAGCGCACCTCCGCCTGGGCGTCGATCCCCGCCATGCCGACCAGATGGTCCGCGGCACCATCGTGCTGCCCCACGGTACCGGCAAGGTTGTGCGGGTCGTGGTCTTCGCCCAGGGCGAGAAGGCCCTGGAGGCCCTGCGGGCCGGTGCGGACGAAGTCGGGGCCGAGGACCTCGTCAAGAAGATCGAAGCCGGCTGGACGGACTTCGACGTTGCCCTCGCGGCTCCTGATGTCATGGGCATGGTGGGGCGACTTGGCCGCATCCTCGGTCGCAAGGGTCTCATGCCGAACCCGAAGTCGGGCACCATCACCTTCGACCTCGAGCGGGCCATCAAGGAAGTCAAGGCCGGCCGCGTCGAGTTCAAGGTGGACAAGGCCGGCATCATCCATGTCCCGTTCGGCAAGGCCAGCTTTGAGGCTCAGCAGCTCGTGGACAACCTTGCCACGCTTCTCGACGCCGTGAACCGCGCGCGCCCATCGGGCGCCAAAGGCCAGTACCTCCGGACGCTGACCATCACCCCGACGATGGGCCCCGGCATTCGGATGGACATCCCGGCGGTTCTCGCCGCCGCCGCGGGCTGACCGCCCGCTTACTACATGCGGACCGGGCGCGGTGACGCGTACCGGCCCAGGTTCAATTGAATACGACGGACCGCCGCAGACAGCATGCGTCACCGATCCTCGCCGCCGGGCAACCGTCGACAGGGAAAGGGGCTCAATTCGCCGGCTTCAAGCCGACGGGCATGCCGAGGCAGGGAACGAAGCCTCCATCCGCGTGGGTGGGTGCGCCCCTGTTGGCGAATAGCCGTCGCAGGGGCGTTTTGGTAGGTGGAATAGCTACCGCCAACCGAGCCCACCGCCGCGCCGGTTGCGTGCCACAACCCAAGGAGGTCAACATGCCTACCGAGGCCAAGCGCGAGACCATCGCAGAGTTGACTGAGGAAGCTCGGTCCAGCTCGGCGNNTGCGCAAGCAGAACGTCTCGTACCACGTCGTCAAGAACCGGCTGATGAAGATCGCCGCGAAGGACGCCGGAGTGGAAGCGCTGTCGATCCTGCTCGAGGGCCCCACCGCGGTGGCTTTCGTGAGGGGCGACCAGGGAGCGGCCGCCAAGGCCGTTCTCGAAGCGTTCCGGCCGCACCGCATGATTAAGGTGACCGGAGCGGTCATCGGCGATCAGGTCGTGAATGCGGACGGCGTCACACGCCTTGCGCAGCTGCCCGGTCGCGACGTTCTTCTGTCCCAGGTCGCCGGTGCTATTGCGGCACCGATGGCCAACGTGGCCGGGCTGTTCGATGCCCCGCTGCGAGAAGTCGCCGGTCTGGTACAGGCACTCGCCGACAAGCAGGGCGCGGCCTGAGCCTCGGCTCGGCTGCCCCGGCTCAATTCAGAGACACAACCGCTCGGGCCCGTAAGGCCCGGGTTCAAGGAGAAATCAATCAAATGGCAAAGCTGACTCAGGATCAGATCCTCGAGGCGTTCGCGTCCATGACCGTTCTCGAGCTGTCCGACTTCAAGAAGGCCTTCGAGGACAAGTTCGGTGTGACCGCCGCCGCTCCGATGGCTGTCGGTGTCGCCGCCGCCGCCGCGCCTGCCGCCGCCGCCGCTGCCGAGGAAGAGCAGACCGAGTTCTCCGCGATCCTGTCGGACATCGGCCCGAACAAGATCCCGGTCATCAAGGTCGTCCGCGAGCTGACGGGCCTCGGCCTCAAGGAGGCTAAGGATCTCGTCGACGCGGCCCCGAAGCCGGTCAAGGAAGGCGTCAACAAGGAAGAGGCCGAGAAGATCAAGGCTGCTCTCGAAGAGCAGGGTGCGAAGGTAGAGATCAAGTAATTCTTCTGGTAAAGTGGGGCGGCGTGAGCCGCCCCATGAGCCAACGGCGCGGGACGGGAATTGCGAGGGGTCTCTCTAGGCGCGCCCGTTTGACAACCGCAAAAAGCGCGGTATCCTATTCCTTCTGTGAGCGCGGCCCTTCCCTATCTCCTCCGTCAAGGAGCGGTTCATGCTGTCTGTCGCTGAGTCCTCAAGTGCGTCGGCTGCCCGTCGGCGGTACGCACGGATCCCCGAAGTTCTCGATATTCCGAACCTGATCGAGCTTCAACTGAAGTCGTTTGACTGGTTCGTCGGAAACGGACTGCGGGAGCTGTTCGACGAGATCAGCCCGATCAAGGATTTCACCGGCAAGGTGATGGAGCTCCATTTCCTCGACTACGAGTTTGGCTCCGCCAAGTACGACGAACTCGAATGCCGGACCAAGGACCTCACGTTCAGCCGTCCGCTTTATGTGAACGTCGAGCTCCTGATCAAGGAGACGGGCGAGATTCAGCGCCAGCGCGTCTACATGGGCNNTTCATCATCAACGGCGCCGAACGCGTTGTGGTCTCTCAGCTGGTCCGCTCGCCCGGCGTCTACTACAGCGCCGTCGAAGATCCTACGAGCGGTCGCACTCTCTACTCGGCCAAGGTCATCCCCAACCGCGGAGCCTGGCTCGAGTTCGAGACGAGCAATAAGGACCTGCTGTCGGTCAAGGTCGATCGCAAGCGCAAGATCGCGGCGACAACGCTGCTTCGGGCTGTCGGATACGAGCAGAACGACCAGATCGGCGCGCTCTTCGCCACCGTCGACACCGATCCAGAACACCAGTACATCGCGTCGACGCTGGACAAGGATCTCACCAAGACCCAGCAGGATGCCCTCATCGAGGTCTACAAGAAGCTGCGCCCGGGCGATCCGCCGACAGGAGACAACGCTCGCCAGCTCGTTGAGAGTCTGTTCTTCAACTTCCGCCGCTACGACCTCGGCCGCGTCGGCCGTTACAAGTTCAACAAGAAGCTCGGGCCGGTCGTCGAGCGAATGGGCGTGGAGTTGGACCGCGAGCAGCGAATCATCACTCGCGAGGATATCGCCGCCATCGTCGGCCACCTTATCGAGCTGAACCGCGGTCTCGGCACGCCGGACGACATCGACCACCTCGGGAACCGCCGCATCCGCGCCAACGGCGAACTCATCCAGAACGCCTTCCGGGTGGGCCTGCTGCGCATGGAGCGCGTCGTTCGCGAGCGAATGACGATCCAGGAGATCGACAAG
>PMLK01000010.1 GCA_003158875.1 Chloroflexota bacterium
GGGCGGGGTCGCCGCGCGTCTGGGTGGGGTCGCCGCGCGGCAGGCACCTGATCGCGCCGAGTCGGTCCCCTACTCCGACCAGACCGGGTCGTTTTCGACACGAGCCCGAAGCGCGGCCCGGCGCTCCGGCGGCAGCCACGTCGAGTCCACGGCATTGAGCGTCAGTGTTCGAACTTCGGCTCGCGTCAGACCGAGTCGATCGACGGTCGCGGCCAGCTCGCCGGTCAGTGTGAGCCCGAACATCGCCGGGTCGTCGGTGTTGACGCTGACGACCACACCCGATTCCAGGAACCGGCGGAGCGGATGCTCCTCGAGAGTGGCAATTGCGCCCGTGGCCACGTTGGAGCCCGGGCATGCGGTCACGGGAAGGCGCCGCTCCGCGAGAAGCGCCAGCAACTCCGGATCGTCGACCGCTCGAAGCCCGTGGTCGATGCGATCGACGCGAAGCGCCCGAACCGCGCCCCAGACACTTTCCGCTCCGACTACTTCTCCCGCGTGGGCCGTAGTCCGCAAGCCAAGGGACCGCGCTCGTTCGTAGACGGCCGCGTACGGCTCTGGCGGGAATGTCTGCTCGGAGCCGCCCAGACCGATGCCGATGACTCCGGCCGAGGCAGCGACCTCAGCCACGGCCTCCAGAGTAGCGGCGCCAAGGGCCGGACCGGTATCGCGGCACAAGTCGACGATCAAACCCACGTCCACGCCACTCACCGACGACAGCCCGCGGCGCAGAGCCAGGGTCACTTCCTGGGGCGACATACTCGTAGCGGCGACGTCCGACGGCGTGTAGAACGCCTCCGCATACAGGATGTTCTGCCGGACGAGGTCGGCCGCGACCGCCGCTCCGATAAGCTCGAAATCGGCCTCTTCACGGATGAAATTTCGCTTCCAAACCCACTTCTCAATGAACTCCGGGAAGTCGCGATAGACGAAATGCGAGGCGAGGTCATCTCGGCCTGGCACGCGCGGGTCACCGCCGTACTTGTCAATCAGCTGCCAAAGTGCCGCGTGCGGAATGGCGCCCTCGACGTGGAGATGGAGTTCCACTTTGGGCAACCGTTCGAACCAGTCGGAACCCGGCTCCGCGACCATTCCCCCCTCCTCTTGCGTGTCGATCTCCGCGCAGCCTGCTCCGCGCGATAGGGATCTAGTCCGCGCGATACACGACGCGGCCGTCTGCGGTGATCGTGGGACCGTGCGTCGCGGTTCCCTGGACCTCCGCGGACGCCCCAGCCGTCCCAGGCGCTTCGGCGGACACCGCTCCGGCCGACAACGCCACTGCCGCGTCCCGAGCCGCTCTCTCGGCCCGTCGCGCCTCGGCATCCGGAACCTGGTCGCGGGCATGGTAGCTGGACCGGACCAGCGGCCCCGACTCCACGTGCTTGAAACCCAGCGCCAATGCCTCGTCACGCATCTCCGCGAACTCGTCGGGGTGGTAGTACCGCTCCACCGGAAGATGCTCGGCCGACGGCCTCAGGTACTGCCCCAGAGTCAGGATGTCGCATTCGACCGCACGCAGGTCGAGGAACGTCTGATGTAGTTCCGGCCGAGTTTCGCCCAGGCCGACCATGATGGACGACTTGGTGTGGACGGCCGGCTTGTCGGCCGTCCAGGAGGGGTTCATCTCGCGGGCATACCGCTTGGCCCGGACGAGCACATCCAGCGAGCGATCGTATCTGGCTCGCTTTCGCACCGGCTTCTGCAGCCGAGCCACCGTTTCGACGTTGTGATTCAGGATGTCCGGCCCGGCCGCCATGACGGTCCGGAGCGGCTCTTCCTCGCCGTTGAAATCGGGGATCAGGACCTCCACGCCCATGCCCGGGCAGGCGACCTTGAGACGGACGATCGTATCGGCGAAGACGCTCGCGCCACCGTCCGCAAGATCGTCGCGTGCGACGCTCGTGACCACTATGTGGTCGAGGCCCAAACCGGAGATCGCCTCGGCAACGCGACGCGGTTCGTCCAGGTCGTGGATCGTGGGCTTGCCCGTCTTGATGGCACAGAACCCGCAGGCGCGGGTGCAGACGTCGCCCAGAATCATGACCGTCGCGGTCTTCTGATCCCAGCACTCGCCCATGTTGGGGCAATGGGCCTCTTCGCAAACCGTATGCAAGGCCAGGCCGTGGAGTCGTCGCCGCAGGTCCTGGTAGGTTTGACCGGACGGGATGCGGGCCTTGATCCACTCGGGGTGGCGGCGTGGAGCGGCGGAGCCGTCGAGTCCGGGAGCGAACGTGCCGCCGCCCAGGGCGATGGTGTCTGGCAGCGTGGCGCGGGCCACAGCCCCGGTGTCGGCGCGAGCTTCGGCCCGTGTTTCGGCGCGAGTGTCGGCGGAGTCAGTCACGATGTCGCTCTTCCCGTGGCCTAGTAGATCGCCGAATCGGCGCCGACCGACTCGAGCCAGCAGATCACGTCACGAACGAACTTACCGATCTGGGCGCCGTCGGTGGCGCGATGGTCGTAGCCGGCGACGAGATTCATCATCGACCGCACGGCGATGACGTCGCCCTCCGGCGTCTCTCGAACAACTGGCCGCTTCACAACCGCTTCCGTCGTCAGGATGCAGACCTCGGGCGTGTTGATGATCGGCACCGTCAGCACCGAACCAAACCAGCCGGTGTTGTCCACGGTGAACGTCCCGCCCTGGAGGTCGTCGAGCCGGAGCTTGTTCGACCGAGCGCGGGACGCGAGGTCCTGGATGGCGCGGTTGATGCCGTTGATCGAGAGCTGGTCGGCGTCGTGGATCACTGGCACGATGAGACCGTTGTCGACGGCAATGGCGATGCCGATATTGACGCGGCGCTTGCGCAGCAAACCTTCCTCGACGTAATGGGCGTTGATATCGGGGTGGCCGTGGAGCGCTTCCACGACGGCCTTGACCACGAACGGCAGGAAGCTCAGTCCGACGCCCTCACGGGCCTTGTACGACTCGGCCTGGGCCGCGCGCAAGTTGACTACGGCCGTCATGTCCGCCTCGAACGTGCTGTGAGCCACGGGCACCTGCGCGGCGCGGGTCATCTGGGCGGCGATGCCGCGCCGCATCTGGGTGTGCGGAACCAGAATCTCGTCCTGTCCGGGTTCCCAGACGATCGACGACGGGGCCGACGAAGGAGCGGCCGGTGCCAGGCCCGGCGAATGGCTCGGGACCGTCAGGACGGGTGCCTGCTGGACGGGCGGAGAGCCGGCGGGCTGAGCGCCCGCAGTGGCGGTACCGCGCCCCGCGACAGCTACAACGCCCAGGACATCCTCACGGGTGATGCGTCCGGCATGACCCGTGCCGACAATCTGGACGGGCGACAGTCCGTACTCGCGCATCAGCATCCGAACCGCGGGAGTCATCCGGGCGTTGGCGTCGCCGACTGCGGCGAGTTGCGGCGAGGCGGTCGCGGTAGGAGCGGGCACGGCCGGAGCCGCGCTCGAGGCTGGCGCGGCCGGGGCAGTGGGGGCGGTCGGAGCAGCCGGAGCAGTGGGGGCGGTCGGAGCGGAAGCGGCCGGGGCTGCCAGAGCGGCCTTGGCTGCGTCGTTGCTCCCCGCTCGAGGCGCGGCACCGGCGCTCTCCACGATCTCGGCGATCTCCGCCATGTACGGTACCGTCTGGCCTTCCTGAACGAGGATTTCTCGCAGGACACCGGCGAACGGCGACGGGACTTCGGCGTTGACCTTGTCCGTGATGACTTCNNACAAACCTCCTGCGCGGCTGGGCACGATTCATGCGTGCCGTGGCCCTGAGCTCTCGCCCGCTCCACGAGGACGATGCGGCTAGTTTGGCCGATTTCGGCGTCCACGGGGAGTGGTCCGCGTCACCGGCGCACCCTACGGGCTGCAGATCGCCCGCGCCCAGACTCCGGCGACGACCCTCGCAGTCCGCAAGAGTCGCCCACTGACACGAAAGGCCATCTGTGAGCGCGCGGCTTGGAAAGGGCCGGAACGGACCGGGCTGCGGCCTCGGATACGTCGTCGCTCAACATTCCTTGGCCAATGCCACTCCGGGTGGCGTAAACCGAAGAATTGCGCCGTAGCAGGGGGCGCGGACTCGGCGCGGGTCGTTTCGGGTACGGTTTCACGCTCGGACACTCGGCGGTGCGGCGACCCGGGGAGGCTCGGCGGTCACCGGCTGGCAGAGTCGCCACTTAGCGTTGCCCGGCGTGACATTCGGGAACGAAACGCGGGCCGCGCGTCGATAACGTCACGTGGGGTGACATTCGGCACGAAATGCGGGGCGGCGGGCGGCGTCCAGCGGAGCTCGGCGCTCGATGTCCGGCGGCCACGCGAGGCGACGGTGGCTACGCGGCGGCGGGTGACGTCCGGCGGCCACACCCGGCGGCACCGCGCCGGTGCGGCCGCAGCCAGGCCCCGGCCGCACCGGGCCGCCTAGGAGTTGATCTGCCGCCCCGAAACCGCCATAGCGGCCTCGCCCAGAGCTTCGGCCAGCGTCGGATGCGGATGAGTGGTCGCGCCGATCTCCCAGGCCGTGGCCTCGAGCGTCATGCCCAGGGCCGCCTCGGCGATCAAGTCGGTCACGCTCGGACCCACCAGGTGCACGCCCAGAACCTCATCTGTGGTCGCGTCGGCGATGACCTTAGCGAATCCTTCGGTCTCGCCGACGATGACCGCCTTGCCGACGGCCGCGAAGTTGAACGTGCCCTTCTTGATCGCGATGCCCCGATCGACGCACTGCTGCTCCGTGAGCCCGATCGACGCAACCTGGGGATGCGTGTAGGTGGCGCGTGGCTGGTGGTCGTAGTCGATCGGCTCCGGGCCTTCGCCGGCAATCTCGTGCGCGGCGACGATACCTTCGTGCGCGGCGACATGGGCCAGCATCAGGCCACCGATGGCGTCGCCGATGGCATAGACGTGCGGCTCGGCGGTCCGCATCCAGCCGTCGACTTTCACGAAGCCGCGGTCAAGCTCGACCTTCGTCGTCCCCAGACCGAGGTCTTCGGTGTTCGGTGCTCGACCGGTGGCCACGAGCAGCTGCTCGACCTCGAGAGGATCGGCCGCGCCGCCCTCCGGGCCCACGGTCAGGGTGACGCCGGCCTTGCCAACTTTGACCGAGGCCGTGTCGAACCTGGCATTGGTGATGACTTTGATGCCGCGCCGGATGAAGCTCTTCTCGACTGCCGTACTAACGTCCTTGTCCTCGAGCGGTAGGATGCCCGGCAGGTATTCCAGGAGCGTCACTGCGACGCCGAGGTCGTGGAACAGCGACGCGAATTCGGCTCCGACCGCCCCGGCGCCGACGATGGCGATCGACTTGGGCAGCTCCGCCTTGGTCGTGACATCGTCCGAGGTGATGATGCGCCGGCCGTCGGGGGTCAGTCCTGCGAAGCTCTTGACGCGGCTCCCGGTCGCGATGATCACGTCCTTGGCGGTCACGACTCGCTCCCCGCCCGCGCCCGGCGTTCCGTCGGCGCCGTCGAGCGAGACGCGAATTGTGGTCGGTCCGTCGAAGCGACCGCGGCCCGCGATCCACGTCACCTTGTTCTTGTCGACGAGGCCCTTGAGGCCGGTCCACATCCGCTTGACGACCTGATCGCGGCGAGCGGCGATGGCCGCGTAGTCGAACCCGGGCTTGGACTCGAGGACGATCCCGAAATCCTTGGCCTTCTTGAGGCGGTTGTAGAACTCGGCCGACTCGATCAAAGCCTTGGTGGGAATGCAGCCGAAATGGAGGCATGTCCCACCGACCTTCGAGTCGCACACGAGTGCCACTTTCAGGCCCAGCTGGGAGGCACGGAACGCGGCCGTATAGCCACCTGTGCCGGCGCCGATGACGATCAGATCGAATTCGGGAGTTGCGCCTGCGGCCATAGGTTTGGCGGCCTCGTGCTACATGTGATTACCGGTGACGGATGCGACTCGCGCGCCGCTCCCCGGCATCGTAGGCGAGGTGCTTCGGTCGGGCAACAGACGGCGCCGCCGGTCACACGTGGTGCCACGCGTGCGGCGACGGGCTGCCTTCAGCCGTCCGGCCTCCGGCTGAGTACTCAGCCACGATCCGCGTCGGCCGGAATGCCTATCGGCGCCACGAGCACCATGCCGGCCACGGACTTGCCCCGGCGCGCCAGCAAGCCGGTCTTGGGCCGGTGGAACGTGACCGTGACGTGAGCCTGGACGACCGGGTCGGAAAGGTCGCCGCTGGTGAGATCCACCGCCGTCGGCGTGTCGACGGCCAGAATCGGGACGCCGGCTCGGCGGGCTCGACCTATCAGCTCCACGGCGCTCCTGACCGGGTCGCGCAGCGGCCCCTGGACTCCCGTGCCCAGCAGCGCGTCCACGACGACCGCCACCTTCTCGACGCCCTGGCCCAGTATCGCCACGTCGCGCGCCACAGACGTGTGGATTCGCTCGACGTTGGCTTCGGCTTCCAGGCGATCCCAGTTGCGGGCCGCGTCTTTACCGCTCGGCCGCCCCTCGGATCCGACCAATACGGCCACCACCCGCGCCCCCTGACGCGAAAGATGCCGCGCAGCCACGTATCCATCGCCGCCGTTGTTGCCCGGGCCGCCCAGAATGAGGATCGGGCCCTTGTCCCAGCGACCGGTCTTGACCGCGAGCGCCTTGACGGCCGCGGCAACGGCACAACCCGCGTTTTCCATCAGCCGTATGCCCGGCACGCCCATCGCCTGCGCCCGACGATCGGCCCCGATCATCGCCTCGGCGCCGATTGCGGTCTCTCCCATCGGCACCGCCCAGCGCTCGGCCAGCTCGTCCAGGCTCAGCCCGAAGATCGTGGCGTCGTCGGCGGGGAGTGGCACCGTAGGCGGCGCCACATCGGCAGGACCGGCGTTGGCGGGCGCCGCCAGCCCGGCAGCCGCGGCTGCTCGTGCGGCAGCCTCACGTGGCGATTCCGAGTGGCGAGTAGTCTCGGCGCCGGACTCGGGCGCAGCGGCTCCGGAGGAGGCTCCGGACCGCGAACCGCTCCGTCGTGTCGATGGCATCGAGCTTCTCCTCGTCGGACTATTGGATCGGGCTTAACCGGTGTTCTGAAGACCCGCCGCGACGCCGTTGACGGTCAGCTGCACGAGGCGGCGGAAACGTTCGCGGTTTGGGTCGTCGGCCGGCAGCGAGCGCAACCGGGCGATGAAGCGTACCTGGATATGAGATAGAGGATCGATGTATGGGCGTCGAAGCCGGATCGATCTACCGACGAGAGGCTCCGCGGCCAGCAATTCTGACCTGCCGGTGACTTTGGCGAGCATTCGAATCGAGCGTTCGTACTCACCAACGATGCGACCCCAGAGCCTCTCGCCCTCTTGATCGCCGGCCAGAGCCACATACAGCTGCGCGATTCGAGGCGCGGAGCGGCCCAGGATCAACTCCGCGTTGTCGAACGCGCTCGAGAGAAACGGCCAGTCGCGGTACAAATCGGCCACGCGGCCGAGCGAACCCTCGCGGTGCGCCCGCTCGAATTCCTCCAGGGCGGACCCGAGCCCGTACCAGGCCGGCAACCCGATGCGTGCCTGAGACCACGAGAAGACCCACGGGATCGCTCGCAACGAGTCGATGCCGCTGGGCGCCGAACCGTTCGGGGCGCCACGACGGGCCGGTCTCGATCCGAGAGCCATGGTGGACAGTTCCGCGAGCGGGGTCACGGCTCGGAAGAACTTTTCGAATCCGGGCTCCTCGTAGACGAGGGCTCGATAGCTGGCCCGGGAAATCGCGGCAAGCTCGTCCATCACGGCCGCCCCACGCCCGTCCGCTTCGGCCACGCATTCGTCGTGCTCGGTCGTCGAGGCGACGGCGACGGCACTCCCGACAAGGCCCAGGTGGTGTTGAGCAATGGCGAGATTGGCGTAGTTGGCGGCCACGGTCTCGCCCTGCTCGGTCATCTTGAAGCGGCCGGCGATGGAGCCCGGGGCCTGGGCCAGGATGGCCCGGTTCGTCGGCCCGCCGCCACGTCCGATGGCCCCACCGCGGCCGTGGAAGAGTGTCAGTTCGATGCCGTGGCGCCGGGCCACTTCCGCGAGAGTGGACTGGGCCCGGTACAGCATCCATATCGCGGCCAGAAATCCGGACTCCTTGTTCGAGTCGGAGTAGCCGAGCATCACTTCCTGGCGGTCGCCCCGTGCCGCGAGATGGCGCCTATAGCGCGGATCGGCCAGCAATTCCTCTAGCAGCGCGCCGCAACCATTGAGCGCGTCACTCGACTCGAACAGCGGCACTACGTCCAGGGCCGGGGCACCCGCCGCGAAACCAGAGGTGGCCGCAGCCGGGATCGACGGGTCCGCCGCGATTTCGGCGAGATCCAGGACATGCGTTACGTCGTCGTGACAGCGCGTGAAGCTGATCACGTAGCGATGACATGCCGCTTCGCCGAAGCGCCGCTGGATGGCTTTCGCAGCCCGGAAAGTAGCCAGCACTTCCGCGGCAGTCACTCCCGGCACCAGTTCAGCGGCCAGGTTGGATCGGCGGTCCCCGGCCGCTGCCGTAAACGATGGGCGGGCCTTGGCCTCACCGTGCAAGGCGATCAGGGCGGCGTCGTGGACTTCGGAATGCTGACGGAGTTCGAGCGACGCAAGGTGGAAGCCGAATGTCTGGACCTGCCAGATGAATTCCTGAACTTCACCGTAGGCCACGCGAGGCAGCCGATCGTCGACGAGACAGCGCTGCATCTCTTCGAGCTCGCAGATAAGTTGATCGGCACTCTCGTAGCGGCCGGAGATCGGGCCCGTCTCCTCGGTCAGGTACCTGCGAGTCCGTCGCAACCGCTCGGCTATCGCCCCCAGCCGGCGGCGATACGGCTCGTCCGGATAGCGGCGCGCCAGACTGCGCATCGTCTCGGCGAGTTCCTCCGCATCACGTGCCAGTCGCGCCTCCAATACAAGCTGAACCCTATTGGGCGGCACGGAGACCGCGATCAGTGAAAGCAGCCGCGTCGCGACGGCTTCGTAACCGTGCAGAAGGTGGTCGGCGTGGATTCGAGGAACCTGCCGCGTAAGTTCGGCGGTGACATTGGGATTGCCGTCGCGGTCGCCGCCGATCCACGACCCCCAGCGAAGGAACGCCGCCACACGCGCCGGTCGGGTACCGGTTAATCCGGCGTCAACGTCCGGAGCAGTCTGGGCTGGCGGCATTCCCGCCACGGCCCGATCCATGGCTCGGTCGAAGTCCCGATAGACCTTCGGCACGACCCGGAAGATGGTCTCGTCGAAGAAGGTCATCGCCGTGCGCACTTCGTCGATCGGCGTCGGTGCGAGCCGGCGAATGGCCGACGACCGCCACAGGACGCTGATTTCCTCGCGCAGCCGGCGGCGGATCTCCGCGACGTCCGAGGCGCCGAGACGCGGATCGTCCAGCTGCTCCAGCAACGTGTAGCAGCGCCGCAACGCCGTCAGCATCGTGCGGCGGCGCGCCTCCGTGGGATGAGCAGTCAGGACGGGCGAGATCCGCATTCGACCGAGAAGCCCGCTGACGCGGCCCGCGGACCAGCCCCGCTCTAACAGCCAGTCGACCGCCGCCGCGGGCGTTCCCTCTTCGGGCGGATCGGGCTGTCGATCGGCGCTCTTGAGCCGCCTGACGGTGTCGCGCTCCTCGGCAAGATTGACGAGTTGGAAGTACAGAGCGAACGCGTTCGCGAGCGCTTCGGCATCTTCCACGTCGAGTCGATCCAGTTCGGCAGCCAGCTCACGTTCGGCGGCCTCGTCACCAGTTTCGCGAAAGGCAATCGATCGAATCCGGCTGCGCTCCACCAGCTCCAGCAGCTCGGGTCCACCTTGTTCCGCGATCACCTCGCCGAGCAGCGAGCCCAGGAGTTTGACTTCGCCCGACAGCGAGTCGTGGGCGGACGCTGCGGCGCTTGACGACTCCGGCGGACTGCCCGAATCTCGGCCCGCCCCACCGATCGTGGAGTGAGTCGGAAGTCGGTCGCTGCCAGTGGAGACCATACCCCGAGGATACAGCGAGCCTCGGACGTGCGGCCGACTCACTTCGCGCGGTTCCAAGTCGGGGCCTCGATTGCGTGGCCGGCAATTCGAATTGGGTCTTCAGGGCCGCCACACGACCGACGACTACTCCAGGGAGTCACTCGCCGGGAGCGACCGGGAGTTGCCGGAGGATGCTATGAACACCGAAGGACAGCGCCACCTCGTGATCGGCCTGGTCGTGGCCGCCGCATTGGCGTCGATCGCCGTCCTGGCGGTGGCGGCCGTCAACTGCTTCAAGCTCAGCTTCGGCGGAGATTTCGCAATTTCTTCGAACGCCGCCACCACGAATGCGGTCGTCATCGTAGGAGCTCTTACCTTCCTGGGTATCGACCGGATGCACATTCACGCCCGCCCGCGAAACATCGAACGACCAGCCGAATCAACTTCGCGGCGAAACACGAATCGGACCTGACCCCAGCCTCGGTCCAGCCCTATCGGCGGTCCTTCCGCCGCTCACCGCACAAGACCGTTGCGATGGCGCTACCATTCGCCGCCATGGCAATTGAAGCGCGCCCGACCGGCGAACCTGTGGTGGCGGGCGCGGCCGACGGCCGGAACCTGACCGTTTTATACGACGCGGACTGCGGCGTTTGCCGCGAAACGATCCGCCACCTCCGCAAGTGGGACCGCGAGCGGCGACTCGAGTTCCTCCCCCTCCAGACGGCCGCCAGATGCGGACGCCCCAACATCGCGGCGGTCGCGGCTCGCGACGACCTGACCGACGCCGTGCACGTGGTGGAGGAATCGACCGGTCGAGTCGTGACCGGCGGCCCCGCCGCGCTGGCGGTTATTCGGGCGTTGCCGGGCGGCTGGATACTGCGACCCTGGACATCTCTGCCGTCGACGACCCTTGCCGCGGACGTCGTCTATCGAGTGGCTTCTCGTCATCTCGATCGGCTGGCCTGGTTCACCGGCATGCCCAACGAAGTCCCCTGTCCCCTGGATGGGGCCCGTGCCCATACCGTCGTCGAACCGGCGATCGAGTCCCGGCAAAGCCATCGGCACGTTTCGTACGACCCATCGAGGTAGGCGCGGTAGGGCCGTTAGTAACCCGTCCACGCGACCAAGGCGAATGTTGTAGTAAGTCAATTGTCGATACGCTCGGCCGATGACTAGCCCTCCTGCCCATGTGACTCCGCTGCGACTGGTTCAGCCTGTGGCCATCGATGTGCCGCGTGCGGCTGCGCTGCTCGGCCAGAAGGCCGCATCCTGGCTGGGAACTCCGGTGCCGGCCGCCGGCCCTGGAAGAAGCCGCTTCCTGACCGACCTCAGCCTGCCCATCCGCAACCACGCCCCCAGCCTGGTCTTCAAGAAGGCGGCGTTCGTGGACCTGGGTGGGATTCGAGAGATAGACGGGGGCTGCGAGTTGGAGATCAGCTGGCAGTCGTCGTCACTGGCCCCGCTCTTCCCCGTCTTCTCCGGGCTCCTCACCCTGACGACCACAGAGTTGCGTCTCGAGGGCTACTACGCTCCACCCGGCGGTGAGTTGGGTGCCGTGTTGGACAAGGCATTCCTCGGTATCGCGGCAAGAGGCACGGCTAGATGGTTCCTCGAACGTGCGACTCAGGCACTCGCGGGTCCCGATGCCGAGGCGATTCTTCCGACTTCTATGTGATTAGGCCACTGGAATCGCAACAAGGTCCGGAGTAACGTGGAACTGGATCGAGATGGGCTCGTATCGCCCACTTGTCCGGGAAGGAAACTCCGGTGCCTGAGCCAACTGCCATCGATGCCGTACTCCGCTCACTGGTTGAGGCCATGGAGGCGCGGGAGGCGGCCGAGCCGGATTTGCCAGCGTGGGAGGCCAATGCTCGCCTGAGGGCCGCCGAAGAAGCGCTGCTACGCCTCTATCGGGAAGGTGCCACCCGCACTTCTGATCGCATGGCCGTCGACATAGCGATCGACTACTCGCCCGTCGGACCGAGCGCGGCCGAAGTCGCCTGACCATAGGCGGCCGGGCCAACGTCGGGCCGCTCCGCGCCAGAGTTCGGCCGCGCCGCACCCGACTGCCAGGTCCTCTTCCACGACTCGGGATGCGCGCCGCCCCTGAAGTTGTCGCGCCGACGGCCGATACCTCGCACGGTTGGGCAAACCACGTCATGGAGCCTGCCGTGATTTCACGGGCGACGGACAAACCCCGCGCCACCATCCCGAAGGACAAGCGTCTGAGGGCGGTGTACAGGCGGGAACTGCAGAACAGCGTTTACTACTCGGCCCTGGTTGCAATGGCCGGGATCGTGCTTGCCCTGGTCGGCGACGCGCTCATCTCACCGCCCACCGCTCTTGCTTACGCCCTGGCGGTCCTGCCCCTCGGAGTCACCTGCCTCGCAATCGCGCGTCTGGTTCGACGACGGGCACGTCGCTATGTCATACCCCTGGGCATGGTTGTCGGGTTGACACCGATCGTCGCGATCATGCTGTCGGTGCTGCTCGTTAACGATTCCCGGGAGTTTGCCCTCGCTGCGCTCGGGATGATGCCCCTCGCATTCGCAATATTCATTCCGCTCGAGCGACATGCCTTCCTCGAGTGGCTGGCCCTGGCCGATTTGATGCTGGGCGGCATCCTGGTTGCGATGATCCTGTCCGGCGGCGACCGGGAACTGCCGGCGGCGGCGTTCGGCGCAAGCGCTCTCGGCTCGGTGCTGGGGTTGTGTTCCAACGACATTCAGGTCAGGCGTAAGCGACAGCTGAACTCGCAGATCATCTCGGTCCGAGGGCTATACGGCCGGATGAAGGAGCATGAACAAGATCTCCGGCGACAGGATGAGTTCCTGTTCATGCAGCAGGAGACTCTTGTCGTTCAGCAGGCTGAACTCCTGCGACTCAACGAGGAACTGGAGAACATCGCCCGTCTGGACGCCTTGACCGGTCTCGGCAACCGCCTCCGACTCAACGAGGATCTCGCCGCTCTTGCGGCGCGAATCGAGCGCAACGGTGGGACGGCGGGTCTGCTGCTGCTGGACCTGGACCGGTTCAAGCGGCTCAACGATTCGATGGGGCATCTGGCCGGAGACGCGGCCTTGCGCGGGGTTGCCGAGTCGCTTCGCAAGACGAGCCGTGTCGGCGACGGTGTCTACCGCTACGGCGGCGAGGAATTCCTGGTCATACTCCATAACTGCGACCAGGCAGCCCTGCGCGCCGCAGGTCAACGCTACTTGACCGCAATCCAGGCCGTGGGGATGTTGCATCCAGACAACCCGCCCTACGGCCTGGTCACCGCGAGCGCCGGCGCCACCGAACTTTCGCAAGCGAATTGTGCCGATGTGGACGTGGCGCTCCGCGACGCCGACCAGGCCCTATATGTGGCCAAGGAACGCGGCCGCAACCGGCTCGAGATCCACGCCCAAGTACAACCTTCCGGCGTGGTGGAGATCAACCGCCGGCGCGTCGCGAGTTAACGTCTGGGACCTGTCGCCTGTTGCCACGACGGCCCTGCGCAGACGTCGGCACTAGATCGTCGCTCAGGAGATCGGAAGCAGGACCGCGGCTCCGCCGACGATCAGCCCTACCGCAAGGCTGACCAGTCCGATCTGCAAAGCGCGCATGCGATCACGGCTGAGTGCCTGTGGATCGAGAACCCGCTCCACTGTCCCGAGCGGCCCAAAGTTGTATATCCCGCGCGACCCGTAGCCGGCGCAGAAGTGCAGCCTGGCCTGCAGGTATGCAGTAGCCGCGCCTCCGGCGGTCACCACGAGGATGAGCCGCGTCCATGCCGGGGCTCCGATCACAAGCAGGATCGCAAGAAGCGCGACCGACACCACTACGGCGGCATGACCGCTCCGGCGACGCCGCCTGATCTCGGCCGGGCCAATGTTGCACACCCCCGGCAAATACGTCTTTTGGTTTCCCGAACCCAGGTCTATCGCGCTCAACATGGTTGCAGCCTCAACTTTCCTCAAGCGATCGTAGCCCTGCCATGCCGGGGAATCGCCGGATTGGGTATAGTGACCCGCCAGACGATCCCGACGTCATTCAGGGGTGGCGCCTGGTGGTTCTTTCGCTGGCCCGGAACCCGTACGATCGGGGAAGGCTGGTTTGCAAGGTTGGAAACGATGATTAACTCGTCGGGTCCGTACCAGAGCTGGACTGTCGCTTGGGGGGGAATGATCTTGGAGGATCTCCGTTGTTCCGTCGCAAGTCGTCCAAGAGCGAAGAGGCTCGCAGCGAGGTGCACTCCGCCCTCGTCGAGATGCTTCTCGATGCGGACGAACTCGAGCGGCGGCGGCTGCTCCTCATAGCCTTGCAGACTGGCGAACTCAAGAAGAGCGAGGCCGGCGACCTGCTCCGATTAGTTGAGCGACTCGAATCGGTATCGGGCCGCAACGATCGAACTTCATAGTCCCTCGTTCCGCGGCGGCAGCAACGAGTGCGCGGCCGGCGGTCGCGTCAGGAGACCTGCGCCGAGATCCGCTTGAAGAATCCCCTGAACGATTCAATAAGCCTGTTGCGCTGCCGAACGCCCGGCTTGGACGCGTCGATCGTGACATTCAGAGCTGCGATCAACCGATCCGCGAGGGTTTCAATGTCGTTCACGACTTTGGCCGTGGGGAATCGCTCCACCGCCGACTTGCCCTCGTTAGAGGCTCTCACGAACAGCAATCCCGCCGACCTGACCCGAGCGAGGGCCCGGATGCCCACGACCCTCTCCACGTCTGAGGCCGAGACGCCACTGTTGGCCCGGTTGATGACAAGCGATAGATGGTCTCGAATGCCCAGCTCGATCGCGACTTCGCGGAACTGGACGGCGGCCCGGATGCAGGGCACGTCCGGCGTAACAGGCACCAGGATCTTGTCTGCCTGTTCGAAGAGAGCCTGGTTCAGTGGCCCGTAGTCAGGGTGCATGTCCAGGATGACCCAATCGAAGAAGTCTCGCGCAGCCACGATCGAGTCCGCAACTCGCTTCGGATCCAGAACCTCGGTGTGGAGAGGCGAGGCGGCCATGACCAGCACGCCAATGCCACTGCTGTGGATCGTGGCAATCTCCGCAAGCGTTTGAGTGGCTCCGGCGGCATCCGGCTCCTCCCAGGCGTTGGCGAGCGTCTTGGGCTGATGCAGACCGAGAGACGAAGCAACATGACCGGTAATCGTGTCGCAATCGACCAGCAGGACTCGCTGCCCCTTTCGCATCTGGAGAGCGGACGCAAGGTTGATCGAGATAGTGGTCTTGCCGACGCCGCCCTTCGGATTGAAGACGATGATTATCCGGCCACGCGCGTAGCCACCCTCAGCCGCCGAGCCAGTCGATCCGATCGCACCGATAAGAGCCGTACCGGCCACGCCCGCTTTAGGCGTCTCGGTGTCGTGGCCGGGTTCGCCGACCCCGCCGGACGAGATCGCGTGCTCCGGCGCGTTCTCGACGCGTATTAGCATCGCTTCCACCCGCCAGCGCAGCGATTCCGGCGAGTACGGCCGGGTGAAGTACTCGTCACGAGAGTCGCTTCGGCCTCCGAGGCCCAACTGCCCCAGGGCGTGCGGCGGCATGGCGATCAGCGCCGGAATGTTGCGATCGGCTTCGTGCAGAACCCCGTACATCTCCAGCGTTGCGTCGAAGTCGTTTTCACCGTCCAGGATGGCGCAGTGGACATCCGAGCGCTTCTTTAGCAGAGACTCAAGATCGTCGGGGGTCTTGATGGAAATCGCTTCGTAGCCGGCTTCGGCGAAAGGACCCTGCAGAGCAAGGAGCTCGTCACGTGGCAGGGCGATGGCGACTGCAGACCGCGGCACGAATCAGGGCCTTTCTGGGACAAGTTTCGGGTACTGCTTCAGTCTAGCCGATCGTACCTGGGTTCCACGTGCCGGCGAGCGTCGTCGCGCTGCTCAGATCGGTCGAATCTCGATGCCCAACCGCCGTCGCGACCATTCAAGTGGTGCGGTGTGTCAATTGCCGACCACCGCCTTCCGCGTCCAAGATGACAGTCAGGCCGTGAGAAGTCCGAGCGCCACGGCTAGAGGGCGGACGCTTGTCGGCTCGGGGGCTCCAGGGACCGGCGTGCCCGCCATGTTGGCTTGAATTTGCGACAGGAGTTCGATCCGATCGAACGGCACCAGGCTGTCGAACCACTTGCGGACCTCGTCGCTGCCGTTCTCGCAAAGGCGCAGGCCAACCGCAATGGCGGGCGCGTCGGCGTCGAGCGTTGGGAGTGCCGGGGTCGCCGGCTGGCGGAACGTCGATGCGGCTGCCACCGGCTCGGTCGCGAGCACTGGGTTAACGGCCGGCGCCGGCGCGGCTCCTACTGACGATGGCGCGGGCGTGGCGCGCGCGACCGGCGCCGTCGCAGGCGCCGGAGCCGATACAGCGACCGGAGCAGGCTGCTGAGCCTCCGACTGCCTGCGGCGGCGTTCCACCATGAGAATGAACCGCAAGACGCGATTCTGATCCACGGCCGTGATTCGGCTGAACCTCACGGCGACCTCAACCTCGTTTGGAGTGGCGGGTTCAGCCTCCGCGACCGCGCCGACGCCGGAAGCGCCGACGCCGGAGGCGCCGTCTACGTCTTGGGGCGGATCGGTGATGACGGATCGTGTCACAAGGCCAATGACCGAAACCCTATCCCCTCCGGCGAGCGGCAACGTCATTCCGATTTCGTCGCCGACCTGGAGCGGTGCGGCCGTGACGAAGAGGGCTCCGGCCGGGCTGACGTCGATGGTTCTGCCTGAGTACGCCTTGCCGCGCGGCTCGCGACTGACCTGGTCGAGGTAGCGGAACTGGACTTCAATCGCGAGCCTGTAACGGAGATGAGCTCGCCGCTGGACCTTCGCCAATCGCGTGGGCTTCGCCACCGCGAACACCCGGGACTTGCCGCCGCCGAGTGGCCGCAGAAATGTGGACGCACCAACCATGGCGTGCCCCTCGCCGGCGACAGTCAACCGAACTGGTTGGCGCTCGATCATCCCCTCGAGGCGTCTATCTGGCGAGGACATGCCAAGCCAGAGTTCGTCGGGCGCGACCTTAACTATCAGAGTTCGGAACCCAACCGGCCTGCCGAACAGGTCGGCCTCCACAAGGACCCGATCCTGAATCGAAAGCTCACGCTCGAGGTTGCTCTCGTCGCCCATCCACGGCACTCCGGGTCGTTCGAATTCCGCTCACAAGGAGCGCGGCTGTGCTCGGGAGGCACATACCCATCGCGAGAGTTGTCGGCATCACCCGGCCTACGAATTAGGCGTCCGGCGCCGACCAGGCCACAGGCTCCAGCACGAACACGGGAATTGCCCGTTCCGTTCTGCCCTGGTAGACCTCGTAGTCGGGCCAGGCCTCGACCGCCCGCGACCACCACATAGCCTTCTCGGGGCCGAATACCTCGCGGGCCAGGTGTCACGCTTCACAGGACCATCCTGAAGTTCAACGTGCTGGTTCGCCTTGAGGTTGCGATACCAGGTCGGATGGTTCGGCGCACCGCCCAGAGACGCGACGACTGCATAGGCCCCATCGTGCTCGACTCGCATCAGGGCCACCTTGCGCAACTTGCCGGTGATTGCGCCGACCGAGGTGAGGATGATCACGGGCTGGCCGCGATTGTCGGCGCCTTCCCGGCCGTCGGTGGCCTCGTACAACTCCACCTGCTTGCGCGATCGCTCGAATGCTCCAGGCTCGTACTCACCGCTGAGTGGCATGAGGTCATGATAAGCGGAGCACGGCCGTCTCAGCGAGTGGGCTAGGATTCGAAGCATCGAGGCGATGAGGGGCGGCTTCGTCGCCTGGGCGATGTGGCTCGGCGTCCACATC
>PMLK01000024.1 GCA_003158875.1 Chloroflexota bacterium
CGCGGCTGCGGGCACGGGCCCGCACGCGGCGCCGCTCCCCAGCCCTGGCGATGAACTGGGGCCGAGCACACTCGACCCGGCCGCGCTGGCGGGCCTGGGCCCAGAACTGGTCATCGTTCGCGACGGCGGCTACGGACCGAACTCCAGCACTGTCGAGGCGGCGCTGGTCGTCATGGATACGTCGCCCCAGATCGTGGCCCTGGACCCGATAACGCTCGAGGGCATCTTCCACTCCATCACGACCATTGGCGCCATGACCGAGTCCGAGGACGATGCCATCGATCTCCTCGAGACGCTGCGCGAGGATATCGGCGAGATCGAGCAGGGCGTGGTCGCGCGCCACGACGCCGGGCTGCGGCCCAAGCGTGTCGCGGTTCTGGAAGGGCTGTCGCCACTGCTATCGAGCGGCCGCTGGGTCCCCGAGCAGGTTCGGCGCGCCGGAGGGTGGGAAGTGCTGGGTCGCGAAGGTGAACAGGCCGCCCCCACGACGTGGGAAGCGATTCGCGACGTAGACCCCGAGATGCTGTTCTTCGCCCCGGCCGGGTTGACTCTGCTCGAGACGCAGAAGCTGTGGCGCTCTATGCCGCGCCCCGAGTTCTGGGAGGACCTCGAGGCCGTGCGGCGTGGCCAGGTCTTCTTCCTGGAACCGGTCTACTTCAGCCGCCCGGGGCCGCGGGTGGTGGATGGAGTAGGCATGCTCGCCGAGATATTCGATCCGGATGGCTTCGTGGGCACGTCGCCGGACCTCAGCTGGACGCCACTCGTCGAGTAGGACGCCGGCGCCGCCGGCCGGCGCAGCCTTCGGTGTGCATATCTGCACCTGGCCTTCACGATCCGTCCACTTGATCTTCAGGAAGAATTCAGCCCTGAAGGCCAATATCTGCGTCAGTTCCTCCTCCTCCCTCTCCTCTAGGGCAAGACGAGATCCCCTGGCCGGTCGCTTGACTCCCTCCAGCGACCGGCACTCGTCTGTCCGGAGAGTTGCACCGTCCCTTGGCGGTCGCAGGGCGCAATAGGGCGCGAAACTACCCGTCATTGGTCGGCAGCCGGACCTATACTCGGCCGCATGTCGCCTCTGTCGAACCGAACTGTCGCCACTATCGGATCCGGCGTTATGGCCGAATCGATCATCGCCGGTCTGCTCCGAGGCAGCCTCGTCGCGCCGGGCAGGATCGTGGGCAGCGAACCTCGCGCGGAACGCCGCGAGGAGCTGATCGCCAAGTACGGCGTGCGCATGGTCGCCTCCAATCTCGAGGCTGCGCGCGACGCCGATGTGATCCTCCTGTCCGTGAAGCCGCAGACGCTGACCAAGGTCGGCCACGAGCTCGGCGGCATCCTGCGTCACGATCAGCTCGTCGTCTCGATCGTCGCCGGTGCCAACTGCAACGTGCTGACCAACCTGCTGGATCATCGCGAAGTCGTCCGGAGCATGCCAAACACTCCGGCTCAGATCGGTCGGGGAGTGACGGTCTGGTACGCGACGCCGGAAGTCTCGGAGTTGCAGTGCGACCAGGCGAGGGTCCTGCTGCAGGCACTCGGCACGGATCTGCAGGTTGAGGACGAGCGGTTCGTCGAGATGGCCACCGCCGTCAGCGGGACCGGTCCGGCTTACGTCTTCCTCGTCATGGAGGCGCTCATCGATGCCGCCGTCCACCTGGGCTTCCCGCGCCACGTCGCCCACGATCTGGTGATCGCCACGCTCGAGGGCAGCACCGCCTTCGCCAAGGCCACTGCTCAGCATCCGGCCGTTCTGCGCAACATGGTCACCTCCCCGGGCGGGACCAGTGCCGCGGCCATCCACGAACTCGAATCCGGACGGCTGCGTACCGTCCTGTCGGAAGCGGTCTGGGCGTCGTACCGGCGAACACTGGAACTGGGCGCCGATCTTGAAAAGGGCCTGGGGCTCAACGAGGGCCAGACGCCCCCGTCGGGAAAGTGACATGACACAAACTGATAGCGGCGCAGCCACTACCAGCGGCACGCCGCCGACGCCGCGAGGACTTCTGTCGATCTTCGCCCATCCGGATGACGAGAGTTACGGTGCCGGCGGGGTAATGGCTCTGGCCGCGGCCGCCGGGAATCCGGTCTGGGTCCTGTGCGTCACCAACGGCGACCAGGGCGGTCGACCGGGCGAGATGGAGGTCGATCACTCGCTCGACCCGGAGATCAGGCGCGCCGAGCTCACTTGCGCCTGCGAGGCTCTCGGCGTGTCCGAACCGATATTCCTGGGCTATCGCGACTCGGGCATGGAGGGCTGGGGCGCACCGGAAGGGTCGCTCGCTCTTGCCCCGCAGGAAGAGGTAGTGGAGCGGATGCTCGCCGTCATCCGGCGGCTCCGGCCGGCGGTGATCGTCACCTTCGATCCGGGCGGCGTGTACGGCCATCCGGACCACACCGCTACCTCGGCCACGGCCACCACCGCTTACCGGCGGGCGGCCGCGGAACCGGGCGGTCCCGTAGCGCTCTACCACCAGGCGATCTCACGGTCGGCGGTCACGGCCATGCAGGCGGCTCAGGCCGCCGAGCGGCGCCGCGCCGGCGACGATCGGCCCATGAGCGAGGACGACGCCAGCCAGGCCGAGGCGTTCGTCAAGCTGGCTCGTCCCGACGAGGACATCACGACCATCGTGCCTATCGCATCGGTCCTGGAGCGGAAGATCGCGGCGCTGGCCTGCCATGACAGCCAGATGCGCGGCCGCGCCTGGGACGATGCCGAGACACGGGCTCAGCTCGAGCAGATGTTCGGCCGCGAGACATTCGTACGCGTCGATCCGGAGCCCAAGGCGGGTGAGAAGGAGGATCGATTCGCGGGTTTGGACTGGGGCCGGGTGTGACGGACAGCGTCGCAGAGAGAGGGGCTCCCGGCGCCGCCGCTCGCGCAGTGACCGACCTCAACCGTGGCGCCGCGGACAATGGCAAGCCCCGCCGCATTTCTCGCGACGGGCTGACCGTCGAGCAGGCCGCCGCCATAGAGCCGGCGCGCGAATTCCGACTTTCGCCGGACGGGCGCCGCATTGCTTTCACCGCGGACGTGGCGGGCGCCCGCCAGATCTTCCTGATGCCGGTTCGGGGCGGTTTCCCTGAACAGCTGACTGCCACGGAGAAGGCCGCCTCCGATCCGCAGTGGTCGCCGGACGGGCGGCGCATCGCCTTCGTCCGCGACGACGCCATCTGGATGATCGACGTCGAAGGATCGCATCAGGCCGTGGTCACGCAGCATCCGGCGGGCAACCGGTCGCCGCGCTGGTGCGCGGACGGACATCAAATCGCCTTCATCTCGCGCCGCCGGGGCTGGGATCAGGTGTGGCTCGTCGACGCGCCCGTGCCGCGCCGCGGCCGCCCGGCTACTCGGCCGCGCTCGCCCGAACCCACGCCACTCACCCGAACGGGCGTGGACGTGGACGAGTTTGTCTGGTCGCCGGACGGCCGCCAGATCGCGGTCACTTCTCAACGGCTGGCGGACCTGATGACATCGCAGATACACGTCGTCGACGTGGTCACTGGACGCGAGGACCTGGTGGCCGGCGAGTCGGCCTGGGAGACGGGTCCGCGATGGTTGCCCGACGGCTCAGGGCTGCTGATGATTTCCGATGCCGATGGTTGGTTCCAGGTCGTTCGCGTCTCGGCTGACGGGCGGAGCCGAGCCGTGCTCACAACCGAGCCGCGGGAACACGGCGAGCCCGGCGGCGGCTGGGGTTACGTGCCGATGCCATCGCCGGACGGCAAGCGATTCGTGCATGTGGCGATTCACGACGGCCTCGCGGACCTCGTGGTTAGCGATCTGGCCGGCGGCGTGCCGCGGGCGGGAGCCGTCTCCACGGACGCGGGCTCGACGGACGCGGCCGCCCCGGAGGCCGCCGCTGGGTTCGGAACCGTGATCAGCCCGATGGACGGGGTCTGGATGGCCGTCGGCTGGCTGCCCGATTGTTCGGCCGTGGTTGCGATCGGGTCCAGCGATCGGGCCCCCGACGATCTGTGGCTGCTGCCCGTGCCGGAGGCCGCGGCTGAAGGGGCCAAGCCGCGGCAGCTTACCCACGCGCTACCGACCGTTGTCGACGCCACTCACTTCGCAGCGGCCAGGCGAGTGGCCTTCGAAGCTCGCGACGGGCTCCGAATCGAAGGCACTCTCTATCTGCCGCCCACGGCCGCCGGTGAGGAGGCGGCCCGCGTCCCGTGCGTTGTCCATACTCACGGCGGGCCGACTCATCAGTCGTTGCGCGACTGGATGCCGTTCCGGCAGCTCGTCGTGGAAGCGGGTATGGCATTTCTGCAGGTGGACTTCCGTGGCTCCACCGGCTACGGCCGCGCGTTCCGTTGGGCTAACCGCGGCGAGTGGGGCCACGCCGACGCCTTTGACGTAATCGACGCCGCCCACTGGGCCACGGCCCAGCCCTGGTGTGACGGCCGTTTGGCTCACTACGGCGCGTCATACGGCGGCTACATGACGCTGTGCGTTCTCACCGAGGAGCCCGAGTTGTGGCGCGCCGGCATCGACCTGTATGGCGACTCGGAGATAGCGGAGAGCTACCGCCACGGAGACAGGCTCGGCCGGATCGACATCGAGCGCATGATGGGCCGCCCGGACGACTCGGCCGCCGCCCCCGCCTATCGTCGCGGATCACCTGTGTATCGAGCCGAACGCATCGAGGCGCCACTTCTCATCCTGCACGGTCGCAAGGACCGGCGCGTGGTGCCGCTCATGACCGAGAAGATCGTGGAGGCCCTCGAAATCGAGGGCAAGCACTACGAGCTTCATTGGTACGACGACGAGCAGCACGGCTGGAAGAAGCGTGACAACCGCCGCGATGCCTGGAAGCGCTGCATCGAATTCCTGCGCCGGCACGTTCTGGAAAACGTGGACGAAGACTGAGGGAGACCCGATGTTTGGACGAAAACGAGAAGTCGACCTCCTGAACACCGCCGAGATGGACGACTTCTTCGATCGGCTCGATCGGATCAATGAATCCGGGCTGCTCGGAATGCGGGCGGCCTGGAAGGCGATCGATCGCGCGGAGCACGAGGACGCCTGGACGGCGGTTCGTGCCGCCGGCGCCCGGGACGGGCTGAACGGCGAGATCGACCGCGTCCGCAAGAAGGCGATCGACTGGGCGTCGCGCGGCTCCGATATCGCCCCGGAGGTCCGAATCGGTCAGGTTCAAAACTGGCAGCTGATCAAGATGGATGCCGGTGAGGCGATCGTCGACGCCGCCCTGGCCGTGGCCCTGGGCAGCCGCCTCGACGAGCGACATCGCGCCACCCTCATCGGTCCGTGGCTGGGAGCCGTCGAGGGTGCCCCGCCGCCCGCGACCGACTAGTTCGGCAACGCCAGCCGGGTCGCAACGCCGGTTTCGGCGGGTGGATGTAGCCTGACGTTGTGGCTGACTTACGCGTGGAGCTGCTGGTCGTCGAGGATTGCCCGCACCTGGACCAGGCCCGGCGCGATCTCCAGAACGTCCTCCATGGCGGGATCATCGAGGTCCCGATTCAGGTCGTCTACGTGACCAGCCTCGACGACGCCGAATTCCTCAATTTCCAGGGCTCGCCCACGATTCGCGTCAACGGTGACGACGTCGTGCCCCAGCCCGATCTGCCCGTTGCCCTGAGCTGCCGTCTATACCGCGACGCGACCGGCCGCCCTGCGGGGTCGCCGCCGGTCGAGCGGATCAAGGCCGCCATCGACGGCCACCGGAGAGGACGGCTCGAGGCCTTCCAGCGCGATGAGGCCGCCAGAGTGGCCGAATTCGCGCGCGAGGCCGACGCTGCCGAAACCTCACCCGAGTCGGACGGGCGCCCAACGGAGGGCTGAACAATGGGTTTCGCCGAAGATGTCAGGTTGCTGCCGCAACGGACAATGCGGACCGTCCTGATGTCGCTGTCGCGCCGGCGCTCGCTGGCCCGGATCGCCATTCGCAGCCCTCTGACCAGGCCGGTCGTGGCGAGGTTCGTGGCCGGGGAGACTCTCGCCGAAGCGTTGCCTGCGGTCTCCGCGCTGCAGCGAGCCGGGCTCCACAGCACGGTCGACGTGTTGGGGGAATCCGTGACTTCGGCTGCGGACGCGAGCGCGGCCGTGGACCGGTATCTCGCCACTCTCGCCGCTCTCCACGGCCGCGGCCTGGACGCGAATGTGAGCGTCAAGCTGACGCACATGGGTCTCGACATCGGGCCCGACCTGTGCCGCGACAACGTCCTGCGCATCGTGCAGGCGGTTCGCGACGTGGACGGCTTCATGCGCATCGACATGGAGGACCACGCCCGCACCGACGCCACTCTGGAAATCTGGCGGGCGGCGCACGAGGCCTACTCCGGCGTCGGTGTCGTCATCCAGGCGGCGTTGCGGCGCAGCTCCAAGGACGTCGATTCGATCATCGCCTCCGGCGGCCGAGTCCGGCTCTGCAAAGGCGCCTACGACGAGCCGGCGAGCGTCGCGTATCGGACCAGGCGTGCGGTCGATGCCAACTACGCCCGGTTGATGGAGCGGCTGCTCCTCGCGGACGTGCAGCCTGCGATTGCCACACACGACCCGCGGCTGATCTCCCGGGCGATCGCAATCGCCGAGGGCAACGGCATCGACCGCGACCGCTTCGAATTCCAGATGCTCTACGGCGTTCGCCGCGATCTACAGCGCGCCCTGATCGACCGTGGTTACGCCGTCCGCATCTACGTCCCCTACGGTCGGGAGTGGTATCCGTACTTCATGCGCCGCCTGGCCGAGCGCCCCGCGAACGTCGCCTTCATGATCCGCGCCATCGTCAAGGAAGAGGGCCGGAGGATGCGAGGGCACTGACGCGTGCCCCCGCATCCGGATCCACGGTCGCGCGGACTCACTCCACCGGCTGGCGCAACACTGTCCGCAACTTCGCTGGGTCGGCGCGGCGAGGATCGCCCAGGTAGATTTCGTGGTGGGCGCCGCGTGGCCGCAGCCCCCGCGAGTCGATGAAGGCGTGGAGCCGCTCGATCGTCGGCAGTTCTTCTGAATACGGTCCGACGTGCATGACCTGGGCGCAACGGCCCTCCCGCCAGCGTTCGAAGCGCAGTCGCTCCAGCTCAGCGGAATTGCCCTTCTTGGCCCGGACCGCGGTCACGGCGTCCTTGAAAATCGCTGGGGTCACGTCATGAGAGACGGCGATAAGCGCTCGCCAGCTCCACTCGTCCTGGGGTCGGTGGACATCGAAGCTCAGGTCGTCGGCAGTGAACCAGAGCGCCTCGAGCGGCAGTACGGGCATAACCAGACCGTCGGCCTTGAGCCGGAACTTGATCGTGTATACGACCGGGAAGAGTGCCGCGAACGCTCGCTGGAAGTCGGTCGTCGGATATTCGGCCCCTTCGTCAGGTGCGCCCTTGCCATCGATCATCAGATAGCCGAGTTCCGGGAGGTCCACCAATACCGGATCGCGCGGCGGGTTGAAGAACGGTGCGAGTGCTTTCTTGAGGTCGGTCGCGACTTGGGTCATCGGGCCGGAACCTTACGAGCGTCCTGCGTCGAGTGCCGCGGCCACCTGAGCACAATGAGCTTCGAGGTGGCTCGACAGGCAAACGTCCACGATCTGGGCCACGGTCATCTCGCCCCGGTGCTTGTGAAGTCCGCGTCGCGCGACCTGGCGGTCGTCGAGTTCCAGGAGCCTGCGGAGGACTCGTTCCAGGGAAGCGTCGAGGCGGGCGTAAAGCTCGGAGACGGGCAACGTCCGATCCCGGTCCACACTGAGTATGCGAATCAGATCCTTGTCGTCGCGGCCGAAGGGTGCTGGTTCGATGGGACCCGCCAGAACTCGTTCTATCTCGCCGAGCCAGTAGTCAAGGAACTCGTCGATGTGGGCGATCACCTCCCGGGCCACCCATTCGCGGTTGCGGGGCAGGGCGTCCGGGGCGGGCGGGCTCACTTCGACCCTGCCGCGCAGCCGTACGAGAGTGTCTCGGGAGGTACGCAGGCGCTCGACTTGGGAGTACAGCGTTGGCATGTGGGCCATTTCTCCGTGCCGGGCCGGCACTGGTTGCCGGTGAACCTGGAATCAGAGTAGCGATTCCGAGCGGTAAATTGCACCCCGACCGTGCGTGGTGTGTGAGGGCACCGGTACGGTTCGGCGTGGCACCGCCGCTGTGGCGGTCGAGCTACAGACGTCTCGGGCCGCTATAGCTCCTCGATCAAAACTGGCCGGGCCTCGGCCGGCGTCGCCAGCTGGGCCAGCAAAACGCCCGCCAGGACAACCGCCGCGCCGGCGATTCGAATCGGCGACAACGCCTCGCCGAGCAAGGTTATGCCGAGCATGATGACGACTACCGGCTCCACCGTGGCCATCAACGATGCCTTCGCCGCGCCGATCCTCGCCGCCGACGCATAGAACGCCTGGATGGCGATCGCGGCCGCGAACACCCCGATGCCCACCAGGCCCGGCCACGCCCCGGCCGGTATCTCGTTTGGAAGCAGCGGTTCACGAGCCGCCAGAGCAAGGGTCAGGGTGACCGCGAATGTGCCCGTCATCATCACCGCACCGGCCACCGGCGGCGGAACCTCGGCTCCACGGCCGCGCGATCGCATGTCGGCCGTCTGGCCGGGACGCTCGCCCGCCATCCAGGCGGTCAGGATGATGTACGCGGCATACGCGATGGGGGAGAGCAGGGCCAGGAAGATACCGAGCTGACTGGTGTTGGCGTTGACTCCGCCGACGGTCAGGAGGGTGCCTAGGATGACGACTGCCAGCGATACCCAGGCCAGCCGACCTTCGAATCGGTAGCCGAGCCGGAGCGACACGACAGCCACCAGAGCGGGGTAGACGCTCATGATCAGCGCCACTAATGACGTGTCGATGCGCTCGATCGCCGCGTAGTAGACGCTGGCGTTGACGATGAAGAAGGCTCCCGTGAAAAGCAGCCTGGCGATCGTTCGCCGGTCGAGCTGGCGCAGCGCGGCTCGGGCGGCGGGTTGGACGAGCAGCCACAGCCAGCTGACGACGGCCGCGAAGGCGAATCGCCAGGCCAGCATCGCGATCCAGCCCACTCCCGCCGGATAGACGAATTCCTTGAAGAAGTACGGACCCGTGCCGTAGGCGGCGCCCGCGAGAGCGCCCAGCCCGATGCCAATCACGCGGCGTCGATCCATCCGTGGAAGGCTACACCGGCCGGCCCGAACGGACAGGTACGAAGAAGAACGCAGGGTGGTGACAGCATGCACGTGGGTGGTGACGGCGTGCACGCTACGTTCGCAGTAGGACCCATCCCACCCCTGGCCCCCTCCATCGAGACTACGGGACGAGTACCGATCGGCCGGTACGAGTGAGTCATATGCCCCTGTCGATGCTGCCCCCACAATCCGAACATCGAGGCGGTCGAATGACCGCAAAGGTTGAGGTCGGATGCGATGACTAGGGCCCGCGAACGCTGCCCACGCTGCGGAAGGCGCCTTGTCAGCACGCGCTTCGACACCACCTTCAGACTGCCAGACCGAAGCGAGCGTCTTTGCTTCGGCATCCCGGGCGGGCTTTGCGAAGACTGCCACCAGCTCTACATCGACCCCGAGTTGATCGAACTCCTCGATCTGGGCCAGGGTCGATGCGTCTTCGCCATCGAGAGCGACCTCGTCGTTCAAGAGCAGGCCTGGTCGAGCGCCGACTGACGTCGGCCTCCCGCAGCCGGCTCGTCCGCCGGCCGATCGCCACCTGCCCTGCCCCGTTTGCGTGGCGGTGTAAGAATCGTTCTCGTGAGCGAGTTGGATAGACCTTCGCCGCCCGTCGGCGAAGACAGCCCGGCCGATCGCCGCCCAGCAGGCATGTGCCGCGGCCCCGGCCACATCGTCGTATACGGCAACCCTGCGTTCGTCGCGGCGTTCGGGGCCGCCGCGGTCGGCATGCCCGCGCGCGAGGGCATCGTCGATCTGCCGCCCGCGGCCTTCGCGCTACTCGACGCAGTTCTGACGCGCGGCAAGCCGCTGGCCCGGTGGATCAAGATCGCCGGCGTGGAGTGGCGGCTGACCGTGGCGCCGCGCATCGACCCGACAGGCGACGTCTACGGCGTGTCGTTCCATCTCCGGGCCAGGTCGGACCTGCCTGTCGTGGCCGACTGAGGCGCCTAGCGCTGGCTCGGGCGTCTCACGCGCTCCGCGATCCACAAGCTCACCGCCGCGCGGCGGCGCAGGTCGGAGCCTCCGAAATGGCCCTTGAGGGCGGCGTCGAGTTCCAGCAGCCCCGAGAGAGCGGCGTCCAGTTCAGGCAGCGTCCACGTTCTGGCTTGTTCGGCGAGCTTCTGGGCCACGTACGGGTTGAGCTTCGTGATACGTACCAGTTCCGCGGCTGCGGTCCCGCTCGCCAGGAGATCCGCAACATCGATCAGTTGCTTCATGCGGCGATGCAGCTGGGTTACGAATAGCGGAGCGGGCACGTCGCCGAGGCGATCGGCTAGGTCGGCGGCTTCGGCCGCGCGGCGCATCCCGACGGCGTCGAGGAACGCCCATGTAGACCCGGGCACGGCATCGGCGACGAGGGCCTTCACGTCGTCCGGCACGATCTGCTCGTCGAGACGGTACAGGGCAAGCTTCTCCAACTCCGCCACGGCCAGCTCGCCCTGGCGGCGCCGATCGACGTCACGCTCGCGAACATTGGCCCCGACGCGCTCTGCCAGCAACGCGGCCGCGGGACCCGTGATGCGGATGCCGCGTTCGTGGGCTCGATCGCCGATCCAGCGGGCCATCTGATCGCGGGTTGGGGCGACGAATTCCCGGACATCGCCCCCGGCCTCGGCCACGCTCTTGCGGAGGGCTTCGAGCGAGGCTGGGCGGCGCGTGGAGTTGGCGCCGTCGACGGTGTCCAGAAAGGCCAGGCCGTTGCCGGGAGCCACGGTCCCGAGAGTGGCGTATAGCAGGGCCGCGAGCGGCTTAGACGCGACCAGCGGTGCGGGTTCGGACACGACGACGAGAGCCCCCCCGCCGAAGAGCGTAGCCGTGGCCACTTTCTCGCCGATCTCCGCGGCGGAAGTGGCCACGCCAGTCAGGCGAACCTTCTCCAGCGGGGGACCGTCCGCGGCAAGGCGCGTTGCCAGGACGTCCGGGGCGTGGTTGACGCCGTACGAGTCGTCGCCCCAGTAATAGCCGAGCGGTACGGTCGGTGGCATCAGGAGGGCCTCCGAGTGGAACTCGTCACCGTGGCGGGCACGGACGATGCGGCGGGCACGGACAATGCGGCGGGCACGGCCGGCGTGGCGGGCACGGCGGCTCTCGCTGCGGCCAGTGCTCGCGACGTCCAGGCCAGGCGTCGAACGTCGCCCGGCGCCACAACCGCCAACTCGCACACTCTGCGCTCGATCTCGGCGGCGCGCCCGCGCACCGCTGCCAGGGTCTCCGGCGTCCACGTGCCCCGTGCTCGGGTCGCCCGCTCAGACGGCGGATAGCGACGCTCCCACGAAGCGAATCGATCGGCCATCGACTCGAGCCGCTGACCGGCGCGCTTGTCGGCATAGGAGACGATCAGCGCCTCGGCCGTCGCACACCCAAGCCACTCTTCGAACCACGCGGCGTCCGCCAGGCGCGTGACAGGATGTCCGGCGATCACAGGGCCGAGTTCGGGCCAGCCGTTACGGGCAAGCCACTCGGCCGCGGCGTCCCCATGGCCCAGCCCGGGCACGTCCGCCCTGACTCGTTCCAGTTTGTCTATGTCATGCAGCAGGGCGGCTGCTTCGACCAGGCGGCGATCGACCGACCGACCCGCTTCGGCCGCCCGCAAGGCAAGCCAGGCCGCCGTCTCGGCCACGGCTCGCGAATGGCGAAGATGCCACGCCGGTGGCTGGAGCGACAAGATCAGCTCCGCGCTCTGGACGCGGCTCGGGACAGACATCGAACGGATCGTACAGGAGGTCGGTGCGGTCGGCGTCGTGTAGAGCGAGGATGGCCGTCTCGCCGGCAACGGCGGTGCCACCCTTGTCCATACTCGCGACCCAACTGCCGCCCGCATCGGCCGAACTCCGTTCCGCGGCCACCGTCACGGCGGCCCGATCAAGGGTTACTTCCACGGTTCCGTTGCGGTCCGTGCGCAGGACTCGCCCCGAACGGGCCGCCAGGCGAGCGAGAGTGGCGGCATTCGGGTGCCCGTACGCGTTCTTCGCCCCCACCGAAATGACGGCCACGGCCGGCCTGAGGGTCGCCAGCAGCGTGTCCGACGACGCGGTCGCGCTGCCGTGGTGGGCGACTTTGAGCATATCGACCGTTGGCAGGCCACGACTCAGGAGGATCGGATCGACATCGTCCTCCGCGTCGCCGGTCAACAGGAAGCGGCGGTTCTCGTACTCACCCAGAAGAACGACCGACGCATCGTTGGTCTTGCGGTTGTCCGTGGCACTCGGATCCAGGTAGTCAGGACGGGTCGTACCGTCGTCGGGCCACAGGACGTGGAGTTGGGCATCGTCGAGCTGCAGCGTCTCGCCCGTGGACAGACGTTCGGCCGACATGCCGTGCGCGGTCAAGGCGGCTTTCCAGGCTCTGTAGGCAGCGGTGTCGGCGGGCCATCCCGACTCGAAGGCGCGCCCGACGCTGTAACGGTCGATGACCGCCGCTAACCCACCGACGTGGTCGTCATGCGGGTGGGTCAAGATCACGGCGTCGATATGGCGATCCCAGAGTGGAATGCAGCGATCCAGATCGGCCATGAGGACGGCCGGGTCTGGACCGCCGTCGACGAGGATGCGTCCCCCGCGATCTCCTTCGAGCAGGATCGAGTCGCCCTGGCCCACGTCCAGCACGATGATGTGGATGCGGCCGTCCGGCCTGGCCGCGACCGCCGAGCCGGCGACTGCCGCGAGCAGAACCGCGCCGGCCACAGCCCAGCGCCACCGACCCAGGTGAGGCCAGTGAAGCGGTGATAGGCGTGGAACCGTAAGGTGCGGGTGGGATGCTCCGGCGGCCGATCGACGTGAGTGGGCGGTAGCTCCGCCGCCCGTAGACCGTCCAGGCTCGACGTGCGCCCTCGTCCGCGTGCTCTCGCTTCCGCTCGTGCTCGGGCTCGTGCCAGCGCCCGCCCTGGCCCGACCCGTCGACTTCAGACCTCGCTGCATGAGGACAAGAAGACCGGTCGCAATCGCCGCTGCGACGACGTTCGCCGGGAAGGCCAGGGTTTCGTTGGCGCCGGGAACTGCGGCCGCTGCCCGCACCACGGCCACCAGCATTGATAGCAGCAGCGCGGCGGGCATCGCCAGCAGCCCCGTGAGCGGCGCCGGCAGCCCCGCCATGTCCAACCAGCCGGCGCCGAAGGCGAGTGCGCCCGCCGCCATGGCCGGCGGCACGAGCGGCACCGCTACGAGGTTCGCCACCGGAGCGATGAGCGCCAGCCGCCCGAAAGTTAGCAACGCGATCGGGAGTGTGGCCGCCTGGGCCGCGACGGAAATACCCAGGCTCTCACGTACCGGCGCAGGGACGTACGGCGCCCGGGTCGCGAGCCAGTCGGAGAGCGGCGTCGCCCAGACCACCAGACCCGCCGTCGCCGTCGCGGACAGCTGGAACCCCACGTCCGCGACCACTTCCGGCGCCACGAGAATCATTCCCGCAACTGCCCATGCCAGGCCGACCACGACACGCGATCCCCGCCCGGTCTCCAGGGCGAGCGTCGCCGCGCCCGCCATCACCGCCGCACGCAGCACCGACGCCGACGCCCCGGCGAATAGCGTGTAGGCCGCGATGGCGAGGATGGTGACGATCGCCCGCCGTCTGCGGGTGAAGAAGCGGCCGCGGAGGAGGGCGGCGACGGTCGCGGCCACGATGGCGATGTTCCAGCCCGAAATGGCGACGATGTGGCTGACGCCGGCGGTGGTGAAGGCCGCGGCCAGGTCTTTGTCCACCCGATCGCGGAGGCCTATCAGGATCGCGGCCGCGAGGCCGCCTTCAGGCTCCGGCAGTACCCGCTGCAAGGCATCGCCGGATGTCTGGCGAAAGGCCTCGAGCCATCCGGCGGGCGAGTCGTCGTGGCTGGATACCGCCAGGGTCGTCGCTCTGCAACTGGCCTCGATTCCCTGAGCCGCCAGATACTGGTCGTACGTGCTGTCTGTCAGCGCATCCATCTCGCCGGACCACGTGACGGTGTCTCCGGCGACGAGTCGCGGGTAAGCTGGCGCCTGGACGGAGCATCGAACCGGCGGCTCGGTCATCGAGATCGTGGCCATCTGCTGCCCGTTGGCGAGGTGGGCAGTCTCGACGTGTGCCGTCCAGCTGCCGCTCCCAGGCACGAAGCCGGTGGATTCCGGCGGGCCCGGCGGGCCGAGTGCCAGACCGGCCGCGAGCCTGGCGGCAACGAGCGACGCTCCGAGCGAGGCTACGATCAAGGCCTTGCCGGCGTTCCTGTGCCCGGAGCCGTGGGCGAGGCTGGCTGACACTGCCAGGATGAGGGCGACGCCTGCCGCTACCGCGACGGCCAGTGCCGAGTCCCCGGCAAGTGGTTCGTAGGAAGTGGTCCCGGCCGCGGCGATCGCGCCGAGAGCGAGCCATACCGGCCGTGGCACATTCGCCACTTAGACAGTGACCTGATCTTTGAATTTGGCCAGTGTCGTCGCGGACACGAGCTTGCGCGACACGAGATCGTTGACCGACGTGAAGGCCGACTGCTCGCGTGAGGCGATGATCTTCGCGGCGGTCGCCGGCCCGATCCCCGGCAGGGCATCCAATTCAGCGGAGGTGGCGGTGTTGAGGTTCACGACCCCGGCCGCGGTCGACGAACCGCCCGACCCGGCGCCGCTCGAAGATCCGGCCGTCGCGTCGCCACGTCGCGGTACGACGATCGACTGGGCATCGACCAGCTTGGCCGCCAGATTGAGCTTCGTTTCCGCACCTCGCGGATCCACGTCAGGGGAGTAGCCGCCGGCCGCGGTTACGGCGTCGGCGACCCTGGATCCGGCCGGCAGCGAGTACACCCCCGGCTTTACGACCGCTCCGGCGACCTGGACGACGACCATGGGCCCGACCGGCGATGCGGCCGATCCGGTGAGCGGGGTCTGGTTCGCCAATACCTCCACGCGGCCGCCGGACTGCAGTTCCGCGTAGCCCACTACCGCCAGCGAGCCGATCGCCAGGGCGATCACCGCCAGCACCAGCAGCAAAGTCGATGGCCCAGTGCGCCCGGCCGATTCCTGGGTGGGGTCATCGACCGGCGTGTCGAGCGCCCGCCACGGCGCGTTCGAATCCATCGCTCTCCGATCGTTCGTGCTTTGTCCGGCGGGACTCGACTCGAACGCTATCGGAGACCGCTTATCTGCGGCTTATCGTGGGCTTATCGGCCGCTGCAGATTCGGACCCGTATTGGAGAGCGAGCTCTACTGCGGCCCGCTCGTGTACTGCTGCACCACAGGGGACTTGAGCCGTCCCCAGATCTTGTCGTACCCGCCCGGAGTGACGACATAGGTGGCACCGCTCTGGCATTGCAGGCTGATCGGCGGCAGGGGTCGAGGGCTGGCGGTCATCTGCATCGAAACCTGATGCAGGCCATCCCAGGTGAAGACTTCGGTCGAAGACGAAACCTGCAATTCGCCAACACCCTGAACGAGATCGTCCACTTTGTAGATCAGCGGGCAAAGGACGAGCGGCATGCCCTTGTGAACCGGCAGCTCGAAGACGATCCTGACGTCCTTCTTCCACGCCAGAGTCTCGTCGTCCGGGAACGCAGCCTGAACGTTGTATGAGCGGGAGTTGCCTCGTATGGTGGCCCACGGAAACTCGGCCTGGGCCCACAGAGCCTCACGTTCCTTCAGTTGGGCGACCGCAAGTTGTTTCGCGGCGACCGGATCCGGGCCGCATCTTGCGCACGCGAATTTGGCCGTCCGTCGAACTGGCCTGTAGCGTCGCCACTCAAGCGGGTCGTAGTTTTCCGCCTTGTAGTCGAGACGCGACATCATGACTAGAGAGAACCTCGTGGTGTCGTAGTTCCCAAAATCCAATGGGCCGGCGGGTTCCAGCCTCGACACCGTCATCTGTGCGCCCTTGTCGCCTCTCGCGACCACCTCCCGGGCGATCAGAAAGATGGACCTAGTGCAGCCGGCTAAGTCAGTGGAACCGCATTTGCAGCAAGCGAATTCCATGCCGAACCCCTTCTGGAGCTGGACCAGAATGTCGATATGCCAGGCAACGAACCCCGCGTCGACGTCGCAGCCTCCGGCCCAATTCTAGAGCCCTGAATGGTGGGCTAATCTAGCTTCGTGGGGCGTGCGGCGGCCTTCTCCGCGTCACCGCACGACGATGTTGACCAGCTTCCCGCCGGCGTGGATCACCTTGAGTGGGCTCTTGCCCTCGAGGGCGGCCACCACTTTGGGGCGGGCCAGGACGACGCTCTCCAGCTCGGTCTGGGAGATGCCCACGGGAACCTGGACTTTGTCGCGCAACTTGCCGTTGACCTGGATCGGGACTTCGCGCACGTTGTCCGCCGCGGCCAATTCGTCGACCTCAGGCCAGGATGTTGCGTGGATGGAGCTCCAGTTCTCGTTGCGCGCGGCGGCCAGGCGAGACCACAGTTCCTCGGCGATGTGCGGTGCGGCCGGAGCCAGCATCAGCAGCACGAGACGGATGGCCTCGTCCCAGGCCGCACCGCCGGCGATCTCCGTGCCGCGGTACCGCTGCAGCAGGTTGGAGAGTTCCATCAAGTGCGCGACCATGGTGTTGAAGCGCAGTTCGGCGTACTCCTCCGACACGGTGCGGAGAGTCTGATGGGCGGCTTTGCGCAGGGCCTTCTCGGCCGCGGCGGCGTCCTGGCCGGTCGGGAGCATGCCTGATTCGGGGTCGCCAGCGTCGGTGCCGTGCGGATCCAGGGCCGCATACCAGACCCGATTGAGGAATCGGGCAATGCCGCCGATGCCCGTCGGGCTCCACGGACCGCCCTGGTCCCA
>PMLK01000005.1:0-31550 GCA_003158875.1 Chloroflexota bacterium
CCACCGCCCCGCCGCCCCGGGCCGCCGCCCGCGCCCCGCGCCTCACGCCCCCGCACTGGGCCGCGCTCTCGCCCCGCCCCGCGCCACTACGACCCGGCCTGCCGCTCGATGGCCGCCACCAACTCCGTCGCCGCCATGCCCGCAACTTCCATGTCTTCCGCCTCGACGAGGCCGCTCACGGCGATGGACCCAACCACGTTCCCGGCCACGATTACCGGCACGCCGCCGCCCCAGCCGACGAAGCGCGGATCGCCGTAGTAGGCCATGTCGAAACCCGTGCTGGGATCGCGCGACGCCTGGCCCAACTCGCGCGTCGGCTTGCGTTCCCGCGCGGCCGTCAGGGCCTTGTTCGTGGCGATGACGATAGACGGCAACGGAGCGCCGTCCATCCGCAACAAGCCGATCAGCTCGCCATGGTCGTCGGCCACGGCAATTACGCCGGCTTTGCCCCGCCGGGTCAGTTCGGACTGAATGAACCCCATGGCGACCTGTGCCTCGGCGGCGCCGAGACTGGAGCGGATGTTCATCAAAACTCCTCTACACGCCGAGCAGGTGTGCCGTCAGGTAGACCGCCAGCGAGATACCGACATAAGCGTATTCCACGCGCGGCCGCTGTTCGTCGTCGTCTTGAACGCCGAGCAGATCCAGGACGGCGTGGCGGAGAAGGAACGTATAGAGGATGAAGTACGTGAACGGGACCACGTGGACGTACCACGGATAGTCCGACACATGCTTGCCGAACAGGGACAGGATCCAGTCGATCTGGCTCGCGATGCCGATTATGCCGAGCCCTGAGCTGATCACCATCCATTTGACTTCGTCGACGCCGAAGATGACCAGATAGAAGATGACGTAGACCAGGATCGCGATGCCGCCGTGCATGAACACGAACTCGATCGGCGCGCCGCCATAGGCCAGCACGAAGCCCGCCAGGCCGAACGCCAGCATGTGAATCAAGAAGAACGGGTAGATGAACTTGCCCGGGACTTCGTCGCCGCTCGAATACTCGCGGCCGTTGACGGTCATGCTGCTGTGGAGCTTCATGCCCGACTCCTCAGTTGCGAGGGGTTGACGCTGCGATCGGCCGCGTTACCGGCCGGTTTCGATGCCCGAAAGCCGCTTCTGCAGTTCCGCGGTGTCCACGTGAAGCGGCACAACGGAGCCGACCGTCGGGACCGGTTCGGTGCCACCACGGCGAGCGCCGGCGGCCCGTACGAATCTGTCGAAGACGGCCAGAGCGTCCAGCGGCCCGGGCCCGCCTTCGGGGTGATATTGGACCGTTTCGATCGGCAGCGTCCGGTGGCGCAGACCCTCCACCGAGCCGTCGTTGAGGTCGATCTGACTCACGACAAAGCCGCTCGCCGCCGGCAGAGTCTCACCCATGACGGTGACTTCGTGGTTCTGGGCCGTGACCTGAACCAGGCCCGTCTCCAGGTCCTTGACCGGGTGGTTCGCGGCGTGGTGGCCGAACGGCAGGCGCTTCGTCCCGGCGCCCGCGGCGCGGCCGATGATCTGGTGGCCGAGGCATATCCCGAGCAGCGGGCGTCCGTCGGCGATGACCTCACGAGCCAGGGCAACCGGCCCGTCGAGACGGGCGGGATCGCCGGGGCCCGGCGAGAAGACCACTCCATCCACGTCCGGGGCAAGGGCCTCGGCCGCGGTCGCGGTATGGGGCAGAACTCGGACGCGAGCCCCGCGGCGGCGCAACGAGCGAACGATGTTGGTCTTGAGCCCGAAGTCCAGGATCACAACGAGCGGGCCCGGCTCGCTGGCATCGCCTTCGTCGCGGGCGGCTTCGGGGGAAACCTGGGCCACGAAGTCTTGATCCTCCCAGCGCGCCACTGCCCGTGCCAGGGCGCTCGCTTCTTCCATGTCCGTTTGGCCGGGCGCGGTCAGGATCGCGCGCAGCGAGCCGTTGGAGCGCAGATGCCGCGCCAGAGCTCGAGTGTCGACACCGGCGATCGCCGGGATGCCCGACTCGCGCAGCATCGTGGCCAGCTGTTGGGCGTCGCCCAGAACCGCGGCCGTGGCATTGGCCACGATCAAACCGCGCAGCCACGGCCGCTCAGACTGATCATCGAAGCGGATGCGACCGTAGTTGCCGATGAGCGGATAGGTCATGACCACGAGCTGGCCCGCGTAGCTCGGGTCCGTGGCGATCTCCTGATAGCCGGTCTGGCTGGTGTTGACCACCAGATCGCCCTGGCCGGCGCGCTGAGACCCAAAGGCGATGCCTGGAAAGACGCGGCCGTCTTCCAGGGCAAGCAACGCCGGACCGTAGTCGCCGACGCGCGGATCCACTACTGCGCTCGGCCGGGGAAACGGCGGCTGCTTGAGCCGCGAAGGCAGCGTCATACAAAAAATCCACCGGCCTCGGGGGCTCGGTGGACCGAATTGCGGTTCTTCATCGCGTCTCCTTTCCGGCCTCTCTGGACCGGTACGCCGACCTCACAGGACCGGCATCAAGGGCTGCCAGTAGGTTATCACGACGGCGCGGGCGGTCGCGCCTTCGGGCGTCGTTACCCGCTTGTCGGTCGTGCCCGGATGTCGTTGACGGCCGCACCCGGACAAGCCAAAGTCGGCCCGCCCGGGCAACGTCCCTCGGCGGTCCCGGGCCGTTGACCTTGTGCACCGGACTTGCTGCGACAATGAACGGGAATTGGTAGGGGTAAGCGCCGCTCGATCGAGCGGCCACGATCGGCAGGAGTCGAATGCAGCCAACCGGAATGTCGCAACTAACCGAGCGGCGCTCATCGTCGAGCGGGCAGTCGCGCCGAATCGGCCGTGCCCTCTCCTCCATCTTCGCAGTCGTAGCGGCGCTTTCGTTCGCCGCAGGACCGGCCGTCGCCGCCGCTCCGCCCGCGTACTCGGATATCTCCACCACGGTCCCGGGCAACGTCGTCAGTATCGGCTTCGAAGCCACGGGCACGACCGAGTTCGGCGACCTGATCAAGTTCGAAGGGACGGACCGCGCTCGGGCCGACCTGCCGATCACGGTCGTAATGTCCAGCCACGCCTGCCAGTCTGACGCGCAGAACGGTCCCGTCTGTACGACCACGCCCGGCGCCACATTCCCCGCCAAACTGACGCTGACTCTCTACGACGGCACGGGCGACGCGATCGGCGCCAAGATCCTGGCAACAACGAAGACCGTGCCCATGCGCTACCGACCGTCGGCTGATTCCGTCAACTGCACCAACGGTGGGTGGTCGTCCAAGTGCTATAGCGGCCAGGCGGTTCTGGTCACGTTCGCTCTCCCCGCTGGTTCAAATCTGCCGGACGAAGTGGTGTGGACGATTTCCTTCAGCACCGGCGATTACGGGCCCGACAAGACGAACGGCACCTATACGCCGATGAACTCTCTGAATGTGGGCGCGGACAAGCTTGCCGGTCAGCCGTCTCATGGCACGGACGTCGTGCCCGATGACGCGATCACCGACACCGGCACCGGTGTGCTGCACAGCGACTCCGGCTGGATCGCCAACCCGCCCCTCGCCTGCTTCGGGTTGACCTGCCCCGGCGAGCGAGTAAGCGGAATCACCGGCACTCCCGCACCCACGTCAACGCTGGGCACTTCGGGCACGAACTCGGAGCCGTCTCCGGTCCTGCCGATTGCGCTGGCCTTCGGAGCTATCGGTCTGATGTTCGCCGCATACCGGCGCCAAGCGCACCAGCGAGGTTAGCGGAACGGCGCGTGGCTCTGGGTTAGCGTCGGGCTCGCCAGCCCGACCCAGATCGGGCGCCACTCGCGGCACCGGCCGACGGGCCGCCGGAGTTTCCGCGCCGGTGCCGAAGCAAGTCGTCGATCTCGGTCCGCAAACGCCGCCCGAATGTCGCTCGCTGGAGCCACTCCAGGTAGTCCAGGTCGTAGCGGGCGATCTCGCCGAGCGACCAGCCGGCATAACGCCCGAAATCCAGGACTGTGCCCGAAGGGTTCCCAGGCGGTGAGCCTGCCCGTGGACCGTCTCCAGACGGGGCGGCGTTTGAACCTGCCGCTCCGCCGGCCGGCGCTGCGCCCGCAGTTCGTTCCGCTCCCGCGGCTCTAGCCCGTTCGGCCCAACTCGACTCCGCCGCGCCTCCCGATCCGCTTGCGCCGCCCGCCGCGCTTGCGCCCGCCTGTGAGGGCGGCATGGGGGCCGGCCGATTCCGACTTGCGTCGTAAGCGGCACGTCTGACGGGGTCGCCCAGCACGTCCCAGGCGTCGTTGAGGGCAATCATCCGTTCGCTGCTGCCGCCCAGGTCGGGGTGATACTTCCGAGCCAGCGTGCGGTAGGCAGCCCGGATCACCTCGTGGTCCGCGCGAGGATGAACCTGGAGCACTTCGTAATAGTCCGGCATCGACAGAGCCTACAACCAGCCGGTACGCTCCGAGGCACCGGCGCCAAGGCGCCACCCAAATGCACTGGTCATGGCCCGCCCCACGATCCCTTGCCAACCACTCGAACGCCGGATCCATGCAACGACGGCCGGCAGACCCAACCGGCGATACAACACTGCCAAATCTGCGCCACCGGTCCGGTCTTGTGCGTCAATTGCACGCACGGAGATCCATACGTGCCTAATCCCCTGGACCCCACGAACGCCGACCTTCACAAGTCGATCGTCGAGAATCTCGCCGACGGCGTGTACCTGGTCGCCCCGGATCGCACGATCGAATACTGGAATCCGGGTGCCGAGCGCATCTCGGGCCATACCGCACAAGAAGTCGTGGGGCACAAGTGCTTCGACAATATCCTCGGCCACGTAGACGCCCAGGGCCGATCTCTCTGCCACACGGCCTGCCCGCTGGCGCTGACGATGAAGGACGGCGAGCCGCGGGACGTGTCGATATGGCTGAAGCACTCCGACGGGTATCGCAAGCCCGTCCGGGTACGGACTTCGGCCGTACATGACGCCGAGGGGCACATTATTGGTGGCGTCGAAGCGTTCTCAGACGACACGGCCATGGTCCAGGCCGCGGCCGACGCCGCGCGGGCTCGCCGCGATGCGCTGACGGACGAACTCACCGGCCTGCCGAACCGTCGCCTCTTCGACGCCGCGCTGGCGGGGCGTCTGGAGAACTTGTCCCGCTACGGCTGGCGTTTCGGACTTTTGATCGTCGACATCGATCACTTCAAGGCGGCGAACGACGACCACGGCCATGCCTTTGGCGATGCCGTCCTGGTGACCGTGGCGGAGACGCTCCGAGGCGCCGTTCGGGTCGGCGACGTTCTGGCCCGTTGGGGCGGCGACGAGTTCACGGTCCTCGTCGAGGCACCCAACGAGACCGATCTGCTCGACACGGCCCAGCGCCTCAGCGCGCTGGTAGCCCGTTCGGAGGTCCGTCTCGGGGCGACCTCGACGCACGTCCGAGTTTCGGTCGGCGGCACTCTCGCCAGCATTGACGACACCGCTGACTCGTTGTTTGCCCGCGCGGACGCTTCTCTCTACCTGGCGAAGCAGACCGGGCGCAACCGGATTGAGATCACGCAGTCGGCCTAGACAAACCAAGACCCCTCTCCGAAACCGGTGAGGGGTCGCTTCGTGGTTCTGGTTGGTGAGCCCGCTCGGATTCGAACCGAGAACCAATTGATTAAGAGTCAATTGCTCTACCGTTGAGCTACGGGCCCACGGGCGCGAAGGATACAACAAGATGCGGCGGCAGTGGTGGCGACAGAACAACAGGAGCCCCCGGACACCTCGGTCACTGTCCGTCCGAGTGTCCAGTCATCCAAATCTACTACTCCCCTGGAGGGCGGCCGCAAGTTAGTGTCAGGGGCCACCGTACGGCTACCATATGCCGCGGCGATCCGAACGCGCACACGAGGTCGGACAAGTAGTTCGCTCTTTGGGGCAGCAGGGCTTGGTTGAGCATGGCTATCGACGATCTCAAGAATCACCTCGCTGCGGATGACCGTATGCGGCTGGCCAGCATGGACCTAGCCGCTCGGGTCGGCGCTGTGATCTTCAATCAGATGACCGACGCCGTCCTGACGCTCGATGCCGGCAAACTCATCACGACCATCAATCCGGCTGCCGAGAAGCTCTACGGATTCCGCGCCGACGAGGTCCTCGGCCAGCCCGTGGGATCGGTCCTCGAACAATTGGAGCTCGATGGGAGCTTGGCCGGCGAATCCTGGCTGGATGTCCTCGAGACCGCGCGCTACTGGCAGGGGCGCCTGATACACAGACCCAGGGTCGGCGCCTTCAAGCAGAGGAATATCCCCGTCGACGTGTCCGTGACGGCCCTCCACGACGAGGCTCGACGGCCTATCGGCATGCTGGGCCTGATCCGTGAAGTGCAGCCGTCGACCGGCGTCGACTCCGATGCCGCCGCGCTGGCGGCCGTTGCGGTGGCGACCAGCCGGTCCCGGAGCCGCCAGGAAGTGGCCGATTCCGCGCTCGAGCGTCTATGCGAAGTCACTGCGGCCGATTTCGCCGTCGTAGGAACGCGGGGCGTGGATGGGCATCGCATCGTGGAATCGAGCCGCGGGCTGAGCGACGACCTGATACGCCACTTCGAGACCATGACCGTACCCACGCTGACCGCCGCACTTGATACTCCCAACACGATCGTCCCGATCGGGCTTGCGGCGGAGTGGCTGGAAGGAACCGAGGTCCTCGCCGCAGTTCAACGTAGCGGTCTGACTTCGGGATTCCTGGTCGGTCTCCGCGTCCGCGACGATCCGGTGGGATTCCTGGGACTCGGCTCGCGCCGGCCCACATGGGTCCGACCGCGCGACGACGTGGTCATGCAGATGGCCACCCAGGTCGCGGATGCCCTGGAAAACGCCCGCCTCATGGAGAGGCTGGCGGACGGTCTCGAACAGGAGCGACTCCTGACGGGTCAACTCGAGACGCTCATGGGCCTGACGCTTATTCCGGCCGACACGTCGGAGGAGGCCATGGCCCAGCTGCTGCTGGAGCGGGTCGTCTCCGCGCTCGCGGCCGACGCCGGCCTCGTAGCGACCGAACGCGGCGGCCACCTGGAAGTCGTGGCCGCCCTGAACATGGCCGAACGTGAGGACGACACCGCTGAGACACGGGCAGCCACGGACTACCTGTTCTGGCAGCGCCTCCTTCGCAACCCTCGGGGCGGCGCTTTCTACCAACGAGCCGATGAGATTCCGGAGTCGGCCCCGAGCCTGCGACCCCAACCGGGCCAAGGAACTTCGTCCCGGGCGGTCTTTCCGATACGGGCCGGTGACCAGCTACTCGGCGCCTTCCTCTGCTACTTCAAGGATCTCTCGGAACACAGCCCGGTCGATGAGCGGAACGTGGATGCGGTCGGGCGGGTGCTGTCCATCGCGTTCGCCAACGTCCGAATGCACGAAGGTCTTGCCGAGGCGGCCGAACGTGAGCGGCACCTGACCGCCGAGTTGCAAGCGCTGCAGGAGCTGACGCTGCTGGGCGCCTCAACCGATGACGTCACGCGACTCGCAACCCAGACCATCGACGCCGTGGTGGCGGCCACCGGAGCCACGGGCGGCAGATACGTGCTTGTGGATCCATCGAACGGCCACGCCGATCCAATCGCCTCGTCGGGCGACCTTGTCGGCAGCGAACCGTCGATCTCCCAACTCGGCCCGGACGCCGGCATATGGCAATCTGTGGAGAGCGACGACTGTCAGCCTCCGCCGTGTGCGGAAGCCCTTCTGCCGCTCCACGTCGATCGCCGCTTGGAGGGCGTCCTGCACCTCCAGTGGGCGGTCAGGCCGAGCCGCGACCAGTACGACGTCAGGTTCCTGGACCCCATCGCCCGGATCTGTAGCATCTCCCTGGCCAACTACCGGCTGCGGTCGGAGCTGCTTCACAGAGCGGCCGCGCAACGAGCCCTGGGCCACCGCCTCGACACTCTGGACGAGCTGACGCGCATCGGCGAAGAGGCAAGCTCGTTCGAGGAACTCGCGAATCGAACCGCGAGTCTTGTCCGGGAAGCGCTGGGCGCGAGCGGCGTCTGCTATCTGCTGCGCGAGCCAGGTCGCCACTTCGAGACACACGCCGTAGCGGGTGAGACCGGCGCATTCCGGCTATGGCTCAAAGGCGTTCCGGCCAAGGATGCTCCGGGCGGCAGCCTGCTCATGTCCGGCAGCGGAAGCGTCCTGGGCGATTTCCTGCCCGGACAGGTCAACGAACGCGTGCTGCCGCTCGCCCAAGCCACCGGATTCGAATCCTTCGGCGCCATCCCGATCAGGACGGGCGAAGAGCTGGCCGGCTCTCTGCTGTGCTTCTTCGAGCAGCCCGCGGCGGCACTACCACTCGACGAGTCCGCACTCGACTCCGTATCGCGAATCGCGGGCATCGCCCTGGCAAACTTCCGGTTACGTGAACGCCTCGTGTCGTCGGAGGAGCGCTACCGAACTCTGTTCGAAGAGACCCCCGACGCACTGCTCGTGTCTGCGCTGGACGGCACCGTCCTCGACGCCAACGAGGCCGCGGTGCGCCTGTATCGGGTCAACCGAGGCGAGGTATTGGGCCGCTACCTTGGCCAGCTCATCGCCGCGGACGAGAGAGAAATGGCCCGCCGCCGCCAGATCGTTTGGGCTCAAGGCGGTGGCGCGTTCCGCGATCGGGGGCGTCGGCCGGATGGATCGGAGTTTCCGGTTCAGATAGAAATTCGAGTCGTCGAGCTGGGCGGCCAGCGCCGCTTCCTGCATCTCGTGCGCGACCTGTCCGACCAGGACAGCCTGCAGCGCGAACTCCTCCAGGCTCAGAAGATGGAGGCTATCGGCCAGCTCGTGTCCGGCGTGGCTCACGAGTTGAACAACCCTCTTGCCGCGATCATCGCCTTCAGCCAGTTGTTGCGCAGCGACGAGAGACTGCCGGAAGACATGAAGCACGACGCCGGGCTGCTCGTTCAGGAAGCGGATCGGACGCGCCGAATCGTGCAGAACCTGCTCGACTTCGCTCGGTCGAGGCCGCCGGAACGCCGGCCCACGAATGTTTCCGTTCTGGTTCACAGCGTTCTGGAGTTGCAGTCTTACGCCCTCAACACCAATCAGATCGAGGTCAAGGTCGAGATCCCAGATTCCCTGCCCGAGGTCGATCTCGATCGCGCCCAGCTGCAGCAGGTCCTTCTCAACCTGACTATCAACGCCATTCAGGCGATGCGCGGCCGCGACAGAACCGCCACGGCGCACCTCACCGTGAAGTCGGCCATGGTCAAGATCAAGCCGTCGTCCGTTGTCGCCAGGGCGGACCGGCCGGCCGACGATCAGCCCCGAATCAGGATCTCGGTCATCGACGACGGGCCGGGCGTTCCCGAGCCAATTCGAGCCCGTCTTTTCGATCCGTTCTTTACCACCAAACAACCCGGAGAGGGCACCGGCCTGGGCCTGTCCGTCTCGTTCGGGATCGTGGCGGCGCACGGCGGACAGCTCTGGTACGAACCCGGGCCCAGGGGCGTCGGCAGCATGTTCATCATCGAGCTGCCGATTACGGCACACGGCCTCGACCATGCTCCCGCCGGAGGTCCGACCGCCGCATCCACCGCCAGGAGCAAGTCGCCAGCTCGGGGCCACGCCAGGGAAGCCGGATTGGGAATGACCACTCGCCGCTCGACTCCGCGTGCCGCGGCAGGTGCCGGTGCGACCGCCACAGACGGCGCCGGGGCCTCACTGGCACCTGCGGCCACGGTGCTCGCCCAGCCGGCCGCCGAGGCCGCGCTCGTGGCCGCCGAGGCCGCGCCTGCGTCGACCGCCGCGTCGAACAAACCTCGAGTCCTGGCCCTCGACGACGAACCGTCCATCCGGGCATTCCTGCGCAAGGCTCTGGCCGCCGCCGGAATTGATTGCGAACCCGTTCAGGACGGCCCGTCAGCCCTGGAGATCCTGCGCCACACATCGTTCGACGTAATGCTCATCGACCACCGCATGGCCGGCATGAGCGGCACCGAGTTCTATGAGGCGGCTATCGAAGCCCGCCCAGAACTCGCGGAGCGGGCCATATTCATGAGCGGCGACGTCCTTAATCCGGACCTGCGGGGCTTTGCGACCGAGCGCGGCCTGCGACTCCTGGCCAAGCCGTTCGACATCGACGCCGTCGTTCGCGTCGTGAGGGAGGTGCTGGCCACGCTCGGCACCACCGGCTCGGCCGGCGACCCGAAGGCCTGATCTCAGAGGCGACCGGCGCCGGCCTCTCCCCCACCGGCCATGAGTCCGAGCAGCCTGTCGGCCGCCGCATAAGGGTCCAATTCGTGGCTGGCGACGGCTCGCAGTAGCGACTCTGCCAGCGGGGCGGCCTCTATGGAACGGGCGCGGTCGTGGAGTCGGTCAGACAGAACGGCCCAAACCTGAGCCTCGGCGCGGGCCAGGCGCGAACTCTCGCCGTCCGTGCCAGTCAACGTTGCCCGGTGACGATCGAGAGCCGCCAGCAGTTCGGGGACTCCGCTGCCTGTCGCCGCGATCGTGACCAGCACTTCAGGGTGCTTGGGCATCGGCCGACCCGGACGGATCTCTCGGGGAGTGTCGGCGAGCATCGCGTGGAGCTGGCCCGCGGTTCTGTGGGCGCCGGGCCGATCGCCCTTGTTCACAACGATCAAGTCGGCCACTTCCAGCAACCCAGCCTTGATCGCCTGAATCTCATCGCCCATTTCCGGCGCCTCGACGACGACCGTGGTGTCGGCGGTGGCCGCGACCTCAACTTCGCTCTGGCCCGTCCCCACGGTCTCGATGAGCACGATGTCGAAGCCGGCCGCGTCGAAGACGGCGGCAGCGGCCGACGTCGCCGACGACAAACCGCCGGCGTGGCCACGCGACGCCATAGAGCGGATGAACACGCCGTCGTCGGCCGCGTACGACTGCATCCGGACGCGATCGCCCAGAACGGCGCCGCCGGTGATCGGACTGGATGGATCGACGGCCACGACTGCCACGGGCCGGCCGGCGCGCCTGAGTTCGGCGATCAACGCCGCCACCAGCGTGCTCTTGCCGGCACCGGGCGGGCCGGTTATCCCGACGAGCTGGGCGTGGCCGGCGGCGGGGTAGAGCCGGCGCAGGGCCGTCTCGGCCACGGGCGTTCTATTCTCTACCGCGGTCAGGAGCCTGGCGAGAGCGTGTCGATCGCCGGCCAGGGCTCGGTCGCACAGATCGTTGGCGCGGTCCGCGGGGGTTTCGGCTGGCATCACGCCGCTGGGGCTAATCCCGGGACCGGGCGTTGGCTCGAATGAAATCGGCGACATCGCCGATAGTCGTGCCTGGGCCAAAGACGGCGGCCACGCCGCTCTCCTTCAGGCCAGGCACGTCATCGTCAGGGATGATGCCGCCGACCACGATGAGGACATCGTCCATGCCTTTTTCGCGCAGGAGAGAGCAGATGCGCGGCACCAGCGTCATATGAGCTCCGGACAGGATTGACAGGCCCACGACGTCGACGTCTTCCTGAAGCGCGGCCGTCACAACCATCTCCGGCGTCTGGCGAAGGCCGGTATACACGACTTCGAAGCCCTCGTCGCGCAGGCCGCGAGCGAGCACCTTGGCTCCGCGATCGTGGCCGTCGAGACCCGGCTTGGCGATGAGTACCTTGAGTGGTCGATCAGTCATGTCCGGATGATAGCGGTCCTCCGCGCCGACGGCGGATCGTTAGACGCGCGGCGACGGCCGATCCAGATGGGACATAAATTCGTCGCGAGTTTCCTTGCTGGAGCGGAACGTGCCCAGGACGCTGCTCGTGACCATCGTGGCACCGCCCTTCTGCACGCCGCGCATCGCCAGGCACAAGTGCTCGGCCTCCACGACGACCCCTACGCCGTATGGGTTGAGTCGCCCTTGCAGGAAATCCGCGATCTGCTGAGTCATGCGTTCCTGAACCTGCAGCCGGCGCGCATACATCTCCACTATGCGCGGGATCTTGGAGAGGCCGATGACTCGACCGCGCGGCAGATAGCCCACCGACGCCACACCGAAGAACGGCAGCATGTGATGCTCACACAGCGAGTAGAACGGAATGCCCTTGATGACGACCATCTCGCTGTAGCCGACGTCGAAGACCGCGCCATTGATCAGCTTGTCCGCATCCACTCGGTAGCCTCGAGACAGCTCCAGCCACATCTTGCGCATTCGAACTGGAGTGCGAAGCAGACCCTCGCGATCCGGATCTTCGCCGATGCCGACGAGGATCTCGCGAACCGATCTCTCGATCTCGCCAGCGCCACCCGGCTCCCCGACCGCGGCCTTCTTGGCATCCCATTCGCGGCCCCCGTCCTCGGGCTCGCCGAAATCGGCACCGGACTCGAACTGGTCGGTGTCGGACGGCAGGTCAGTCGGCATTCAATGGCTCCTTCGGTCGAATCGTACGCCGTCGCGGCTTTCCGGGGAGCCGTAGCATACGGTGATGGCGAAGCGACTTCGAGGCAGTGCCCGCCGCCGGTCGAGCGTGCGATCCGGCAATCAGTTCGACGACCTGGTCATCCGGGCGCTCGACACTATCCCGGCCCCGTTTGCGGCTGCCCTCGACGAAGTCGCGATCGTGGTCGAGGAGTCCGCGACGCGACGGCAGCTGCGCGAATCGGGACTCGGCCCGGACGACGGGCTGTACGGCCTGTACGAGGGCGTGCCCCTCACCGAAGCCGGGGCCGACTGGGGCTTCTTACCGAGCAAGATCACTCTGTTTCGGCGCGCCCTGATCGAGGACTTCCCCAACCCGGCCGACCTCGAGCACGAAGTCTGGATCACGGTCATCCACGAACTGGCCCACTACCTCGGCTTCGGCGAGGAGCGGCTCCACGAGCTGGGAGTGGACTAGCGGCTTCGGGCCACGCCGCGCATCAGCAAAATCGGGGCTTCGATTTCTCCCCAATGTCGCGCAACATGTTCGAGATCGCACCGGCGACCTAGCCTGTGGGGTCTGCGGAAGGCGGGGAACCAATGAAGCGCACGACAATTGCCATCTTCGGCATTCTGTTGATGGCGACCGCCGTCGCCTGCTCGAACGTGGAATCGAGCCCATCGCCGGTCACCACGGACGGGGCGCACGAGAACGTCCCGTCACCGCTCGAAACGGTCCTGGCCGCGACCTACGCCCCAAGCTCGAAGCCAACGGTCCCGCCTCCCGTAACGCCTACCGGCGTGTCGATGACCAGTCTCGACCCGCCGGCCAAATGCCCCGCCACCTTCGGCGCCTCGTGCTTCAAATACAAGGTGGCGTGGTCCACGCCCGCCGTTCGTGGAACCAACGTGGAGGTGTACGGGGTGACGAAGTGCCTCGACCAACCCGATTGTGTCCTGCCGACAACCACGATCACTTCCGCCAACCTGGTCCCACTTGCCACGGTCTCGTCGACCAACCTCTCGACAACCTTCCTCCTCGGGGACGGCGAGTCGTATGGGGCCGGCTGGCTGGTCGATGCCACCAGCAAGACCCAGTACGTCTACGGCGTCGTTGTACGAACGATGAGCTCCGGAGGCAGATCGCCCTTCGTGGTTGTCTGGACCTGGTAGCGGAGATCAGATCGTGCCGTCTGCGGCACGCGGGTACCGGTCTCGGCGCTAACATGCGTCACATCGTTGCAGCCGTAGGCCGCTCCGCGGCCGCTACCAGGAGTGGGTCAATGCCGGGCTTCACCCCGTTCACCAGCAACTACTCGGACCTTTCAAACAATCAGGGCTACCAATTCGAGTTTAAATGTGACATCTGCGGCAGCGGTTACCGCAGCGAGTGGCAGAAGAACCTGCTCGGGACCGGCGCGTCGATCATCGGCGGCGCCAGCAGCGTCATCGGTGGGCTATGGGGAGCTCGCAACGCCGCGGACGCCGCTCAGCAGATCACCGATCGGGGCGCTCGCGACAAGGCCCTGCAGAAGGCCTCGAACGAGATCATGCCGTTGTTCCACCGCTGCACTCGGTGCAACAACTGGGTCGACGAGACCTGCTTCAACAAGGCTCGCGGTCTGTGCGTCAACTGCGCCCCGAACCTGGCCGCGGAGATGGAGGCCGAGCGCTCGTCCGTAGAGCTGAGTCAGATGCGCGAGGCCATGTCCACCCAGAAGGTTTTCTCCGGAGACACCAGCGCCCGCGCCACGGAATGCCCGAACTGCGGCAAGCCGGTTGGGTCAGAAAAGTTCTGCGGCAACTGCGGCACGCCCCTCGGCGTGGCCAAGTGCGCCACGTGCGGCGCCGAGCTCGCGGCGGACACGCGCTTCTGCGGCAACTGCGGCGGCAAGGTCGGCTGACGCCAACCACCAGCCACGAGCAAGGGAGTGCCCGCCCGGCGACGAGCGGGCATTTCTCTGCGCGCGCCGTCTAGCGCGGCCGTCTAGCGCCCGTCTTTCTAGCCCGCCACGGTCCCGCAGATCGTGCAGAAGCGAGCTCCGGCAGGCAGCGGGGCGCCGCAGCCACCGCAGACGCCGCCCGCTTGCGGTGCCGCGGCCGGGGCGGCGGAAGCGCCTTGCGTTCCGGCAACGGTGTCCTTGTACAGCGGCGGCCGCGGCGGCGCCTGCACCGCACCCGAACCATCCGTGGCCGTGCCGGACGCACCTGCGGCCGTCCCTGGCGCCGGAGGGGCACCCGCCGCCGTTGCGGTCGCTCCCGGAGGGGGCGCGATCAACGACTGGCCGCACGACGGGCAGGTGACCCAGGCCGGGTCCTCAATGATCTTGCGGCAGTTCTGACAACGCTTGGGCGCGAATGGATCCAACTGCCCGCAATAGGGACACGCAGAAACGGCGCGGTCGATGAACTTGTCGCAATACGGGCACGGGTGCTTGAAGGTCGGCATCTTCCGCTCCTCTAACCAGATATGCCCGAAGGCTTGCTTGTCTCTCCGTGGGCGGCACCGTTGTCGGCATCGTCCTGCCCGGGCTCGACGTGATCGGCGTCGTCGTTCGACCCCGAATCGTCGTCGCTCGAATCGTTGCTTCCGGATGCCTCGATGGCGGCCTCCTGCGCCTTTCGACCCGGCCACTCCGCAGCCTCGTCCCTGGCGGCTCCGTGCCAGCGAATCAGGTCGGCTACGGCCGATGACCAGCTGGCCTCGCTGCGATGCACGATCCGAGCCACGAAGCGTGCCCGCGCCGCCACGAGACTCGGCAGGACCGCCAGAGCCAGGCGGTATCGCAGGTTCTCCGGCAGACGCATCTGATCTTCCGGCAGGGCCATCGGTTCGCGCAGGAAGCGGCAATCGACGAGGGCCTCGCTGATATCCCGGACGGCCTGTTCGGCCGCCACCCCGAGCTTCTCCGCAGCCTCGCCCCGATACTCCGCCCGCGGCATGACCCTGAAGAAGTACGTGGCGTGGGCGCCGCCGCTCACGAGCTCCAGCGCCACGAGATTGCCGGGCATGGCGATGAGGAACCAGATCTTGGGTTCCGTGCCGCCCGGGTCGACCGGCGACATGGCGACCCACCGCGGCGCGGAAGCTCCGGCACTCGCACACAACGACTTGTAGCTGTCGGCGAACCTGGGCTCGCCCAGGACGGCCGTCTCAACGACCGGCCAGCCTGTTTCGCCGAACGCTTCGGGGCGAACCGGCCGGCCGTCCACGAGCAGATCGGACGCCTTCTGCCTGACCCCGAACGGGGCGTCGGTCATGAGCTGCTCCACGAACCCGGCCGCGTCGGCGTAGGCACCGTCACGCAACTTCGCCAGAGTGTCGTGGAGCCGCGTGCTGGCGGCGCCGAGGCCACGCAAAGTCAGCGTTCCGGGATCGCCCGTGACCGCGACCTCACCCGGTCCCTGATCGACCTTCGCAATCGCGGCCCGCCGGAAGTGGATCCACGTGGCCCGCTCGTCGAGGGGGCACACGACGAAACCCCAGGGTTGAACCACGAGCTGGCCCACACCGGCCAGCGCTGCGGAAGGCCCGTCCGGACCAGGCCCGAGCGGCGACTCCGTCGGCGTCCAGGCGAACTCGATAAGCTCGGCCGGGTCGTCCGGCACCTTAACCAGGCCGTCGCTCAAACGCTGCTTAAGGCGTAGTTCGCGCAGCAGCCGAACCATGGGCCCGAGCTTGTCGGCGAACTTCTCGAGGATGAATCGCATCGCGTCCGGACCGTCTCCCAGAACGAGCAGGACGGTCGCTTGCTGGATCGCAACTGTGGTGATGTCTCGGAAGCCAGCCCGAATCGGGCGGGCGGAGCCGATCTCGAGCGTAATCCCCGTTCCGTCGATCCTCACCGTCGCCGGCTCTGACGTCGTGCCGGGACCGGCGATGCGGCCCTCGCCGTGAATCTGCACGGTTTCTGCTTTGGAGCCGAGGTCGCTCCGGTTGGCGTCGCGGCCCGTCATCGTCCTGACGTCACGGCCATCTCTGCCGCCGATACCCGATCCACGCGGATCGCGAATGTCGCGGCCCGGAACCCCGCCGAGACCCAGTTGAGCGGCCAATCCCTGGAGGCCACCGCCACCAATGCCGGCCCCCAACCCAGCCCCAATCCCAGCGCCGAGTCCGGCATCGCCGGCGGCCCCGGCCTGGCGTGGATCGCGCATATCGCCGCTCATTCCGTCTCCCTGGCACCGGATGCGCCGCCGTCATCCATCGGCGACATCGTACCCAGTACGCGACGGTTCGGCGTGCCGACGCGACAGACCCGTAAACTCCATAGATCTGCTTGCGTCATTGCGCAAGCATCTGTACACTCACGCCATGGCTAATGTTTCGGATGTGGAGACGGCCCGGCTGCGTGGCGCGGCAGTGGCGAAGGCCCTTGCCGACCCCAAGCGGCTGTGCGTCCTGCAGTCGCTGGGCAGCGGCGAACTTTCCGTCAGCGATCTATCGGATCGCGTGGGCTGCCACGTGCCCAACATGAGCCAACATCTCGCCGTCCTGCGGAATTCAGGCCTGGTCCTGACCCGCCGAGACGGCAATGCGATCTACTATCGCTTGGCGGATCCGCGGATCCTCGACGCATGCCTGCTCCTTCAATCAATCGCCGGCTGAGGCCGAGCGTCGGCGCCTAACTCAGCTGTTCCGTCAGGAAGAAAGGACCACCCAGGTGGCCGAAGTCAATGCAGTTACCGACGAGACCTTCGAGCAGGTCGTGCTCAATGCGGACCGGCCGATCATCGTCGACTTTTGGGCGACGTGGTGCGGTCCGTGCCGTATGGTCGCGCCGGAACTCGAGAAGCTAGCCAACAAATACTCGGGCTCGATCGATGTCGTCAAGATGGATGTCGACGCGAACCCGGGCGTTTCGCAGGCACTTCAAATCATGACCCTGCCGACGATTGCCTTCTTCCGCCCCGGACAGCCTCCGATGGCGGTAGTCGGCGCCATGCCGGCCGAGCAGTTCGAGGCTCGATTCGGCCTTTCGCAGTACGCTAAGGCCAAGACGAGCTAAGGCGGATCTGCCTCGTCCCACAACCGAATATCCAAGCGGGACCACCCCCTCGGTCCCGTTCCTACGACCCCGGCCCACCCCCCTCAGGCCGGGGTCGTGCTATCTGCCGCGCCGTGGAGCGCGGCTCGTTCATCGGCCCGCTGCTGCCAGAACCGCGCGCAGGTCCGATGCGTGATCGTCGTAGTGCTCCGTCGTGTTCTGAAGGAGCGACTTGAGATGATTCGCGTCCTTCAGCCAGCGTGTCTCGGGCACGACGGTCAGGTAGCCGCGCAGCTCGCCCGGCATCTCCGCAAAGCGGCGCCTGACTTCCGCCAGGGGCAGCGCCGCCCATTCCGCCTGATAGCGCGCATTGAGAGCGTCGCCTTGCACAGCCCAGTCCGCACCGAGCTTCGACAATTCGTTGTAGGAGGAGCTGTCGGGGTTGACCGCCAGCTCCCTGGCAATCGTCAACCACCACTCGATCCAGACCCCGATGTGAGCCATGAGGTCTCGGCCCGTCCAGCCGTGCGCCCCGTCGACCGCCTGCTCCAATTGCTCATCGGTCAGATCCAGCAGGGCTTCGTAAGGGCGGAACTCGTCGCGTTCCTCTTCGAGAAAACTCAAGCCGTCGGCATACATCGGTCGATGGTAGCGCCCGAGCCGCGGCCGCGGTGCCGAGCCGCCGCCATGGTGCCAGGACGCGCCGGACTTAGTGGCTGTCTGGCTGTGGCGGATGGGCCATTGCGCTAGCTCCAGGCCCGGTTAGCGTGGATGTCGGCCGCCGGCTTCGGAGCGCGAAGGCTCAGGGGCATCGGACACGGGCCGGGATGTTGACGAACTCCGCACTTGAGACGAATGGGCGTTCGTACAAGGAGTTCGCTAGGCCCGACCACGACCCGAGTAACCAAGAACTAATCGGCCAGCGTGGGCTTTCGTCCGGCGGCCCGGACTCATATTTCCCCCAGGAGGGGGTCGAACGGCTCGCTCGGATCGCCGGGCGGGCCGTTCGTTGTGTGGCGGCCTGTGACGGCCTGGGGTCGCGGCGTGGCCTCGACGGCCGCAAACGATCAGCCGGCCGCGCGCCGAATGAGCGACCTCAGCGTCCGACCGCCGTGTCCAACCTGGGACGCTCCATCGGCGTGTAGCCGAGATACCTCAAGACGACGCGCGCCGCGAGGTTGACCTCCAGATCACGGCCGATCGTCCGGACGATCCAGTCGAGATAGGCCGGCTCGATTACACCGACCTCACCGACGGTCAAGCCGGCGAACTTCCCGAACTTGATGCGAGTTTCCAGGGCATTGGGCACCGACGGGAACTGGGCCTCCAGGTTGGGTCCGCGGTGCCGGTAGGTTGGGCCGGTAGGCGTCGAAGCTCGTGGTGGCTCCCGCCACTCCTCAGTCCGCGGCCGCGGCGGCAGGCCCGGCAGCGGACTCCGATCCAGCGGATTGAGAGTGGCGTTGCGCGGCCGAAGCAGCGCGCTCGTGTCGATGCGAGCGGTGACGGGCCGAGCGACCCTCGACCGTGTTCCCCAGGCGGCGTCGTCCGATCCCGCGGCTCCGCCGTCGTAACCGTCTGGGCCACCGTACCAGTGAGGGGCCGCACCGGCCCCCGGAGCATCGCCTCGAGCCGCCCGAGCCGCGGATTCGCGATGCGCTCGCCGCTTCGCCGGATCGCGCAACTCCGCATAGGCGGCGTTGATCTCCGCCATCCGCCGATTCGCCCGCCGCTCCAGGCCCGGCTCACCACTGATGATGTCCGGATGATTCTGCCGAGCGAGACCGCGCCAGGCGGCCTTGATGGTCTCGGGAGTCGCGTCGAGCGGGACTCCCAGCACGACGAACGGGTTGCGCGGCATGCTCTCAGTCTACCTGCGCGGGGCCGATCGACGCCGCCGGGCCGCCGGGCCGCCGGGCGGCCACGCCGACGCGCCGCCGGGCCGCAACGCGGACGGAAGCCGGCCGCACTTGACAGAAAGCCGCCGCGTAGCGTCCCCTTCATTCATGCCACGCAACGATCGCCACAAGAGATTCCCATGGTTCCGGCTCGCCCTCTTCGCCGGCGCCGTCACCGGTTTCGCGGCCGCCTACCGGTTCGCGCTTCAGTATCGCGAGCGGGCCGGCTTGCCCCACCGCCGCCCCGTCGAAGACTCGCCCGCCGATTTCGGGCTGGACTTCGAAACGGTTGAGATTCCCGGCCAGGGCTACTCGCTGGCCGGCTGGTTCGTCCCGGCCGATGCCGACACGGCCGAGTCCGACGCGGCTGCCGAAGCGGGCTCGACACGCAAGCCGTCCCGGCCGGCCAAGGTGGCGACGCCGGCCAAGGGCGCCGCGCCGGCCGCAGACGCGGAACGACGGCCGGCGGCACCACGGCCCGCGGTCGCAATCCTTCACGGCTGGGAGTCAAATCGCGGCCGGACATTCGCCCACGTTCGATACCTGCACGCGGCCGGATTCCACTGCCTCGTGTTCGATGCCCGCGGCCACGGCGACAACCAGCCGGAGACCCTGCCGGTGAACGTCCCGGAATTCGCCGAGGATCTCATCGCCGCCGTTAGGTGGCTCGGCACGCGCTCGGACGTGTCGTCCATCGGAGTGCTCGGCCACTCTATGGGCGGTGCGGCGGCGATAGTGGCCGCCTCGCGCGAGCCTTCGATCGGGGCCGCGGTCAGCCTGTCGGCTCCGGCGGATCTCGTCTTCATGACGCGCCGGACCTTCGAGATGGCCGACATGAAGATCCCCACTTTCATAGCCACTCCCCTCGCTTGGTTTACGGCGGCCATGCTGCTGATTCCGCGCCACCATTCGGTGGAGGACGCAAGCGCGGTAGTCGCCGCGGCACGATACCGAGGACCGCTGCTGCTGCTCCACGGCGCCAACGACAACGGCGTTCCGGTCGCCCATGTCGAGTTGATCCGACGCGCCGCCGAAGCCAATCGGACGCCGTCGGACGCTCCGGTCGAGGTTCTGGTGCTTCCCGACTTCGGTCACCGCTGGCTTTACGAAGACCCCGCCTGCCGTCGCAAGATCGCCGAGTTCCTGGCCACGTATCTCGGCGGCCCGATCGCACCCGAAGCGGCAGGCGAACTCGCTGCGGCTTGCGTCGTTACCCGCCCGTCCGATCCGGTTTTCGGCTTCGGCGGCCTCGCCACCAGGACGCCGCCACCCAACATGTTCATCCCCAACAACTGACAGAGCAAGTAGCAGGCCGGCTCGAGGCACTCCCCGGCGGCCGCAAGCGAGGACATCGTGGATACCTGGCAGGCAATCGACACAACTCGGGCTATTCGAAAATTCACTGCGGAGCCGCTCGCCCAGGAGCACCTAACCAGGATCCTCGACGCCGGCCGACGCTCGGGCAGCTCGAAGAACCAGCAGAACTGGGACTTCATCGTCTGCACGGACCGTGCCCACCTGACGCAGCTCGCCGAAGTCGGCCCGTTCGCCGCGCATCTTGCCGGCGCCGCCGCGGCCATCGCCCTGGTAGTGCCCGATCCGGCGGCCAGCGAAGCCCCGTACTCGATCATGTGGGACCTGGGCCGCGCGGCTCAGAACATGACACTCGCCGCCTGGGAGCTGGGCATCGGCAGCGTCCCCGCCACCGTCTACAACCAACCCCTCGCCCGAGAACTGCTCGGCTACCCCGCCGACCACTGGTGCGAGTTCATGCTCTCGTTTGGCTACCCCGAGAATCCCGAAGCCTTGACCTGGGCTAAGCGGGCGGGCGGGCGGAAGCCATTCGAGGCCGTCGTCCATACAGAGCGGTGGTAAGCCAACCGAGGAGAAGGAATGAGCAAGCGGTCGGTTCTTGATTGGGAATCGCAGACTGACGTCAGGCCCGCCGTGCAAGCGTGGGCTGCCAAGTGGGGATATAGCGCCGTCGGTGATAGTCAGGACGGAACGCGAGAGTTTGTACGCCTGCAAATGGGACAGACAGCCCAGACACGAGCCCTACACATGGGCGCTCGATGGTCGGTCGGATGGCACGTTTCAGTCCGCCAGACAGGGTCGCAAGTCCATCTCGAAGCCTGGATCACCCCGCCACCAGCCGTCCGGATGATGACCCTGGGCTTGATGTGGAAGGAGAATGGGGTTCGCGATCGCCTCGGAGGCGCGCTTGCGAGAGGCCCGCTCAACGTGCTTCTGGCAGCTCTGGGTCAACCTCCGATCCGGTGACTGGTGCACGGTTCCCACTCTCGTTCTGCTACCCCGAGAACCGACTGTGGCCCCGACCGATACACCAACGGCCGTAGCCGCAGTCTCGGTTGCGCCGGGGGATTCCGCGGCATCGACCTCGATCGTGGCCGGCGCGTCGGGTCCGGACAGCGGCTCGGCCGCAGGGTAGGACTCGTCCGCTTCGGGCGGCTCGGGTGACTCGATGCTGCCGATCCTCGCGGCGATCCTCTTGATACCGCTCCTGGTCGATGTGATCGGCTACTTACTCGTGCAGCTGCGCCGCAACCGTGCCGGCAACGCAGGCAGCGGCGTGGGCCGGCCGTAGCCGGTAGTTGCACGGCGACAGCTCGCGGCGCGTCGCGCTTGTGCATAATCTGCGAGTTCCAGGATCGCATGAGGGGTGTAATTGTGGCTTCGAACCAGACTGTGCCCGCGGCGCCGATGCTCTGTCCTCGCTGCGGCGGCCCCAGGAATTGGGGCGACAGCGGCTGCGCGACCTGCAAAGCGCGCGACGCGGCCGCCGCCGAGAACTACGCCCGGATGAACGGCGGCCGGTACGTGACGTACAACTACTGCTTCTCGCTGCTGGTGGTCTCGTTCAGGCGCAAGTCAAAGCCGCGATTCGTGCCCTTCGGCCAGAACCGAATTGTCCCGGGACTCGGCTATACCCTCCTCAGCCTGGTCGCCGGCTGGTGGGGTATTCCCTGGGGACCCATATTCACGCTCGAGGCCGTCTACAAGAATCTGAACGGCGGCAACGACGTCACGGCAGCCGTTATCACCCGCGGCGCCTCCAGGGGCAGCTGGCCTGTGGCAAACCAGCCCACCCAAACGCCTCAATAGCTCGACGCAGACACCTGCCCGTCATAGGCTTCGGCCGCCGCAGCGGCCCCGCAGCCGCCCCGACCAGCCCCTATTCCCAGCGAAACGACCGCGCCGCGATCGCCAGACAGACCACGAGCCAACCGACGAGGATCGCGGCGTCGACTCCGAGCGGGGCGATCTGAGTGCCGTTGACCATGGTCTGACGCAGGCCATCGCCCAGATACGTGAGCGGCAGCAAGCGAGCGAAGTTCCGCAGGAATTCCGGCATGAAGTCGAACGGGAAGAAGATGCCCGAGAGGAACATCAGCGGCATCTGAACGACCTGAACAACGCCCGATGCCTGCTCTTCGGTCTTGATGAACGAAGCCAGCATGAAGCCGAGCGACAGGAAGGCAGCCGCTCCGAGGAAGACGAACAGCACGATCTCGACGGGATTGCCGACGATCTGGACGTTGAAGGCGAGCATGCCTATGCCCACGATCAGCACCGCGTCGGCGGCGGCTACGAGCAACCTCAACAGGATGTTGCTGGCCACGAGCTTCCAGCGTGCCAGCGGCGTAGCGCCGAGTCGCTTGAGGATGCCCTTCTCGCGCTGCTGAACCAGCGGCACGGCGGCGAAGACTCCGAGCTGCATCAGGGCCATGGCGAGGATGCTGGGCACGAGGTATGTGACCGTCGAGATGTTCGTGGACGTCAACGACTGGCCTTCGACCAGAAGTACAGGAGCGGAATTGGGGGCCAGGACGGCCAGGTTGAAGCCGTTGGCAATCTGAGTGACCGCGCCTTCGACGACCTGGTCCGTGGAAGACTGACCCGGATCCGTGTAGAGCGCAAGCGATACCGACGCCTTCTTGCCGTTCGCGGCCGACGCGGTGGCAGTCTGCAGACCGGCCGGCACCACGACTATTGCCGAGACGTCGCCGCGCTGCATGGCGGCCTTCTCTTCGTCGAGGGTGCCGTCATGCAACTTGAGCAACTGGACGTCCGCGAACGTGGCCCGCAGGCTGGCCGACGCGGTCGTGCCATCCTGATCGACCCAACCGACGTCGACCTTGCTGTCGCTGCTCCCCGAAAAGAGCACGCCGAACAGCAGCACAAACATCACCGGGAAGAAGAGAGTCCAGAAGAGAGCGGCCCGATCGCGGACAAGGCTCTTGAGGTTGGCGACCGTGAGGCCGATTAGCGTCTTCATCGTTCGGCTCCTAGTCGCGCAGGGCTCGACCGGTGAGGTCGAGGAACACGTCTTCGAGAGTTGCCTGTCGAATACCCAGGTTCTTGGGTTCGATGCTCAGGTCGTCCGCCATGGCCAGCAAAGCCCCGATGGTCGACGGCACATCCTTCGAGTACAGGAGCGTCTGGCCATCTTCCTGAGAGGCTCGGGTCACGCCGGCCAGACCGGCCAGCTTCTGGGACGGTAGCTGGGCGGAGGTGTCAAAGAAGACGGCCCGTTCCTTGAAGCGCCGCCCGATCAACTCCTGGACCGTGCCCATCTCCAGAACGTGGCCGTGGTCCATGATCGCCACGCGGTCGCACAGTTCGGCGGCCTCTTCCATGTAGTGCGTCGTCAGCAGAACCGACTTGCCCTTCGCCTGGATACCCTTGACGAGGTCCCACAGCGAACGCCGAGCCTGCGGATCGAGCCCCGTCGTCGGTTCGTCGAGGAAGATCAGGTCTGGGTCGTTGACCAGCGCCAGAGCGATCGACAGCCGCTGCTGCTGACCGCCCGACAAGTTCATGGAGCGCACGTTGGCCCGCTCCCCCAGATCGACGGCGTCGATCAGCTGCTTGGCCGGGACGCGGTGGTCGAAGAAGCTGCCGAACAGATCAACCAGCTCGGCCACGGTCAGGCGCGGGTACAACGCCACGCTCTGCAGCTGAACGCCGATGCGCTGCTTGATCGAATCGGGGTGCTTACAGACATCCAGGCCGAAGACCTCGACGACGCCCGAATCGGGCTCGCGGAGCCCCTCGAGGACCTCGATAGTCGTTGTCTTGCCGGCTCCGTTGGGGCCCAGCATCCCGAAGACCTCGCCCCGCGCGACCTCGAAGCTCACTCCGTCGACAGCCTTTATATCGCCGTAGTGCTTCTTGAGATCCGCGACGCGGATAACGGGCTCGCCGCTGTGCGTCATCTCACTCCCTGCATTCGGTTCGTCGCCGCGATCTTTGCACGTCCGCCAAGGACGGTAGTCCACCTCTGGGACGATCGACCATCGGCCGCCAGTAGGGTCGATGGCGTCGCCGAGTCAGATCGGCCGTTCCATCAGCATGTCCGCCGTGCGGTTGCCCAACCTTCGAAACCCGATGCGTTCGTAAAGGCTGATGGCACGAGCGTTGTCCGCGTAGACACCAAGGTAGATCAGGTCCACGCCATCGGCGATCGAGTCACGGGCCAGGGTCTGAGTGATGAGCCGGCCGAAGCCACGTCCGCGCCACGCCGGCCGCGTCCCAATCGACGAGATGTAGCTCGCACCGTCGAACGTGTACCGCTCGCCGGTGGCGACAGGCTCGCCGTCGATGCGCAATACGTAGGCATGGAAGCGCGGCTGCTCCATCGTCAGCGCAATCTCCACAATCAGGTTGTTCCGGCGAGCGTCCGGGATGTGGAACGATTCGGAGATTACCGTGGCCAGATCGGCGGCCAGGCTGTAACGCTCCGCGGTGGACGGGCAGTGGTGCTTCTCCAGGACGGCGCCCCTCGGTAGCGACCTCCCCGCCGCAACGCCGGGATCGCCGCGGTCCCCGGGGTCTTCGACGAGCAGCATGTCGAAGCCGCCTCCCTGGTCGACGAAGCCGTTCGCGGCCAGGCGCTCGACGATGTCGGCGGGAGTGCTCCAGCCGGGAGCAACCCACAGATAGGGCTTGCGGTCGAGGGCGCCGAATAGTTCGCGAGCCACGGCAAGCCGCCGGTCGAAGGCTGCCGGATCCTGCGGCCAGCGGATTCCGGTGAGGCGATTGAAGAATGGATCGCGCTCGGCACCAGAAAACAGCATCATCGAGTCGCCGAAATCGCGCCAGCCGCGACCGGGAATGGCAATGGCCCGCGCACTGTGACATTCGAGAAACCGCAGGGTTTCCGGGCTCAGACCAAACCGCGGCTCGGCGCCGCTCGGAAGTGGCATGCGCCAACGTTAAGTGATCGCGGCTCCGAAGGTTGGGGGCCGCGGCACGAGACACTCCCGCACCCCAGGCCTCGCCCGCCACGCATCGCCGGAACGGGCCGACGCCTCGCGGACGGATATACTCGGCTTGCCCCCACCGTCGCGATCGCGACCGACTACCCCGTCTCTTCGAGGAGTACCGTCATGGAAACTGCCAAGGATCGAGTCGAACCAGCCTCTGCCGCCATCGCGCCGGCAGGCGCCCGGGCACGAGACTTGACCCCTGCGCAGATCGACAAGCTGGCTGCGGCCGGCGACTTCGCCGCGATCTCCAAGCCGTACCTCTCGCCCATTCTCGGCCGTTACTACGAACGCAACTGGAGCCACGGCGAGGGCCACACGCTGTACGACTCGTCCGGGCGCGGCTACCTCGATTTCGCCTGCGGCATAGCCACGACCTCGCTGGGGCATCACCACCCGGCCGTGACGCAGGCCATCAAGGACCAGGCCGATAAGCTGCTCCACATCTGCAACGCGCTCGGATACCTGGAGCCGGTCGCCCGCCTCGCGGCCCTGCTCGCTGACTCCTGTCCCGATCCGCTCGACACCGTGTTCTTCTGCAACTCGGGAGCCGAGGCGATCGAGGCCGCTCTCAAGCTGGCCCGTCGCGTGACGGGTCGCCCGGGCATCATCGCCTTCCGCGGCGCCTTCCACGGGCGCACGTTTGGCGCGGCTTCGGTCACCAGTTCGAGCATCAACTACCGACTCGGCTACGAGCCGCTCCTGCCGTCGGTCTATCTGACGCCCTTCCCCAACGTTTACCGCTACTTCGGTGACGACGAGGAAGCGGCCACGGCCGGGGCGATGGGCGCGCTCAGAACGCTACTGGGGCACGAGATCCCGGCCTCGTCCGTGGCCGCAATCCTCATCGAGCCGATCCAGGGCGAGGGCGGCTTCAACCCCGCCCCGGCATCGTTCATGCGCGAGCTCAGAGCCCTGTGCGACGAGAACGGCATCATGCTCATCGCCGACGAAGTCCAAAGCGGCATGGCCCGCACTGGCAAGATGTGGGCCTTCGAAGACGCGGGCATCGTCCCGGACGTCGTCTGCGTGGCCAAGGCTCTCGCCAACGGCATGCCGATCGGCGCCATCGTTACTCCCCGCGAACTCCAGGAACGCTGGGGAGTGGGTGCCCACGGCACAACCTTCGGCGGCAACCCGGTGAGTTGCGCCGCGGGAGTGGCCGTCATGAACGCAATCTCGCAGGAGGGGCTCATCGCCAACTCCGCGGCCCGCGGCAAGGAATTGATCGCCGCACTCAACGCCCTGAAGGACAAGGACGATCGAATCGGCGACGTGCGCGGCCGCGGCCTGATGGTGGGCGTGGAACTCGTCAAGGACCGGGCCACTCGCGACCCCGATACGGACACTTGCGAGGCCCTCATCGGCGCCTGTTCAGATCAGGGGCTGCTCGTCCTGAACTGCGGCACTCATCACAACGTGATCAGGTTCCTGCCGCCTATTGATGTGACTTCTGAGGAGATCGTCACGGGCGTTGGGATGTTCGCAGCCGCTCTGCGATCGCTCCCCCACCCAACGGCCTGACCCGGACGGCCCGCCGAAACAGCGCTACACCGAGTCAGCGATTGCGATCCAGGAATGACATCACGTCCTCGAGTCGGAAACGCCGGTCTCCGCGCTTACAGACTCGATAGAAGGGCAATTCGCCGCGATCGCCGAGCCGCTTCACGGTGTTCACGTGCAGGTGCAGCATCTCCGCGACTTCGCTCGCCGTAAGCATCGGACCGAGTTCATTTGCGGCCATGGCAGCCATGGATTTCCTCTGGGTCTGCGTCGGTGAGGCTGGATTTTGTATGTCCAACCGCCTCGTCGCCCAGCCGGGCTTCAAGGCGTGGCGAACCGTACTAACTCCACCCAACCGTCACAAGCCGTACTTTGGACTACCCGTCTCGGTACCGGCCCGGCACGACAAGTCGCGCCGGGCCCGGATCGATGCGGCCTGTACCGCTCTAGTTGGACGGCGTCGCGGAAGCCGGGGCGATTGAACTGCTTGGGCCGGCCGAAACGCTCGGGGCGGCCGACGAGCACGCCGCCGGCGAAGACGCGGCCCCGGCGCTTCCGGATGCCGTCGGGCTGCTTCCCGGAGCGGCCGTGGCGCACGGATTCGGGGCTTCGGTTATCTGCGGCAGCATGGACGGCAAGCTCGTACTGGCGGCGCTGCCCATGATCTCGTTTTCGACCGTCTGCCAGTTGGCGTTGAAGACCTCTTCGTCTGTCTGGCCCTGTTCGACGAGGGCCTCGAGTTCCGAAGCATCGTTGGAACCGGCTTCGGCGTCCAGATACAGGAGAAGAGCCTTGCCTGAGCTCAAGAAACTGGCGACATGGCTGGATTGGGTTGAGTTCGCTTCGTCTGTGTTGGTGCTGTCGTTCCAACTCGAGACCTTGGCGAGTTCGTCCATCCAGTCCCTGGTGACCTGGTCGTAGGTCTTGTATCCGGCCAGACGATCCTGGAAGTCCGTCGCATTCACGATCTGGGCTCTGGCCGCGGCGCGCTTGGGAATGTACTTCGCCTCGATCTGCGACCAGTTCTGCTGCGGAGTCAGCGTGCGCGGACCGAAGCTAATCCACGCCCAGAGACCGATGAAGGCCACCACGAAGATGATCAGAATGGGAATGTAGGCCCCGATCAGCTCGTCCATATACCGGTACCCGGCAGACTTGCGAATCCGCGAGACGATCCCGCCCTTGGGGCGCTGCTTCGAACGTGACGCGACACTCGACTTGGACGGCGCTTCGGCATCGCGCGACGCCTCGGCGGCATCGGGCACGCTTGGGCTCGGCTTGCCGGCGGCCGGCGCCGCCGGGTGCGACGCTGGCTTACGATGACTGGCAGGCGTTGCCTTACCGCGGCGCGTCTGTGGCNNGCGACAATGCGGATCCTCCTGAAGATTCCTGAGGGCTTTGAGCCGCTCGCCTCCCGACCTCGCACCCCTCCGGAGCGACCTTGGCGAGGCCTCGGAAGTCTATCGCGAATCGTCCTCCTGCCGCCCACTCTACTCAAGCCGACTCGCGGATCGATGACCTCGCCGACGGCTCAGGCACTTGAGAAAGGTTGCGATCTCACCTTCTCGCAACCTATTCGCAACCTTTGCAAACTTGACCGGAAGCGGCCTTCTAATCGACACTCCTTTTTCCGCGACGGAAGTGGGCTCCTGCCTGGGGGCAGGCCCCGCTGTAGCTGTCGCATGGCAAGTGAAAACTGAAACCGGCGAGCTAATCCGGCGAGCGAGGACGGCGCAAGTTGACCAGGACAGGCGGACGACAAGCTCAGGGGCTATACGACCCCAAGTTCGAGCACGACGCGTGCGGCTTCGGCTTCGTCGTGGACATCGCAGGTCGCCCGTCTCACGCAATCGTGCGCGACGCGTTGACCGTTCTGGTCAACCTGGAACATCGAGGCGCCACCGGCTCCGAAGTCAATACCGGCGATGGCGCCGGTCTGACGATCCAGATCCCCCACAGGTTCCTCTCCGAGGTTGCGGCCAAGTCCGGAGTGAATCTTCGCGGCAAGGGCGGCTACGGCGTCGGCATGGTCTTTCTGCCTCAGGACAAGGTCGGTCGCGTCGAATGCTTCCGCCTCTTCGAGCAGGTAGTTGCCGAAGAAGGCCTGCACTTCCTCGGCTGGCGTGACGTCCCAACTGAAAACTCGAGCCTGGGCGCGAGCGCCAAAGCCGCACAGCCGCTGATCCGCCAGGTCTTCATCGACCGGCCGGAACGCCTGGTCGAGGACCTCGCCTTCGAGCGCAAGCTGTACGTCGTGCGGCGTCTCGTGGAGAAGGCCGTCTCACGCTCGGCGATTCCGAGCCGCGGCGATTTCTACATCCCCTCGATGAGCTGCCGGACCATCGTCTACAAGGGCATGCTCAACGCCTCTCAGCTGCAGGTCTTCTACCCGGACCTGGCCGACGAGCGAGTCGAGAGCGCCATCGCGATGGTCCATTCCCGCTTCTCGACCAACACCTTCCCGTCCTGGGCCCGGGCGCATCCTTACCGCTACATCTCGCACAACGGCGAGATCAACACGCTACGTGGCAACGTCAACTGGATGCATGCCCGCCAGTCGCTCTTCACGTCGAAGCTCTTCGGCGACGAGTTGACCAAGGCCCTGCCGGTCATCGACACGGAAGGTTCCGACTCGGCCATCCTGGACAACGTCCTGGAGCTGCTCTACCTGTCGGGGCGTTCAGTTGCCCACTCGCTGATGATGATGGTGCCTGAGCCGTGGCAACACCACGAGTCGATGCCCCAGGACAAGAAGTCCTTCTACGAGTTCCACGCCTGCCTCATGGAACCCTGGGACGGCCCCGCGTCGATCGCCTTCACCGACGGAGTGCGCATCGGCGCCACCCTGGACCGCAACGGCCTCCGGCCGGCCCGCTACTACGTCACCGCCGACGGTCGCGTGGTGATGGCGTCGGAAGCCGGCGTCCTGGACATCCCGGCCGATCAGATCGTGGCAAAGGGCCGACTACAGCCCGGACGCATGTTCCTCGTCGATACCAACGAGCAGCGAATCGTCTCGGACGAGGACCTCAAGCGCCGCATCACCACGGAACACCCCTACACAGAGTGGGTCCGCGACTGGCTGGTTCGCCTCAACGAGCTGCCCCCGCCACCGCGCGTGATCGAGGCCGCCCACGAAACCGTTCTGCGCCGCCAGGAAGTCTTCGGCTACACCGCCGAGGATGTGAAGATCCAGATCAACGCTATGGCCACCTCCGGAACCGATCCGGTCAGCGCCATGGGCAACGACCAGGCCCTCGCGGTCCTTTCGGAGAAGCCGCAGCTCCTCTACTCGTACTTCAAGCAGCTCTTCGCCCAGGTGACCAACCCGCCCATCGATGCGATCCGTGAGGAGATCATCACCGCCACCGAGATGGCGCTCGGGCCGGAAGGCAACCTCCTGGAGCCCGGGCCAGAATCCGCGCACGAACTCCTGCTTCCGTCGCCCGTCCTGTCCAACGAGGAACTCGAGAAGATCCGGAGCCTTTCCACCGGCGATCGCCACGGTTTCCGGACGATCACGCTACCGATCCTCTTCAAGGTCGCCGACGGCGGGGCCGGCCTCCGCAAGGCCACGGAAACCCTGCTCGATCAGGCGAGCGAGGCGATCAAGGAAGGCCACAACATCATCATCCTGTCGGACCGCGGTCACAACGAGACCGAGGCGCCGATCCCGGCTCTCCTGGCCGTCTCCGCGGTCCATCACCACCTCGTCCGGCAGGGCACCCGAACCCAGGCCGGTCTGGTACTCGAGTCGGGCGAGCCGAGGGAAGTCCATCACTTCGCTTTGCTCGTGGGCTACGGCGCCAGCGCGATCAACCCGTACCTCGCCTTCGAGACGGTCCACGATCAGGTCCGGCTCGGGATGGTCGCGGGCGACGCCGAGCACGCCGAGAAGAAGTACATCAAGGCGATCTCCAAGGGCATCGTCAAGGTCATCTCCAAGATGGGCATCAGCACCATCCAGAGCTATCACGGCGCCCAGGTCTTCGAGGCTCTGGGCCTCAGCCAGGACTTCGTCGACGAGTACTTCACCTGGACTCCAACTCGCATCGGCGGCATCGGCATCGACGTCATCGCGCGCGAAGTGAAGATGCGCCAGGATCGTGCCTATCCACCGAAGCGGCCGATCTACCACAAGCAGCTCGGCGTTGGCGGCCAGGTTCAGTGGCGGTTCGAGGGCGATCACCACCTCCTCACTCCCACGGCCGTCGCGCAGCTCCAGCACGCGACTCGGACCGGCGACTACAACGCCTTCAAGGAATACTCGAAGCTGATCGACGACCAGTCCGAGAACCTGTGCACCCTGCGCGGTCTCATGGACTTCAAGTCGAACCATCGCCACCCGCTCGAACTCGACGAAGTCGAGCCCGTGTCGGATATCGTCAAGCGCTTCAAGACCGGCGCGATGAGCTACGGTTCGATTTCCAAGGAAGCGCACGAGTCGCTGGCGATCGCCATGAACAGGCTCGGCGCCAAGTCGAACACCGGCGAAGGCGGCGAGGATCCGGTCCGATTCGAGACGCTGGCCAATGGCGACTCGCTCAAGAGCGCCATCAAGCAGGTTGCCTCCGGGCGCTTCGGCGTCACCAGCGAGTACCTCGTCAGCGCCCGCGAGATCCAGATCAAGATGGC
>PMLK01000005.1:31569-31737 GCA_003158875.1 Chloroflexota bacterium
GACATCTACTCCATTGAAGACCTGGCCGAACTGATCCACGACCTCAAGAACGCCAATCCCACGGCGCGGATCTCGGTCAAGCTCGTATCCGAAGTTGGAGTCGGGACGATCGCCGCGGGCGTGGCGAAGGCCCATGCCGACGTCATCCTGATCAGCGGCTACGACGGC
>PMLK01000071.1 GCA_003158875.1 Chloroflexota bacterium
GTTGCTCATCTCGGTGCGGCTGGTGGAGATGACGGCGTCCATCTTGTCGAGGATCGCCATTCGGGCGATGTGCGCCTTCTCCAGGCCGGTCCGGATGATCGCTTCGCTGATGCCCTTGACCTTGATGTCCATCTGCAGCGCCGTGACACCCTCTCGAGTGCCGGTCACCTTGAAGTCCATATCGCCGAAAGCATCTTCCTTGCCGAGAATGTCGGTCAGGACGATGAACTTGCCATCGGGCTCGCTGATGAGACCCATGGCGGCACCGCCGACGGCGGCCTTGATCGGCACGCCCGCGTCCATGAGCGCCAGGCTCGAACCGCAGGTGGAGGCCATCGAGGTGGATCCGTTGGACGTGACGCACTCCGACACGAGCCGGATCACGTACGGGAATTCCTCGTCGGACGGAAGAACCGGCAGCAGGGCTCGCTCAGCAAGATGGCCGTGGCCGATCTCGCGCCGACCCGGGCCGCGCATCGGCTTGTTCTCGCCGGTGCTGTACGGGGGCATGTTGTAGTGGTGGAGATACCGCTTCTCTGTCTGGGGGCTGATCGTGTCGATGCGCTGCACGTCCGAGGCCGGGCCGAGCGTGGCAACGGTCAACGCCTGAGTCTGGCCACGGGTGAAGAGGCCGGAACCGTGAGCGCGGGGTAGGACCCCAACCTCCACGGTGATCGGCCGGATCTCGTCGACGCCACGTCCGTCCATGCGGATGCCTTCGTCGACGATGACCTGGCGAGTGGTCTTCTTCTGCACCAGCTGGAAGAGAGACTTGCTGACTCGAGCCTGGCGACGCGCCGCCTCGAGCAGTGCGGCAGAGTCCTCGCCCTCCTTGCGTGTGGCCCGGATCGAGATGGCGACCGCGTCCTTCAGGTTCTCGATTCGGCCGGGTAGGTCCTGGGCGAACTTGATCAGGATTGCGGCGGTCGTCTCCGCATCGGCGAGGCCGCGATGAACTGTCTCGACGTCGACACCGAAGAACTTGGCCACGTCGCCGAGCTTGTACGACTCCAGGTCCGGGTAGCCTTCGCGGGCCAGGACGAGAGTGTCGAAGTAGCCGCCGGCCGCAAACTTGCCATTCTCCTCGAGGGCGCGGTCCAGGAAGCCAAGGTCGAAGCCGATGTTGTGGCCGACGACGGCCGCACCGCCAACGAAGGCGAGGAGCTTCTCCGCCGCTTCCTTGGGCAGGGGCGCATTGGCGACGTCTTCATTGCGGATGCCGTGCATCTGGACACCGAAGATGTCGCGTCCGGGGCTGACGAACGTTGAGAACCGATCGATGATCTCGCCGCCGCGAACGCGGACGGCACCGATCTCGATCAGGTCCGCGATCTTGGGATCGCGACCGGTGGTCTCGGTGTCGATGACGACGAACTCGTAGCCCGACTGGCCGACCTTCTTGACGAATTCCAGCACGGAACCGGTGCCCGGCTCCAGGTACGGAACGATCTTCGTCTTGCCGGCAGCGGCGCGCAGTTCGTCCTGCAGATCCACGAGCGGCTGCAGGGCCTTGTGGCCAAAGAGGATGGCATCGGCCATCACGCCTTCCGGCACGATCTGAGCGCCTGCCTCGACCATCATGATCGCATCGCGAGTGCCCGCAACGATCAGATCGATCTCGGAATTCTCGACATCCTCGACGGTGGGGTTCACGACGAACTCACCGTCGATGCGGCCGATTCGGACGGCACCGATGGGGCCCAGGAACGGGATCTCGCTGATGGTGAGGGCGCAGGAGGCCGCGAACGTGCCAATGACGTCCGGCAGGTTCTCCTGGTCGGTCGAAAGGACGGTGATGACGATCTGGACGTCGTCCTTGTAGCCCTCGGGGAAGAGCGGGCGAATCGGGCGGTCCGTCAGGCGGCAAGCCAGGATGGCCTGCTCCGACGGACGCGACTCACGCTTGATGAAGCCGCCNNATCTTGCCGGCGGCGTACATGCGCTCTTCGAACTCAACTGTGAGCGGGAAGAAGTCCAGTCCGGGCCTCGGGTCGGACCGGTTGGCCGTTGCGAGGACCATGGTGTCGCCGAAGCGGACTGTTACGGCGCCACCAGCCAGTAGCGCCAGCTTGCCCGTCTCCACCGTCAGGGTGCGACCGGCAAACTGCGTCTCGAATTTGTGAGACACGGTTGTGTAATCCTCCTGAGCTGAGGAGGAAGAGTGTCCTATCTCGCCTGGACGAGCCGGGGCGGGTAAGCCTGCGCGCGGTCTCGCCGCGCCACCAGGCGGTGCGCTAGCGGCGCAGTCCGAGCCGTGCGATGACGGCGCGATAGCGAGCGTTGTCCTTCTTGATCAGGTAGGCAAGAAGGCGGCGTCGCTGTCCGNNGGTTGTCCTTCGGAAAGGCTCGCAAGTGCTCAGTCAGCTCCTTGATCCTCTCGGTCAAGAGAGCAATCTGCACTTCCGCTGAGCCCGTGTCGCCTTCTTTTGCGGCGTACTCCGAGATCACCTGGTCCTTCGTCTCCCGCGCGAGCGGCACACAATCCTCCGATTCAGCTCTGTCTACTAGGGGTTTCTCTAACTCTCTAAATGCCTGGCGGATGTTAGCAGGGTTGGAGCCGAGTTGCCAATTCGCGTGTCGTTGCCGATTGATGGCCGCGCGCATCACCCTCGCCTCCCGGCGGAGTCGCCATGCCGGGACACCTTGCCGATGGGGTGGGCAAGCTCGGAGCCAAGGTCTGGCCCGAAGCCTCGGCCCGCATCCTCGCGCCGGAGGTTGGCCCGTAGCCTCGCCCCGTAGCCTCGCGCCGGAGCCTGGCCCGGCGGACTCGCGCCGCAACGTGGCTCCGCAGACTCGCGTCGGAGGTTGGCCCGGTGCTTGGTGCCCACGTCTCGGGCATGTAGCGCCACGAGCCATGCCTCGGAGACTCGCACTCAAGCTTGGTTGCCCACGTAGTGGGCGCATTCAACCCAGAGTCTCGCCGTGAAGGTTGCCTGCCCACCTGGTGGGCATATCGGACTGTACGGCCGAGCATGGCTGGAAGTGGAGTCGATTCTGCCCGGTTCGAGGTGCAATTCCGCCCCTCGAACGCCGATCTTGTCCCGGTAGGGCGTCCGACTCAACCCAGGGCGTCGCAAATGTACCCGCATTCGGTCAGATATGACTCCTATGGGCGGACAACGGCAGATCCGTCGTCGCACATGCCCACGTGCTGGGCACGCCCCCTCAGGACCTCGCTCAGGCGTTGCGCCGATGGGTTTCGGCGGGAACGTCGACGAACTCGAGGCATTGCAGCTCTTCGGTCCCCTGACTCAGCCGCCAACTCGGGCATGACCGACGATCACGGCGCCACTCAGCCGTCCCGGCGCCACTCAGACGCGCCACTCCAGCCCCGTCGCGGACAAGCGTTTGCTACTCCCCCGTCCCCACGGCTGGGTCTGTCTTGAGCAACACGACTCGAACCTCGGCCGGTTCGGGCAATCCTTCAGCGGGCTCCAGAGTCACTCGTCCGTCGGCCACGCTAGCCACGGCCGCAAGCGACGCCGGGACCGGGCGACGGCCAAGCCTCCAGGAGGGTCCGACGATAGCCGGGTAACTGCCGTCGGGCGGCAGCGACACGGGCAGGTCGAACGCCAGAGGTACGACCCCCGTCGAGTCAACCGGTCCCATGCGACCACTGAAACCGTGATCTCGACCGAGCAGCGACCGGGCGCCGGCCAGGTCTCCGGTCGAGATTCGACGTCGGATCTCGGAACTGCGGACCTGTTGACCGTTAGATTGGAACGACGCCACGACGGTGACGGCGAAGCCTTCCTTCTCACCCAGCGCGGCGAGCGTCTCCGGCGTTCCGCCGCGCTCGAAACCGAAGGCGGCATCCGGCGTCATGACGAAACCGGCAACCTCCACGCGTTCTCGGATGGCCGCCACGAATGCGTCATAGGGCGTCGTTCGCAAGGCATGGTCGAAATGCTGGACGACCGTCACTTCCACGCCCGCCGCCTGAAGACGCACGAGGCGTTCGTCGGGGTCGCACAGGAGCGGCGGCGCCAGGCCTTCGATCAATTCCTCAGGGTGGGCGTCGAAGGTGATGACCGCCGGCCGCGCCCCGACCCGACGAGCCGCTCGACAAAGCTCCCGAAGGAGGTAGAGGTGGCCCCGGTGGAGGCCGTCGAACACGCCAACCGCCAGGAAGAGTCGCCCCAATTCCGGCGTGAGCGCGTCGACGCCCTGAACGACAGCCATCCGATTCTGGGGATCGACGATGCGCAGACGAGGTTCGGTGGTCTTGGCGGCCGTCGACATGCCTGAACCGGCAACGGTCGCCACGCCCCTCGCGAGAGTTGCGGCCGACGGCGGCGGGCCGACGAAGATCTTCTCCGGGACCAGCTTGCCGCCCTTCCATGATCCGACGCCGATCAGCGCCCCCTCCTCGGTCAGAAGCCGCATCCTCGTTCCCGATGGCGCCTCGGGCCGGGCCGCGGGCTTGACCTGCTGGCCCCGCGCCACGGCAATGGTCTCCGCAGCGTTCAGCGCCGTGCCCGGCATCGCATCCAGACCCGCGTCGATCGGTAGTAGCAGCGCCGCCAGCGCCTCAGGGCCCGTTTCCCCGGCCTCGCGTATCTCGTCGAGCGAGTGGGCATCGGGCAGTCGAAACGGACCGCTGGCCGTACGTGTCAACGCCCCAAGATAAGCACCACAGCCCAGCTTTTCGCCCAGGTCGCGGGCCAGCGATCGGATGTACGTGCCGGCGCCGCACTCTACTTCGAGGACGGCCGCAGGCCTCGCGGGATCGGAGTCGTCCCACTCGGTCAAGTCGAGGCGTTTGACGATGACGGCTCGCGGCGCGAGTTCAACCGGCGTTCCCTGGCGAGCGAGATCGTACGCCCGCCGACCGCCGACCTTCAGGGCACTGTACGACGGCGGCCGCTGCAGGATCGAACCTCGAAAGTCCTCCAACGCCGCTTCGACCGCATCTCGCGTCGGCACCGGCCCGCTTCCAGGTACAAGCTCGCCGTCCCGATCGTCCGTCTCGGAAGTCGCCCCGAAGCAAACCGAGGCCCGATACGCCTTGTCGTCGCCCATGTGGTACTCGACAACGCGTGTCCCGAGGCCGAGAAAGACTGGCAGGACGCCAGAGGCGAACGGGTCCAGGGTCCCGCCGTGACCGGCGCGCCGGGTATTGGTCAGCCGCCGGACGAGGGCGACCACATCATGTGAGGTGAATCCCGGATCTTTCGCGACGACGAGAATCCCGTCCATGCCGGACGCGCTCCCGCCCACCTAACGCTTGACCGCGGCGACGAGCGGCGCAGCCGCCGCCAGAACGGCTTTCCGGCCCTCGTCGACGGGCAGCGCGAGGGTCGCCCCGGCGGCGCGCGCATGGCCGCCACCGCCGAACTGACCCGTCAACCTCGTGGCGTCAACGCCGCCGTCGCGGGTCCGAACGCTGATCCGAGTGGAGCCGTTGCCCGCGACCTCCTTGAACAGGATCGCGACTTCGGCCGTATTGGATTGCGACAGCAGGTCCACGAGGCCTTCGGACTCGGCCGAAGTCGCTCCCGTAGCCGCAAGATCGCCGAGCTCCAGCGTCGACCAGACGAGCCTGCCGTCCATCTGGCTCGCGATGCGAGCGAGCACCCGACCGAACAGAGCCAGCTGCGTATTCGGTTTGGACCGATACAACATCCGGGCGAGTTCGCTCAGGTCGGCACCGGCCTCCTTGAGAGCGGCCATGACCACGAGCGTCCGAGGCGTCACGTTGGGATGCTGGAAATTACCCGTGTCCATGACGATCCCGCCGGCCAGCGCTGTAGCCAGCATCCCGTCGGCCAGGGTCAGCGGCAAGCCCATCTTCCAGACTACCAGCGCCACCATCTCACACGTCGCCGAGCTGGTGGCGTCGACCCAATCCACAGCCCCAAAGAGTGGATTCGAGATGTGGTGGTCTATGTCGAGGATCGGGACGCGGTCGAACAGTTCGCGATGCGACTCCAGAACGGGGCCGATCCGCTCGAGCTCTCCGCAGTCGCCGACGACGAGCAGGTCGTAGTCGATCGAGTCGTCCGGGGTCCGTCGGAAGCGATCCATGCCGGGCATGAATTTGTACATTGCCGGCATCGGATCCGCGCATACGGGAGTTGCGACACCGCCGTTCGCTTCGACGAGCAGACTGACGGCGAGCGCCGAGCCCAGCGCATCCGCCTCGGGGTTTTCGTGGCAGATCGTGAGCACTCGACGGCCGCCGCGAAGCCGCGCCACGACTTCGTCCGGGACGGCCGCGGCGTACGCAGTCAAGTCCACTGCCGGTTGCGCTCGGTTCACTTGGTCCTTCGCTTTCGTCCGGATCGCTCGGCCATGCCACGACCGCTTGGGCCACGGCCGCTCGGGCCACGGGCGTCGGCCCCGGAAGAGGCCCGCCGTCGCGCCGGCTTGCGCTCCACGCGCGTCCCCGGTTCGGCAGCCGGCGCGGGTTCCTCGGCTGCGTCGCCTTCGTGGCGCAGACGGGCCACGGGCGTCGGCAACGACTCGCCCACTGCCGGAGCGGCTGCGGGCTCGGAAACTTTGCCAATGCTGAGTTCGTTCAGAATCTGGAGCACACGTGTGCCCCGTTCGATTGTCTCGTCCAACCGGACCTCGAGTTGCGGCACGCGTCGCAGCGTGAGCTTCTTCCCAAGGCCGTGGCGCACGAACGGCATGGCTCCCCGAAGAGCGGTCAGGGTCTGCTTTCGTTCATCGGGCGTGCCGATGATGCTGACCCACACCTTCGCGTAGGCCAGGTCCGGCGTCGTCTCGACCTTGGTCACGGTCACGAACCCGATACGCGGATCCGTTACCTCGCGTTCCAGCGCCTGGCCGATCTCCTGACGAAGAAGCTCATCGATCCGGTCTGTTCGCTGTGTCATCGGGACGCGCTGCTCCGGCTCAACCGGCCGCCCGGCTCACCATCTGCTGCGTGAAGCACTCGATGATGTCGCCTTCGACGATGTCGTTCGTGTTGACCAGGCTGATGCCGCACTCGAAGTTCGTGGCGACTTCACGGACGTCGTCCTTGAGGCGACGCAGCGACTCGATCCTGTCCGTGGCGATGACCTTACCGCCGCGCCACAGCCTCGCGTTGCCGGCCCGGACGATCCGGCCGTCGGTCACGTAGCAGCCCGCGATGACGGCGACCTTGCCGACCCGGAAGATCTTGCGAACTTCGGCTCGCCCTTCGACCGTCTCCACCTCAACCGGCTCGAGCATGCCGGCGAGAGCCGCCGAAATGTCGTCGGTAAGCTTATAGATGATGTCGTACTGGCGGACGTCGACCTTCTCCGTCTCCGCCGCCCGCCGCGCCGTATCGGTCACCTTCGTGTTGAAGGCGACCACGATCGCGTTGGAGGCCGCGGCGAGCATGATGTCGTTGTCCGTGACGTCGCCGGCCGCTTCGTGCAGGACGTTGATCCGCACTTCCTCGGTCGACAGCTGCTGCAGGGCGTGGGTAATCGCGCCGAGAGAACCCGACACGTCCGTCTTGAGGATGATTCGCAATTCCTTGGTCTGGCCCGCCTGGATCTGGGCGTACAGGTCTTCGAGAGTGGCCTTGCCGCTGCCTTCGTTGCGCGTCGCCGAAGCGGCCTTGCGCTCTTCGACCATGGCACGAGCGGTCTTCTCGTCGGCAACGACTCGCAGGATGTCGCCGGCCTGAGGCACGTCTGCCAGGCCCAGCACGACGGCCGGGCTGGACGGTCCGGCCTTGGTGATGCGCTTGCCGAGCGCGTTCTCCAGAGCTCGCACCTTGCCGTACGTCTCGCCGACGACGATCACGTCACCGACTCGCAGCGTACCCGTGGATACCAGCGCAGTCGCGACCGGTCCCCGACCCTTGTCCAGCTCGGCTTCCACGATGGTCCCGATGGCGGGGCGCTTCGGGTTGGCCTTCAGTTCGAGCAAGTCGGCCGAGAGCATGATCATTTCGAGCAACTCGTCCAAGCCGAGTCGAGCCTTGGCCGAGACGGCCACCATGGGCACGTCGCCACCGTATTCTTCGACCACGACACCGGCCTCAGCCAGGCCGTTCTTGACTCGTTCGGGGTTGGCGTCGGGCTTGTCGNNCTGGGGCATGACGCCGTCGTCCGCAGCCACAACGACTACGGCGATGTCCGTGACCTTCGCGCCGCGGGCGCGCATCGCGGTGAATGCCTCGTGACCAGGTGTGTCGAGGAAGACGACCCTGCGGCCACCCTCCATGACCACTTCGCTGGCGCCGATGTGCTGTGTGATACCGCCCCGCTCGCCCGCCGCGACCTTCGTGGTGCGGATGGCGTCGAGAAGGGATGTCTTGCCGTGGTCGACGTG
>PMLK01000037.1 GCA_003158875.1 Chloroflexota bacterium
GGATCGACGTTGATGTACGGATCGAGCTTCAGGACGGAGACGGATAGACCGCGCGCCTTGAGCAGCCGGCCGATGCTGGCGGCGGTGATTCCTTTCCCAAGAGAGGAGGTGACCCCTCCGGTCACAAAGACATACTTCGCCAACACGCGCCATCTCCTCCGGGGGTTTTTCCAATTCTACGGACCAGAGGGCGCGGCCGCAAACGGAGTTTCGCCAAAGCCTCCTACAGGCCTCCAAACCGACACGAAACGTCCCCAAATCGACACGAAACGCCATCTGGGAGGATTGTTTGCATCCGCAGGGTCATAATGCCTTCATCGCTTCATAAGTTCATGCAAACGTTCGCCGGAGTAACTCATGTCGGGTAGTGGAACGAGGTCCAGATCCAGGGTCAAGGAACCCTCTCGGCACCTCGCGCTTCCGTCGGCGTCCGCGGCCGCCAAGGACAGAGTTCACACCGGATACGACGAAGATCCCAAGCCTGCCGGGTCTCGGCCGACCCGAGCCGCCACCATGCAGGACATCGCCGATGCACTCGGAGTCTCCCAGAGCACGGTTTCGAGGGTCCTCACCGGGTCGCCCATGCCCGTGCCCATAAATCCGGCCACGAGGCAGCGCGTGGTTGAAATGGCCCGCCAGCTGCACTACCGGCCCAATCCCCTCGCGCGCGGCCTGCGAGGGGCTAAGACGATGCTGCTGGGCGTGATCGTCCGCGAGATCACCGACCCGTTCTTCGCCGGCGCGATCGACGCCATCTCCCTGGAAGCGGGCAAACGCGGCTACAACGTGGTTCTGGGTCACGCTCACGGCCGGGCCGACGAAGTCATCGCCCTGCGGGCCGTACTGGAGACCCGGCACTGCGATGCGATCATCATCGTCGGCGATACCAGCGATCAGCCCCGCCTGCTCAAGGATCTCAACGAGACGGACGCCACCGTCGTAGGCTTGTGGCAGGGTTCGGCGTTCCTGCCGGGGATGCCGACGGTCAACGTGGACAACAGAAGCGGCGTCATGGATCTGATCGACCACCTCATCGGCCTGGGCCATCGATCCTTCGGGTTCATCGGCGGCTACTTCACGTTCGCCGGCGGCAGGGAGCTGGGGGACATCAACGAACGTGAGATCGCGTTCGTTCAAGGTCTCGCGGAACGCGGGATCGAGGTTTCGCCCGAGTACATCTGCGACGCCCAGAACAACTACGCCGGCGGAGCCGCAAGTTTCGCTGAACTGATGGCGCTGCCGCGGCCGCCCACTGCCGTGATGGCCTCTACGGACGTGCTGGCCATCGGGGCCCTGCGATCGGCGCATCGCCTGGGCCTGCAAGTACCGGAGGCCGTGTCTGTCGTCGGCTTCGACGACTTGCCGCTGGCCGAGCATACGAGCCCACCCCTCACCACCGTCCGCCAGCCGATCGCCGAGATGGCGGCGTCGGCGGTTCGAGCGGCGATCGGCGACCTCCCCGAACGGGGCTCGGACGACAGCGAACCGATCATCGAGTGCCTCAAGCCGATGTTGGTAATCCGGGAATCGAGCGGCCCCGCGCGACCTCGCGACGACTAGCTCGTCCGGCGCAAACAAGCGCCGATCGCTCGCAACCTCCGGCTATCCCGGCCCGCGGATCGATTCTATTGCGCGACCCGCCGCAACTGACGAGTTGCCAGAGTAATGAATACCTATGTAGCATACGCATGCCTGAATTGGAGGGCCTCAGGGCCGCTCCAATGAAGGGGATGCACCGTTCGATCTCACGGCACCTTCGCCCGAACTCGATGGAGGCCGCTCACCGGTAAGACCGGGTTGTGTCGCCTTCCTAAGGTTTGGGTCGAGGACGCGCCAGTTCTCATTGAGTGCGTTCCGGTGGTGCAGTTATTGATGTGGCGTCGGGTGGCGTGAAGCTCCCGAGTTGATCCGAAATGCAGCGTTGGTTGGAGGTCGGAGACATGGACGTCAAGGCGAGCAGCGCAACTAGTGAGGCTTATCGGCCGACACGCGCCGACAAGTTCACTTTCGGGCTCTGGACCGTGGGCAACCCCGGTCGCGACCCGTTCGGAGACACCACGCGCGCACGCCTCGACCCCAACGATTCCGTCAGGAAGCTGGCGGAACTCGGTGCCTACGGCATCTCGATGCACGACGACGACCTCGTCCCGTACAACGCCTCCGCCTCCGAGCGCGACGCAATCGTCAGCCGCTTCAAGAAGACGCTGAGTGACACCGGCATGGTCGTGGCGATGGCGACGACCAACCTGTTTGGCCACCCCGTCTTCAAGGACGGCGCCTTTACCTCCAACGACCGCGCCGTTCGCCGCTACGCCATCGCCAAGACGATGAAAGCCATCGATCTGGGCGCGGAACTCGGCGCCAAGATCTACGTCTTCTGGGGCGGACGCGAGGGCGTAGAAGCCATGGCGGCCAAGCGGCCCGGCGACGCCCTCGATCGCTTCCGCGAGACGATGGATTTCCTGTCCGAGTACGTCATCGAGCGCGGCTACGGCATGAAGTTCGCCATGGAGCCCAAGCCGAACGAACCTCGGGGCGACACCTTCCTGCCCACCGTGGGCCACGCCCTGGCGTTCATCAGCACCCTGGCGCATCCCGAGATGGTCGGCGTGAACCCGGAGACGGCTCACGAGACCATGTCCGGCCTGTCCTTCTACCACGCGGTCGGCCAGGCGATCTGGCAGGGCAAGCTCTTCCACATCGACCTCAACGGCCAGAAGATCGGCCGCTACGACCAGGATCTGCGCTTCGGATCCGAGGGCGTCAAGGACGCCTTCTTCCTGGTCAAGCTCCTCGAAGACTCGGGCTATCAGGGACCGCGCCACTTCGACGCCCATGCCTACCGAATGGAAGACGCCGAGGGTGTGTGGGACTTCGCGGCCGGCTGCATGCGGACGTACCTGATCCTCAAGGAAAAGGCCAAGCGCTTCGACACCGATCCGGAGATCCAGGCGGCGCTCAAAGCAGCGTCGGTGTTCGAGCTGGCCGAGCCCAGCGTCGGTAAGTACTCCTCGGCGGCGGCGCAGGCCCTCAAGGCCGATCCCGGCGATCCGGACAAGCTCGCGTTGCGCGGCTACGGCAACGAGCGCCTCGACCAGTTGGTGATGGAGCTGCTCCTGGGCATCCGCTGAGTCGACAGGCAAGGCAGGAACCATATGGGCAAGCTCGTCGCCGGGGTCGACTGTTCGACGCAGTCGACCAAAGTGGCAATCGTCGATATCGAAAACGGTGAGATGGTGGCTCGTGGCCAGGCCGGCCACGAAGTCACCGGCACCGGCGGAGCCCGAGAAACGCACCCCGATGTCTGGTGGGAAGCCCTGAGACAGGCTCTCGGCCAGACCGGCATAGCGGGATCGATATCGGCGATCTCAGTCGCGGGCCAGCAACACGGACTCGTCTGCCTGGACGCATCCGGCCGGCCCATTCGTCCGGCGATGCTCTGGAACGACACCCGCTCCGCGCCAGACGCCGCCCGCCTGGTCGAAGCCATGGGCGGCCCCGGCGTATGGGCGCAGCAAGTCGGCGTGGTTCCCGTGGCTTCGTTCACGGCTTCCAAGTGGGCCTGGCTCAGGCGAATCGAACCGGACAACGCCCACCGGACAACCGCGATTAGACTGCCTCACGATTACCTTACGGAACGCCTCTGCGGCGCCGGGGTCACGGACCGCGGCGACGCGTCCGGGACGGCCTGGTGGTCGACGGCGTCCCAAAGCTACCAGGCCGCGGTTCTGGCCATGCCGGAGCTTGAACTGCAGCCTGAATGGCTCCCACGGGTCCTGGGTCCCACTGAGCAGGCTGGTGCGGTGACGAGGGCCGCCGCGGATGCCACCGGTCTGGCTGTCGGGACGGTCGTCGGACCCGGCACCGGCGACAACATGGGCGCCGCTCTCGGTCTCGGCTTGACTTCCGGCATACCTGTCCTGAGCTTGGGAACGTCAGGGACGGTCTATCTCGTTTCCGACACCCGCACGTCCGACGCCACGGGCAACGTCGCGGGCTTCGCCGACGCGTCCGGCCGATACCTGCCACTCGCTTGCACTCTCAACTGCACCCTCGCCGTAGACCGGATGGCGGCATGGCTGCATCTGGAACGAGACGATGTCCTGCCGAGCAACGGCGTCGTCGCGCTACCCTACTTCGACGGCGAGCGAACGCCCAACTACCCGGACGCGGCGGCAGCGATCTTCGGCCTGCGCCACCACACGGACCCGCGTTCGATCTTGATGGCCACCTATGAAGGCGCCATCGTCAGCCTTCTGGACGCACTTGACACGATCGACGAGTGCTCGTCGGGCGTAAACCCGGACGCGCCGCTGATGCTAATCGGCGGCGGGGCCAGGGGTGCGACCTGGCAGCGGGTCGTTCAGCGTCTGTCGGGACGGGCCGTCTCGATCCCCACGGCTACCGAGCTTGTGGCGATCGGGGCGGCCGTCCAGGCGGGCATCATCGGCGGCGAGGTCGAGGAGCAGATGGTGCTGCTGGACGTGACGCCGCTGTCGTTGGGCATCGAGACGCTCGGCGGCGTGATGACCAAGATGATCGAGC
>PMLK01000007.1 GCA_003158875.1 Chloroflexota bacterium
GTTGCCGAAGAGCGTGCCCTCGATACGGTCGGCGCCGGCCATCAGGCCGAACTCGGCGGCGGCCACGGCGGTGCCCCGGTCATTGTGGGGGTGCAGCGACACGATCACGGAATCGCGCCGGGGTACGTTGCGCACGAACCACTCGATGGCGTCGCCGTAGATGTTGGGCGTGTACATCTCGACCGTAGCCGGCAGGTTCAGGATGATGGGCCGCTGAGGCGTCGGCTGGATCACGTCCATGACGGCCGCGCAGACTTCCACGGCGTAGTCGAGCTCCGTTCCGGTGAAGCTTTCGGGCGAGTATTCGTAGCGGATCTCGGTGCCCGGAACCTTGGCTTCCTGCTCCAGGCAGATCTTCGCCGCGTCCACCGCGATCTTCTTGCAACCATCCTGATCGAGACGGAAGACGACCCGCCGCTGCAGCACGGACACGGAGTTGTAGAAGTGAACGATGGCGCGCCTGGCGCCCTTCAGGCTGTCATACGTTCGCTCGATCAGGTCGCGCCGGCACTGCGTCAGGACCTGGATCGTGACGTCGTCGGGGATCAGGTCCCCCTCGATCAGCTGGCGGATGAAGTCGTAGTCGGGCTGGGAAGCCGACGGGAATCCGACCTCGATCTCCTTGAAGCCCATGCCGACCAGGGCCTTGAACATCTGCAGCTTGCGAGCCGGATCCATCGGGTCGATGAGGGCCTGGTTGCCGTCGCGCAGGTCCACCGAGCACCAGATCGGNNGGTTGCCGTCGCGCAGGTCGACGGAGCACCACATCGGGGCATGCTCGATCTCGCGGTTGGGCCACTCGCGGTCCGGAACGCGAAGCGGCAGGGGGCGGAAGGGTACGTACTTCTCGACCGGCATCTTCCTGGGCTGGGCTGGTACGGGAGGCATCTCGGGGGTCCTTCTTTGGCTTGCTGGCTCCGCGATCGACTCCGCGGATTGGGAGGGGGTTTGTCGGGGAAACAAAAACCTCCTGCGCTGGCGCAGGAGGCGGTCGGCGAGCACCCACAAGGGGCCCGCCTCAGGTAAGGAGAAGGCTGCTGAACTGGCGGTTCAAACTCATAGTCAAAGAAGTCTAGCGGTTGGGCCGAATGCAGTCCACCACCATATGCACTGGCGCCCTCATATTTCGAGGCGGGCCCCGGTGTTAGGCGGCCCTGGATCGCTGTCGGCCGGCCGGGTGCTCCGACCCGATGCCCGGGATGGTGACGACACCGTCGCCGGAGCCGTGGGCTTCGCCGCCGGACCCATCGAGCTTGAAGCGACTCATCAGCTCGTCCAGTCTGTCGGCCATCGACGACAGCCGGTTGGCGGAAGTCACGACTTCGTTGGCCTGAGCGCTCAACTCCTCGGTCGCGGCACTGACCTGTTCGGCCGATGCCGAGTTCTGCTGCGAGATCGCCGCAATCGATTCCACGGCATGCGAGACGTCACCCGACTGGGCCGCCATCTCATCGGCGCCGGTGCTGTTGGTCATGGCGAGCTGCTCGATTCGATCCATGGCCTTGACCACCTGTCCAGAGGCGCTGGACATGGCGTCGACGGCGCCGATGATTCGAGACACTGCGGAGGTGGTCGCGTCGACGGAATGCGCGATATCCGACAATGCCTCGCCCGACTTTCTGGCCAGGGCCGAGCCCGCTTGAACTTCTTCCGAACCGCTTTGCATGGCCCGGACCGCCGCATCCGTCACTTCGCGGACCTCGCCGATCAGAGTGGCGATCTCCTTGGTAGCGCGGCTGGATCGTTCGGCGAGTTTGCGCACTTCGTCGGCCACGACGGCGAAGCCCTTACCCTGTTCACCGGCTCGGGCCGCTTCGATGGCGNNGTCGTCGATCGTTTCGACGATGGCGCCGATCTGCTCGGACTTAGCACCGAGTTCGCCGACTCGCTTGGAGCTGTTGGCCACGGTAGCTTCGATGCGAGCCATTCCTTCGACCGTCTGCTGCACGGCATCGGCACCATGCCGGGCCGCCTCGGCGGCATCGCCGGAGACCCGCGCTACGTCGGTGGACGCGGCGGAAACCTCGCTAATCGCCGTCGCAAGCGACGACACCGCCGCCGCCGCGGACCCGACGCTCTCTGTCGTCTCAACCGCCGACTCGCGAACCTGGTCGATCACTCCGCCGAGCCCGACTACCGCCTGGCTTGTGTCCGTTGCGGCGCGAGCTTGCTCCTGCGCGCCCATGGCCACCTGGCCGATGGTCTCCGCAATCTGCTGGGTGGCGAGGCCCGTCTGACCGGCCGCGTCGTTGAGCTGCGCGCCAAGCTCACTTAGCGCGTGGCCCGCTCTGGCCGTCTCCTCGAGCGTGCCGCGGACCGCGGTCTTGAACTGGGCGTAGTGGTCCGATAGGTCCTGGCGGCTGTCGGGGACATCGATGGCGGCCAGATCCAGCCCGACGGAACTCAAGTAGTCGTAGAAGAACGCATCCGACACGGCCTGCAAGTCGTAATTGAAGATTGTGAAGATCGCCCTCTCGGCCCGGCCGTGCAGCCACGGCTTAAACCAGAGCGAGCGGCGCAGATGCTTGCGAACGAGGTCCTGATAGAGCGGGTAGCTGCCCACATACCATTTGAGGGGCAGGTTGATCACGTTGTGCATCCGACCGATGGCCAGACGCGTCTCGAAGTACGACCGCCCGAACTGCCCGCCGTTCGCCGCCTCTTCGAAGATACCCAGGAAGTACGTCGCCTGCGTCGCCTCAAGCTGACGACGGAACTCTGGCAGGGCGACGCCGCGCGAAGCGGCATGCCGCTCGAAGAACTGCCTGGTGGGCTCGAAGGCGAACTCATGGTCGTAGAACTCGCGGGCGATTCGGTTCGCGGCGTGCTTCGCCCAACCTCGTAGAGAACGCAGGGCTGCGACATCGCGCCCTGTCAGGCGCAGGAACTCCCGTCGCAGAGCCAGGCTCTCTTCGGAGATCCGGTATTGCTCGGTCAAGCGCGGCATCGCATAGCCTCGGAAATCGTCTACTGGTGACAGCACGCCACGGATATTGCCCCTCTGGTGGAGTCGGACGAGGGACGTGAGGGCTGTACTCGCGACTGCGTGGCAGAGCGACGCTGCTGGCGGGCGCAGACACGCTACTCCCACGTACGAGTTCAGCGATTCCGCTCGACTATGTCCGATCCCTCGCTACAGCTAGAGCGCCTTACCCCACGTCAGGGACCACACGTCCAGGGGTTCGATGAGGGTGAAGAGTTCCAGGCCGAGCGCGGTCAGCGCATATCCGTCGAGGGTCCGCTCCACGAGCCTGGCTTCCTGCAGGTCCTTGAGGCGAGCGTTGAGGATCGAAGGCGAGATGGTCTTGCCCGTGATGCGACCGGTGGGGGTCTGCAGGGCCCTGAATGTGGCGGGCCCCGCAGCGAGATTCCAGACGATGCCCATGGCCCAGCGGCGTCCGAGGAGGTCGATGAGCGCCATGATCGGCGCTCCGGTGGTGGATCCCCTGACGGGCTGTCCGGGCTTCGGAATACTCATCAGGCGGCTACTTCATCTGCGCCATGATGTCGGCGGATGTCCTCCCGCTGCGCCCGATGCTCTCTCGCTCCAGTTCGTAAATGAGGACTGTGAACTCCACCGCCGGAATCTTCGTGATCTCGATCGCGTCGGCGGTCAGTCTCTCGATGAGCGCCCGCTTCGTCTCCACGCTGCTCTTCGTCATGGTGATTTCGATGACCGGCATTTCGCGTCCTTCGTCTGTGGCTGCTACTCCAACCGTAGCAAGCTACGGATACAGTAGCATGCTACTGAAACGGTAGCGCGCCATACCCGTCACGCGCCATAACCCGTCACGCGCCATGGCCCGTCTGTTGACGACCGTGCTAGCGATACCTAGACTGACCAAGTACCTAGAGGACCTGGGCGCACCGAGGCAAGAAGCCTTGCTGGCAGGGTGCCGGTTGGGAGGGGTCATGAGCGGATCCGCTCCGCGAGCTCAGATCGTCAGTCTCGTGCTGAGGGCGTTATGTCTGCGCGAGAAGTTGTGCGGCGTCGACGTAGCGAATCTACTCGCCGACCAGGGGCTCGACCTTTCCGAGGGCTCGGTCTACGCAATCCTCCGTCGCCTCGAACGCAGCGGTCTCGCAATCGGCGTCTGGGTCGATGTCGGTGTGGGGGTGCCTCGGCGGCGCTATTACCAGCTGACCCCGAAGGGTCTCGCGGCTGCGAGTTCGAGTGCTCAAGGCCAGAGGTTGGTTACCCCACTGCTCCAGGCCGGAGGCTCCGGGTCGTGAGTTCGTCGACCAGGTCGGGCCCGCAGCTGTCCCGGGGCGAGTTCGGGCTGCTGGTCCTCGGTCTTCTCCATCGACGTGACATGTATGGATACGAGATCGTGGCCGAGCTTCGCCGTTCCACGGAGGGAGCAATCGACCTGCCCGAAGGGACGGTTTACCCCGCCCTGCGGCGACTCGAGCGNNTACAAGCTCACACAGGCCGGCAAACACGCACTGGCTGCTGGCGCGGACGATTGGCGGCGTTTCAAGGTCGCCGCCGACGCGGTGCTGGGCAAATGACCGAGATCGCAACCGCCTCGTCCAACGCCGAGGCGCGTCTCCGAGCCCACGTGGAGGCGACCCTCGCAAACGCTCGAGTTCCACGGCAGACGCGCGACGACCTCGCCGAGGAGCTCTACGGACATTTGTGGACCCGCTGGCAAGAGGCCATCGTCGTCGGGCTGGACGAGCAGGCTGCAGCGGAGTCGGCTATCCGTTCGTTCGGCAACGCTCAACGGCTCGGCGTCGAGATGACCGGCGCCTACCACTCACAGCTCTACGCCTCAACGATCGGAATGCTCCTGCCGGCGGCAGCGAGCTCGGCCAATCGACCCGCGGGCGTGCGCAGACTCCAAGCTCTGCTTCTCATTCCAATGCTTGGCACTGTCGTCGTCGCGGCCGGCGAGCTCGCGTCGCTGACACCCGGTCGCGCCTTGCTGGCCTTGATCGGCGTCGCGGCGGCAGTGTCGATGAGCCTGGCATCATTCCTCGCCATTGATCGGGGGCAGCGCTGGGCGCTCCGCTACGCGCAGATTCTCATATTCCTGGCGCTCGCGTTCGCTGTGGATACCCTCGCGACCATGCCGGCAAACACGTACCAGGTCCCCGTCGCCGGCTTCCTGGGTCTCTACTGCCTTGGTCCGGCCCTCGGCCCCGAAATGAAGAAATGGACGACCACCTCCCGACCACTCGGCAAGCTCCTGGGCCCGTTGGTCGTCCTAACGGTTGCCGCGGGCCTGAGTCTCCCCTTCGCAGCTCCGATGCTGCCGGAC
>PMLK01000012.1 GCA_003158875.1 Chloroflexota bacterium
CGGTCACGTTCACAACCTGTCCCGAATGCGGTGGCACCCGGCTCAACGAAGCGGCTCGGTCGTCGAGGATCGAGGGGCTCAACATCGCCGACGCCTGCGCCATGCAGATCAGCGATCTTTCCGAGTGGGTCCGCGGCCTCGACGTGCCGTCGGTGGCGCCGCTGCTGGCGATGCTGGGGCAGACGCTCGACTCGTTCGTGGAGATTGGCCTCGGCTATCTCTCACTCGATCGTTCCTCCGGCACTTTATCGGGCGGCGAAGCGCAGCGAGNNGGCAATACCGTGCTGGTCGTCGAGCACAAGCCCGAGGCAATCGCGATCGCGGACCACATCGTGGACCTGGGCCCGGGAGCCGGGGCCGCCGGCGGCAACGTCTGTTTCGAGGGCACGGTCGAGGGGCTGCGGGCCAGCGGCACTATCACCGGCCGCCATCTCGACGACCGCGCCACTCTTAAAGAGACCCTGCGGACGCCCCGCGGCAAGCTGGAGATCCGCGGCGCCAAGGAGCACAACCTGCGCAACGTGGACGTGGACATCCCGCTCGGAGTGCTCGTCGTCATCACCGGCGTGGCCGGCTCCGGCAAGAGTTCTCTCGTCCACTGTTCAATCCCCGACGGCGCGGGCGCCGTGTCGGTAGACCAGACCCCCATCCGCGGCTCGAGGCGAAGCAACCCGGCCACCTACACCGGGCTCCTGGACCCGATTCGCAATGCGTTCGCGAAGGCCAACGGCGTGAAGGCCGCTCTCTTCAGCGCCAATTCCGAGGGCGCCTGCCCCAACTGCAACGGCGCGGGCGTCATCTACACGGACCTGGGGATGATGGCCGGCGTCGCGTCCACGTGCGAGGAGTGCGAGGGCAAGCGGTTCCAAGCTTCCGTGCTCGAGTACCGCCTCGGCGGCCGCGACATCAGCGAAGTGCTCGCAATGTCTGTCACCGAGGCCGAGGAATTCTTCAGCGATGGCGAGGCCGAGACGCCCGCCGCGCATGCCATCCTGGAGCGGCTCGCGGATGTCGGGCTCGGTTACATAAGCCTCGGCCAGCCACTCACCACGCTTTCCGGAGGCGAGCGGCAGCGGCTCAAACTAGCCACTCGCATGGCCGAGAAGGGCGACGTCTACGTCCTCGACGAGCCGACCAGCGGCCTGCATCTCGCTGACGTTCAGCAGCTGCTCGGTCTGCTCGACCGGCTCGTGGACTCGGGCAAGTCCGTTATCGTCATCGCTCACCACCAGGCGGTCATGGCCCACGCCGACTGGATCATCGACCTTGGCCCCGGCGCCGGCCACGATGGTGGCACCATCGCTTTCGAGGGCACGCCGGCCGATCTCGTCGCGGCCCGCTCAACCCTTACGGGCGAGCACCTGGCGGCCTACGTCAGGGCCTGACCCGTCTGGTCGCTCGGGCGAACGTCGCGCGGAAGCCGACTCCTACCACGCAACGCGTCAGGCTGCGACGACCAGGTCGGCCAGACTGAACGCCTCCTCGAGCTGGGCCATCGGCATGAAGCCCAGGACGCCCCGAGGCTGTTCGCCCGGCTTGAAGAATGCGATCGTCGGGATGCTCTGGATCCCGAATGCCTGCGAGATGGCCGGGTTCGCATCGACATCGACTTTGACGATATCGACCAGGCCTTCGTACTTCTCGGCGAGCTTCTCGAGTTCCGGCGCGACCATTCTGCAGGGACCGCACCAGGTGGCCCAGAAGTCGACCACGACGGGTCGTTCGCTTTCGAGAACCAGCTTCTCGAACGTCTCGTCGGTAGCGTGGGTAATTGCCATAACTCTTATGTTCTCCGTTTTCAGTGCTGGCGGCCCGAATGGCGCTTGCGCTATAGTAATTGCGCAAGTACGCAATCGTCACCATCCGGGCCAAGCTAGCGAGCCCCTCACATCCACTGCGCATTGGATCAGACTCGGACGAGCGCCGCCCAGGCTGCTTCGGGTTGACCGCGGTCTAGTCGTCGCCCTCGATCCATCCCTGGCGTTGGGCGACTCGCACGAGCGAGGTCCGGCTCGCCACGTCATAGCGGTCGAACATCCGCCGGAGCTGGCTCTCGATCGTCTTGAGCCGGAGCGACAGCCGCTCGGCGATCTCCGCGTTGCCGAGACCCTCTGCCACGAGCGCCAGTATTTGCGCTTCGCGCGGCGTGGGAGGCCGAAGCGCCGTCCGGACTGCGCGTCTGACGGCGCTCGGAAACGCCGTGCCTCCCGCCGCGACCGTCCGCACCGCACCGACTATCTGCTCGATAGTCGCCATCTTCGATAGATACCCCTTTGCCCCGTGCTCGACGGCGGCGACGTAGTAGCTCGGATACGAATAGGCGCTGAGCATGATGAATGCCGGACCCTCCGGATGACGGGCAAGGAGCTCCAGCCCGTCGCCCGTCCCGGCCAGGCGGATATCGCAGAGCACGATGTCGGGCGACTCGGCTGCGATGAGGCGGTCGGCTGCGATGTCATCCCTGGCGGTGCCCACGACGGTCAGATCGGCCTCGACGCGCAGCAGAGCCGTGAGCCCTTCGGCAATCGCCGGATGATCCTCGACGATTGCAAGCCGGATCATGCGCGTGACTTCTTCGTCGATTTCGCGTCGCCGGAGGCTTTCGGCCTGTCCAGCGGCAGCCGCACTGTGATCGCGGTGCCCACGCCATCGGTAGAGTCTGCCGCGATTGTGCCGCCGTGCGCGGTCACGATTTCGCGAGCCAGGTAAAGCCCGAGGCCCAGCCCGGCCGTCGGCTTGTGGCCGAGCCGCGTATACGGCTGGAACAGAACCGGCATGACGTCACTCGGGATCCCCTGCCCGTAGTCCCGGACCTCGACTACCGCCCAGGATCCGGCACGGCTGACGGTCACGTCTATCGTGGGCGACGTCGACGCGTGGTCGACGGCGTTGGAGAGAAGATTGACGAAGACCTGCTGCAGCCGACCGGGGTCTGCCTGGAGTCTCAACCGCCCCGGGACCGATGACACTCGGACCGCAGGCGCGTTGGGCAGAGCCTCGGCGACCTCCACGGCGGATGAAACGATGTCGAGAAGATCGACTTGAGAAAGGACCAGCTCGAATCGACCGGCCTGGATGCGGCTTACGTCGAACAGGCGCTCCACCAGTTCGCCCACCTGCCTGGTCTGAGCAAGCGCTCGGGCCGCATAGGTTTGGGCTTGTCTGGAGCTTTCCGGGCCGAGGTGGCGTTCGACGAGCTGGAGATATCCGTGCAGGGCGGCCACCGGTGTCTTCAGCTCGTGGCCGGCCGAGGCCATGAGCCGCTCCAGGCTGAGTCGCATCGTGCGCTCTGACAGGTCACGGATCGTCAGCACGCCGCCCCACGTTCGGTCGCCGGCGGTGAGTGGCTCGGCCACTGCCTCGAACCAGCGCCGCGTTCCTCCGGGCTGCGCGACCGCGAACTCCGTCCGGAACCGTTCACCTCGGGCGGCGCGCTGCTGCGGTCGATCCGCCGGCGGGATGGGCAGCCCGGCGGCGTCCTCGGGCTCGATCTCCGTGTCGGCGCCGAAGAACCGAACGTAGGCGTCATTGGTGGTCACGATTCGGCCTTCGTGGTCGACCGCCACAACCGCATCGCCGAGGCTGGCGAGGATCGATCGCAGCCGATCCTGCTCCTCCTGCGTATCCAGCCGCTCTTGTTCGAGCACGACCGCCTGCGCACTCAGCTCGTCGGTGCGCGTGGCCAGATCCTCGTTGGCGACCCGAAGCTCCGCGACGCTCGCGGTGAGCTCTTCGTTGAGCGTCTCGAGTTCTTCGTTGGTGGCCTGGAACTCCTCGTTGACGGTCTCGAGCTCCTCGCGCGTCGCCTGCGCGTCTTCGCCGGCGATGAGGATCGACTCGTTGGCCGAACGCAACTCGGCGACCGCGGCGGTCAGTTCATCGTTGGCCCGCAGCAGTCGGCCGTTGGTCGTGACGGCCTTGTCCAGTCGCTCGTGGATTCGGGCACTGGCGCGACGCTCCTGCTCCAGTACGGTCACGTCGGTCAACTCGACGACCGCGCCGTCGACGGCCCGCTTCTCGACCCGGTACGACCGGATCGTGGCTTCCAGGAAGCGCGCTGTCTCGCTGGCCGCATCGGCCGACTCCACTTCAAACAAGGCCGAAGTCGTCCTGCCCGCGAGCGCCGCGTCGATCGCCACTCGGATGGCGCTGGGCGGCAGAACCTCCGCAAGGTGGACGAAGTCCTGGCCGTATGCGGTGCCGTGGATACCGAGCATCTGGCGGGCCGCGGAATTGATCCGCAGGATGTAGTAGCGAGGATCGACGACTACCACCCCGACGGTCAGACCGAGCAGCAATGCGTCGGCCGACTCCGACGACTCCGCCACGCGGCGAACTTCGCGATGGGTGGCCTGAATGGCTTGCGATAGCTGCGACTCGTGCGTTCGTCGAGGCCGCAGCACGGCCGGTTTCATCGGCGGAATCGCGTAGCTGCCGGGCAGGCGTCGGAAGACTCGTTGCCGGGGCAGCTCCTCCTCGAAGGGTTCGGGGAGTGCCATTACGCTCTCCGACATGCCCAGGACCAGGCGGCCGCCGGGGCGCAGCGAAAAGGCGAACGTCTCGAGGGCCACTCGCTGCATCGGGACGGCGAAGTAGATCAGCACGTTCCGGCAGAGCAGCAGATCGATCCGTGGAAACGGGGCCCGTTCGGCCAGATCGTGCTCGCCGAAGACCATGAGAGCCCGTAGCCGCTTCTCGACTTCGTAGCCGTCAGCGGTCTTCACGAAGTGGCGATCTCTGGCGCCGGCCGGCAGCCCTTTCAGGGCGATCGGCGGGTAGATCCCGCGACGCGCGAACGCGACTGCCTGGCGGTCAATGTCCGTCGCGAATATCCGAACGTCGAGCCGCGGCAGGTCGTCTCCTAGAGCGTCGGCGACGACGATTGCCAGCGAGTATGCCTCTTCGCCGGTTGAGCAACCGGCAGACCAGATTCGCAGTTCCCGCCCCTCGCGCTTGGCCTCGGCGATCAGTTCGGGCAGGACGTTCAGCCGCAAGTAGTCGAAGACCTTCGGGTCCCTGAAGAACTCCGTGACCTTGATCAGCAGACTGTTGATGAGACGGGCGTACTCCTCCGGGTTGTCTTCAAGATACGCCGCGTACTCGGCCAGAGTCGCGCGGCCCGTGGCGTTCATCCGGCCGCGCAACCGCCGCAGGATCGTGGCGGGCTTGTAGCTGCCGAAGTCGATGCCGCTCAGCTCGTGGATGCGGCCCAGCAGATCGCGCAGGTCGTCGTGGTCGCGGCCCTCCGCCGGTGGGTTTCCGGCCGCGAGCAGATCGCACACCACAGACCCTATGGACTCGAGATCGGCGGTGGCGTCGACCAGCGACGGCGGGATGGAACTCGGCATGGAGGGGAACATAGCCGTGGCGGGATTCTCGATCACTACCGAACCGCCGGCTTTCTTGACGTGCCAGGCCCCCACCGATCCGTCGGACCCGCTGCCGGTCAGGATCACCGCGATCAGCCCGGGGCCAAAGACGCTGGCCGCGCTCTCGAGCAGGACATCAATGGACGGCGCCACCGAACCGGCTTTGGCGGCCCTGAGCCGCAGGTCGCCGTGGCTTATGTCCACGATCCGATTCGAGGGCACGACGAAGATCACGCCGTCCTCGAGCGCTTCGCTTTCTTCGACGACTCGCACCGGTAGCGTGGCGTGGCGGGCGAGGATCTCGTGGAGGTGGCTGGGCCGGCGCGGATCGAGGTGCTGAGCGATCACGATCGGCGCTGGGAAGTCGGCCGGCAGGCTCGCCACCACGCGCGAGAGCGCCTCGATTCCACCCGCCGATGATCCGATCACCACGAGCTGGGATTCCCCAGAGGCCGCCGATGGCGCCATGTCCCCCCATTCTACGTGGTGGACCGCGAAGAATAGCTGGTCTTCGCCAAACTACGCCGCACCGGAAATCTTGAACACCCCCCTCTAGCCGGGTTTTCATCCTCTCATCAGGATCGGTCGGAGCCTAGGTTGTCATTTCAGAGCGACTCAGTCGCCCCGAGCAAAGACGGAGAGGCATACCGGCCGTGCACGCGACCTTGCGCCTCCACTGAGCAGACGGAGGTCGGTATGGATAATCAGGCGAACGGACCTAAGCGGTTCGGTGGTGTGCGACACGCGATTGGCGCGCTCCGAAAAGAGGCGTCGGTGGCCACTGTACACGCACCTGAAGCCGTCGCCTATGCACGCCGCGAGGCCGTTCTGGTCGCCGATCGACTGCCGGGCACGCTCGGCCATGTACGAGAAGGCGCGCAAGGCGCGGTGACGAACCTGCAGACCGTACCCGACTCAGGGCTGCGGCTTCTGGCAGCGGTCTCGGTCGGCTTCGGCGCCGGCCTGCGTCTAGCAGGCAAGACACGCCTGGCCACACTCGCGGGCTTCGCTCCGGCGTCCCTTTTCGGCTTTGCCATCTTCTCCCGACCGCGCCCGGTTGACGCCGAGCCGCAGCCGCTTCGGCCCTAGGGCTACTGAGGTAGCCATTGCCGACCATCCAGCCAAGTATGGCGCCGCTACCTGGACCTTCGGTGGGAACGGGAAGGGTAGCGGAATGAGATTCCTAACTTGCGTCGTGGTGCCACCAGCCCCGGCATAACAGCCCTGGAGGTTCTACATGCGCTCACTGTCTATGAATTTCTTACGAGGCCTCGTGGCCTTCGCGTTGTTAGCGACCGCGGCGACCTTTGGCGCCTCGCCTGTTGCAGCAACTCACACTATTGGCACCGCGACCTCGTGCCAGAACAATTACCTCACGGACGTCGCCGGTCTGGGCATCATCTGCCATGTGACGGTGGTCAACACGATCAACGCCACCGGCGGATCCGCGACGGTCACGATCCACGAATGCAACGGTCCCGCGTCAGCCGCGACGAATTGCACGACCGATAAGCACACCCTGGCCGCGCCGGTCACATCGATCGCCCAGTGCAATGGATCGATCAACGGCGGTGGCACAACGTTCGACTGCACGGTTACTGTTACGAACAACTTCGTCGGGATCAGTCCCGGAGAAGTCGCCGTCACAGTGAATGAGTGCGTCGGTTCGGGCGGCGGCGGCGGCACCGCGATGACCTGCGATCCGTTGAGTTCCACGACCAGCGCAGCCATCACTCAGTGCAACAGCTCATCCAGCGGTGGCGGCGGCAGCATGACCTGCACCGCGTCCGGTACGATGGCCACGGCCCTCGTCCTCACCATTAATCAATGCAATGGCTCGGCAAACGGTGGTGGGGATGCAGTCGTCTGCTCCTCGACCATTACCAACAATGCCCTCCCTGTCACGGCCGGTACCGGCCCGACCCCGGCTCCTACCAGCACCTCCGACGCCGGCTCGAGCAGCAACTCGACGCCGCTCATCCCGTTGATGCTTGTGCTCGCCTTTGGCGGCTTCGTTCTGGCCGCCGTGATCACCACGAAGCGACGTGGCGTTCGCATCTAGCAAGTACTGAGATCTGCGGCCAGCAGCCGCATCGGATAGAGACGACGGGTCGCCATAGCGCGGCCCGTCGTCTCTATGCTGTGGTCCGTCCCAGCCGGCTTCGGGGCTATCGCTATCGACTCGCGCTCAGGCCGCGATAGGTTCCGGACGCCCGAACAAGAACCCCTGCGCCAATTCCACGCCCAGCAGCCTCAAGGCGGCGGCTTCGTTCGGTGACTCGACGCCCTCGGCTATGAGGTGGCAGCCGCTCCTCTGGGCGAACTGGACCAGACCTGCCACGAGTGCCCGGCGGAGCGCGTCGGTGTCTATGTCGTGAACGAGACTGATGTCGAGCTTCGCGAACGCCGGCCGAAGTTCGAGTATGTGGCGCAAGCTCGAATATCCTGCCCCGGCATCATCGACGGCTACCTCAACGGGCTCGAGCACTTCGATCGCGCTCCGGAGGATTTCGTAGTCGTCGATGGCAACGTGCTCGGTTAGTTCCAGCACCAGTCGACGTGGTGTCTTGCGCATCAGTTCCTTGAGACGCCGCCCATTCTTGAGCACCACGCCAGGTGACACGTTGAGCGTCAGGAAGCCCGCGGCCGGCAACGCCGGCGCTACCGCGATGGCGGCCTCGATCGCCGCGAGTTCGTAGTCGTCGCCGAGCCCGACGGCAGCAGCTTCAGCGAAACGGAGGTCGGGGCGCGTACCGTCCGGGAATCGGGTGAGGGCCTCATAGCCGACCGGGTCGCCGGTGTCGAGGCGGACTATTGGCTGGAAGACCGGCGAGAATTCCCCGGCGCCCAGCGCCTGCTTGAGTCGCATTCGCGCCGCGGCGGTGTCGCGCCGATCGGCGAGGGCGGAACCCGCAACCGCACTCAATATGCTTGCGTAGTCGATTGCGGCCGCAAGCAGAGTGGACTTGCGATCCAGTAATGGCCGTGGCCCATTCCGGCGCACGCCTAGCCAGAGCAGGCCGACCAGCTCCCCGCGGGCGTAGATCGGGGCGCCGGCGCCGATGCCGGCATCGGTGGCGGCCACGGCCGCCGATCCCATTCCCCTTCCACGAACCCAGACGTCCTCAGTCCAAGGGCCGAGTATTGCGCGGGCCGCGTATCTGCGGGACAGGGCCGCCGAAAGCCGCTTTCCGCCGCGGCGAACTGTAGTGTGCCGTTCGAAGGTCGCCAGGTCCCGTAGCCGTTCTCCGCCAAGAAGCTGAGTCACGGCGACGAAATCGCAATCGGTTTGGCGGGCCAGTACCGCCACGACGGATTCGGCTGCCCGCTCCGGCGATGACGGCAGCGTCAGATGGCTCAGGGCTTCAACAACGGACGATCGGCGCCGGAGATCGTCTTCTACGGCGTTGGACCAGGCCGCGTGGCTGCGCAGATGCGCGCCTACTCGAGCGACCAGTTCGTCGAGGCGGATCGGTTTCGGGAGGTAGTCGTCGGCGCCTGCCCCGAGTCCCGTCACGAGCGGGTACTCGTCGCCACTGCCGGTTAATAGGATCACGGGCAAGGCAGCGGTCAACGGCGTCTGCCGGAGGATGCGAACCACATCGGTACCCGAGATTCCGGGCAGTCCGGCGTCGAGAACGACAAGGTCGACCTTGTCGGCGGCAAGGACTTCGAGAGCGACCTCGCCGCTCGCGGCTTTCAGAACATCGAAGCCTGCTCGTTGCAAGCACGTAGCTACGAGTTCGCGGATGCTGACGTCGTCGTCGACGACGAGGATCCGCGCGGCTGCGTCGACGCCAGTGACGGCCACCTGGGCGTCGTCGGCGAGCACCGTCATGCGGGCTCGACCTCCGGCGCGGGATCAACTCGCCGCAGCCCCCGGGATTGCTGTACCGCGAGGAGGAGCTGTCCGGACGTGACCGGCTTGGAGACGAAGGCGGCGCCGCGGGTGGTTACCCTCTCCAGATCGAGCGTTCCCGAGGTGTACCCGGACAGCAGCACGACGCCGACCTTCGGGAAGTGTCCCATTGCCCAGTCCGCAAGCTCGATTCCCGACGTTGTCGGCATGATCACGTCGGTTACCAATGCTTCGACTATGTCTCCCAGCTTCTCCAGTTTGATCTTCGCTTCTGCGGCACCGGAGACGGCGACCACGGTGTAGCCGGCCCTCGTGAGCAGAAGAGTCGTCATCTCGCGCACGGCACGCTCGTCCTCTACCACGAGAAGGGTGCCGGTTCCAACGGCCGGAGCGATGGCAATCCTGGGGACCTGGCTCGATGCGGGAGCGTCCACCCTCGGGAAGTACAGCTTGAACGACGAACCCCTGCCGGGCTCCGAGTAGACCCAGATGGAACCGCCGGCCTGCCGGACGATTCCATAGGTGGTCGCCAACCCCAGGCCCGTGCCCTTACCTAGTTGCTTGGTCGTGAAGAAGGGTTCGAATATGTGTTCGCGAGTGGCGCGGTCCATTCCCACGCCCGTGTCGGTAACCGACAGTAGCAAGTACGGCCCCGGTTTCACTTCGAAATGCGAGACGGCGTACAACTCATCGACCATTACGTCCTTGGTCTCGATCGTGACCGTTCCGCCGTCAGGCATCGCGTCTCTGGCGTTGACGACGAGATTGACGATGACCTGGTCGAGTTGGCCTGGATCGCCTCGGATGCGGCCCGCCTCTTCATCCAGCCGCACGACCAGCCGCATGTTCTCGCCGATCAGCTGTCGCACCATCGGTTCGAGGTCGCCGATCGCGGCATTGAGGTCCAGCACTCTCGGCTTGATGACCTGTTGGCGACTGAATGCCAGTAGCTGACCCGTCAACGCCGTTGCCCGATCCGCCGCGTTGGTGATCGCATTGACGCTCAGGAGCGCGTCGTCCGGATTGAGGCGGACACGGTTCACCTGTGCCAAATCCTCGGTCAGGAGTTCCGCGTAGCCGTGAACAACGAAGAGCATGTTGTTGAAGTCGTGGGCGATCCCGCCGGCCAGCCTGCCTATAGATTCGAGCTTCTGAGCCTGCAGAAGCTGAGCCTCGGCTTCCTTGCGCTTGCTGATGTCGCGGATCGCCGCCGTAACCAGGATCCCATGTGCGCTCTCCAGCGGACTGAGCATGATCTCAATGGGAAATTCGGTGCCGTCCTTACGCAGCCCGACAAGTTCGATCCCAGTGCCCATCTGCTGGGCCAGGGCGTCGGCCGACGAGCGCAGGTCGTCGGCGATCAAACGCTCCGCGAAGCCCTTCGGGATGATGTTCGTGACCGGCTGCGAGAGGAGCTCGTCCCGCTGGTACCCGAACTGCCTCTCGGTCTGGAGGTTCAACAGGACGATGCGCCCGGCCTGATCCACGACAACCATAGAATCCGGGGCGGCTTCCAGAAGGCCGCGGTATCGCGCTTCCGATTCAGTGCCAGTGCCGGTTTCGGCAGACCTCGCGATCGCCCGTGCATCCACAGCGACGTGTCCGGCCCGGGCGCCGCGCGTACCGGTTCGCCTCTTTTGCAAGCCACCCTCGGGCCTTCTGCTCGGTCCGATCAACTCAACGTTCCTTTTCACTCGCTGACGCACGTTGTGCGCAGCCCACAGCATTGCTCGCTCAGACGTGGGGATTGAGGATGCAAACCCGGGCTTCCGATCAAGTCGGCGAGGGGTCCCGCAACTCGGCCTCCTGGCGAGCGTCGTGGGGTTTTCATCCTCGTTGCCCGCGTCCGCCAGGTCCAACATTGAGCCCAGACCACGGATCGGCGGCTCCCCCGGCTGAACAGCCGGAGGCAGGTTCATCGTCCGTCGCCGGGAAGTAGCACTACATGACCATTCAGGAAAAGCGGAGCGTCACCACAGAAGCCCCGGTAACCACCGATACGGGCGGGTTGAGCAACCAGACGACAACCAGACATCGGCTTGACGTGCAGCCCAGCAATAACGAGACAGCCCGGAGAATCATCGTCCTGGTTGCAGGGCTCATCCAGATCGTGATCGGTCTGCGGATCGTTCTGCTGCTCCTCGACGCCAGAACGGGCAACCTCGTCGTTGGGATCATCAACAACTTCGGGGGACTCTTTACCGCGCCGTTCCAGGGGATCCTGCAGATCAGCGCGGTCGCCTCAGGTGGATCCGTGCTCGATGTCGCAGCGGTCGTCGCTTTCGTCGGCTGGACG
>PMLK01000089.1:0-209 GCA_003158875.1 Chloroflexota bacterium
GGAATGCCGCCCGGGAACGAGAACTGGCGGAACATCTTTCGGATGCCGTCTTCGTCCTGGGTGATACTCGGGTAGAACTTGGTGTAGCTGCCCTCGAGGTATGTGTTCGCCACGATGCCGGGGCCGCCGTGACCGGGACCGATGATGTAGATGCAGTTGAGGTCGCGGGCCTTGATCTCGCGGTTCATATGGGCGTAGATCAGGTTGAG
>PMLK01000089.1:221-17362 GCA_003158875.1 Chloroflexota bacterium
CGATCAGGCGGAGTTCTTCGGCGCTGAGGGGTCCAGTCACCGCGGTTTCGGCCATCGATCCGTCTCCTTCAAGTTGCGTCTCTGACAGGGCCGTGCAGCCCATCCCAAAGTCGATGTCTAGCAGGCCCAATCTTGAAGGAGTCTGCGCTCCCTGTCAGGACCCATTGGAGGGCATCCCGGTTCGATTTGAGGGCGCTTCGATCTGTATCATCAAAAGCACGAGCAATGTGCGACTAATGCACGAGGCGTCGGGCAGCGGAGGGATCATGGATTTCAAGGGTCGGATGTGCACTCTGTACCCGATCTCCTGGCAGGGAGCCGTGTTGCCGCCCAACCGGCCGATCCCCTGTGACCTGGCTGCGGCAGTGGCCTCCTTCGAAGGTGGCCTCGTCAACGCCCTGCGGGCCGCTCGGCTCGACCCCAGACTTCCCGTACCGGGCTCACCGGACACGGGCATCGTCATCAGGCCGCAGGTCGTTCTGGTGGATCCGGGAGTGCCGATCCAACCTCTGAACATGTTCTCGCAAGAGAACAAGGTGGTCTTCGAGGTTGAGGGTTTGATCGGCGACGCTTCAGGACCGTTCGGACAGTTCCACGCTCAGGGAGCCACCCAAGGATCGCTGGCGCGACAGGACCCACAGCAGCTGTTTGTCCGCGCCGCCGGCAAGGCGGCGAAGAAGGCCGCGAAGCAGATACTCGCCCGCGTCGCCACTCGGTAGGGGGACAGACTCGTGAATCCGATGCCGCCAAGCAATTCCAACCAGTCCGGTCTTGGGCAGTACGCCCCGCCCGCGCCACCGCAGCAGTTCGCTCAGCCGGTGCCCTGGGCGGCGTCTGGCCCAGGCAACGGATCGTCTCAGATGCGGTCGCTTTTCCAGTGGCAGGCCTACGTGCGGATCCGCCTGTTCGACGGCTTGCCCGTCGAGCGGGTTCTGGCGGAGCTTGCGGCCGCGGGCGTCGATTTCCAGACGTCACGCAATTGTGTCGCCGAGACCCGCAGGATCATGATTCGTCGACTCGTCTCCTACTTCGTCTGGGGTCCGATCATGATCCTGATCGGCGCGCTGGCTGTGGTGGGTGCCATGGCGAACATGCAGCAGACGGGTCACCAGAACTACCTGATCATGATGGGAGCCCTGGTGCCATTCGGCGGTCTGTACATGTACCAGGGCTTGCTGATGCTGAGCCGAGTCCCTCGACTGCCGAAGCTCTAGCCGGGGCTGCTCGCCGCGCCGCTCCAGTTGGCGCCACTCCTTGGCGCTACTTCTGGCGGCGCTCGCTGAGCCCGCGGAAGCTGCGGTAGAGCAACAGGTCGTAGGCGATCTTGAGACTGCCGGCAATGACCAGTGGCAGCCCGCCCGCGAAAAGCGCCGCGCCATAGAGCGGTGCCGCACCCTGCTGAGCTGCGGCCGCACCGATGCTCCGAGCGATGCCGGTCACGCCCGCCGCGGCCGAACGTTCGTCCGGGTCTACCACGGCCATCGTGTAGGACTGCCGAGTGGGCACGTCCATCTGGCTGATCGAGAACCGGGCCAGAAGCACGATCACCGCCAGGGGCAGGGTCGGCATCATCGGAACCATGATGAGCAGCACGTTCGAGGGCAGATGCGTGAAAACCATCGTTCGGATCAGGCCGAAGCGGGCGGCGATCCGGGCCGCGGCCAGGGCCGAGATGCCGGCGAGCATGTTCGCGCCGAATAGCGCCCCGCCGATCACCGCCGGATCCGCGCCGAAACGCAGGTGGAGCCAGTAGGCGATCAGGCTCTGGACGACGAATCCGCCGCCGAACGCGTCGAGCGCGAATAGGGCCGAGAGACGGGCCACGGTGCGGCGCGAGCGATGCAGACCCAGCCGCCGAGCCACCGTCAGGTCCGGAGCGGTGCGGTTCTCCACGGCCGGGGACACGAGGCCGAAGACGACCGCCAGGGCCACCGCCACCGCCACGTAGCCGAGGATCACGCCGCGATAGGCGTCGGCGGGGATATGGCCGGCGGCGATGAGCGCCCCGGCCAGCGCGCCGCCGCCGAGTGCCCCGAAAGCGGTCGCGAATGAGCCCGTCATGTTGAACCAGGCGAAGACGCCGGTCCGGCGGTCGTCGGAGACCGTCTGCGACAGGGCCGCTTGCTCAACAGCGAGGAAAGGCCCGACTTCGTTGCCGCTGGGGCTGATAACACCGACCGTGGCCGCGACCACGAGCACCGCCAGATTGCTCGTCAGGGCAAACCCCAGCCCTGCCAAGGCCATCAGCGCCGACCCGACGAGTAGCACGCGGCGACGTCCAACCCGATCGGCATGAGTCGTCAGCCATAGCGAGATGATCGCGTCGCCGAGCAGCGTGAGCGTCAGAAGCAGGCCGATTTCCCAGTCGGACAGGCCGATAGATGCCAGATAGAGAACCAGGATGACCGAAACGAACCCGTAGCCGAACATGCGCAGGCCGCGAGTGAGGAAGAGCAGTCTGGCGTCGCGATCGAGGCTCATCGGACAAGTATGCCGCCGGACGCGCCTTGCCGGTCGTGCCTAGACCGTGAAGCGGTCGCCTTCGGTCACGAGTCGAACCTGCCCCGAGAACGCGGCCTGAGCCGCGGCGAGTGCCTTGCCGCGATCCAAGCCCATGAGTACGTGGGTGATGAGCAATCTCGCCGCTCGTCCCTCCGAAGCGGCATGGGCCGCGTCGGCCGTGGTCAGATGCGAGGCGCCCGGCGGAACCCTCTCGGCCCCGAACGACGCCTCCGCGAGCAGCGTGTCTCCGGGCCGGATGAGCGGCACGAGATCGGCCGCCCGACCGCAGTCGCCGGAGTACACCAGGCCGGGCGCCGTCGGCTCGGATGCCACGGACACGCGCAACGCGTAGCTGTCTTCGGTGTGGGTCACCCGGCGTGCCGTGACCTCGAACGGCCCGATCCGCCGAGTGCCTTCCGTCAGCCGGGACACATCCAGAGAAGCGTCGGTAAAGCCGGGGCTGGCATGGAGAGCATCCAGCCGCTCCGTCAGGCCCTGCGGAGCTACCACTGAGATCCGCCGAGGTGGCGCGAACTGCCACTTGAGGTAATGGCGCAATGGAACGAGGTCGATGAAGTGGTCCGGATGGAGGTGACTGACAACGACGGCGGCCAGTTCGCTCGGTTCCATCGTCGAAGCCAGATTCGGGAAAGCGCCCTGGCCCAAATCAAGGAGCAACGCGGCGCCCTGGGCGCTCACCAGGAACGATGCCGCCGCGGCTCCTCGCCGATCGGTATACGCGGGGCCAGCGCCGATGACGATCAGCTCCATGACCACAGCGTACCTGCACCGGCAAGGATTGCAGTGTCGGCTGGGCGTCAGCTAGTACGAAGGAATCGGTCGGGCAGCACCAGATCGCCGCGGTCCACGGCCCGTTCCAGACTCAGCCGGTCGAAGCCCGCGGCGGCCACGATTTCCGCCGCTTCCTCCAGCCCGAAAGCGAACGACGACGGCAGATGCGCGTCCGAGCCCACCGTTACGCGCTCGCCGCCGAGCTGCCGGAACCGGGCCACGACCCACGGCCCGGGATATGTTTCGTGTTCCGGGTAACGCAGCCCCGACGAGTTGACCTCCAGAGCCGTGCCGCTCTCCACGAGAGCGTTCAGCAGCGGCTCGTACGCTTCGGGGATCGTGGCGAAGTCCGAGGGTTTGAACCACGGCAGCAGCCAGCGCTTGCACTGGTCCAGGTGGCCGACCGTATCGAAGAAGCCGCTCCTGATGGCCCGCTCGACTTCGGCGAAGTACGGCGCCACGGCCTCGGCCACGGTCTTGCCCGAGGCGAACGTCTCGATGCGGCCGCGAGCGTAGGGCGAATCCGCGACGGCATGGACGGAGCCGATGGCATAGTCGAACGGATGCGCCCGCATGTATTCGCCGATTTCGTCGTGGTAGCGGCTCTCGTAGGTGATCTCCACGCCATGGCGAATCGCCACCTTGCCGGCCCAGCGTGCCGCGGCATCGACCATCACCCGGCGTCGCACGTCGTAGTCGAAATAGCGGTAGCCCGGCGATCCGGGCAGGAAGTCGACATGGTCCGTGATTGCAATCTCGCGGATTCCGAGGTCGGCGGCCTGGGCGGCGTACAACTCCAAGAGTACGTTCGAGTCGTGCGAGAACGCCGTGTGCATATGGGTATCGATCGGAAAGTCGCGGACCTGGCCGATCCGGCGCGGGCCTGCCTGGTTTGGCTGTGTCATCCGGACTATCTTGCCGGACCAGGCGCTTGCGTGCCGGCCGACGCTCTTGCCGCGGCCATGGGTTGGCTCTCGGATTGACAGCCGGCGGATGCATGGATAGCGTGACGGTGGGGGCGACCGAGTCGGCTGCTTAACCGCCGTGGCGAGATCCGTGGAGGCCAAGTGGAGACGAAAGGGCGCGGCAAGAGCGAGGCAGAGCCCGGAGCTGCGAGCCCAAAACCGGTGCGTCGCCGTGCCAGCAGCGCCGATGTGGCCGCGGAGGCCGGCGTCTCCAAAGCGGCGGTTTCATTCGCCTTCAATAGCCCGGAACGGCTGAACGTCGGAACCGCTGCCCGGATCCGCGAGGTCGCGGGCCAGCTGGGCTATCGGCCTCGCTATTCCGATAAGGTCGTCGCGGGCAAGAGCAACATGACGATCGGCCTGCTGTCATATCAAGACCTGAGCGTCGTGTTCGGCAATCCGTTCTTCGCCGAATTGTGCGCCGGGGTTGCGTCGCAGACGGAACAGGCCGGCTTCGGATTGCTGTTCGTCTCGCCCCTTCACGGGTCGCTGGTCCGGGCGGTCAACCGGGCCACGGTCGACGGTTTCGTGGCCGTCGGCCTGTCCGAGGATCACCCTGAAGTCGAGCAGATCCGTCGATACGGCCGGCCCATGGTCCTCGTCGACGGAACCGCTCTGCCGGAGCACTCCTCCGTCGAGTCCAATGACGAGGTCGGAGCCCGGTCGGCGGCCCGGCACCTGCTCTCGCTCGGCCATCGCGACTTCGTGGTCGTGGCTCTCGAGCCGCCCAGCACGCCCGGCATCTTCGAATACTCCGCCGGACCTACCGAATCGATTGCCTGGCGGCGACTGACCGGCTACCGCCAGGGTCTCGAAATGGGCGGCGTCAAACTTAGAGACGAGCGAGTCGTGGCGGGTCCGGCCACCTACGAAGGCGGCGTGGTCTCGTTCAGGCGCATCTGGGAGGACGGCCTGCGGCCCACAGCAATCCTGGCCATGAGCGACGTGATGGCCATCGGGGTCATGTGGGCCGCCCGGGACGTAGGCTTGAGAGTGCCAGAGGACCTGAGCATCGTGGGCTTCGACAATCTGGACGTGGCGCAGCACGCCAACCCGCCGCTCACCACCGTCCATCAGCCGATACGCCAAAAGGGCGAAGAGTCCGCCCGATTGCTCTTGCGCATGATCGCCCACCCCGATGCCAACCGCCCCGAACACAAGGTTCTCGAAACTCGCCTGATCATCAGAGGTTCGACGGCCCAGGCCAGCAGGTCGCCCGGCCGGTCGCCTGAGGACAACGTCCGCGGACGGTCGGAGCATTGATCGACCTTCGCCGCGACCGCAGCCCGCGACCCGGGCCGGACTGGGTTCGAGACGCGGTCTTCTATCAGATATTCCCGGACAGATTCGCCAGCAGCGTGCGCGTGTCCAAACCGGGGGCGCTGGAACGCTGGGACGCGCCGCCCACGAGCCACGGGTTCAAGGGCGGCGATCTGCTGGGCATCGCCGAACATCTCGATGAGCTGGCGGAGCTGGGAATCACCGCCCTCTATCTCAACCCCGTTTTCGCCTCGGCGTCGAACCACCGCTATCACACCTTCGACTACGAGCTGGTGGACCCTCTGCTCGGCGGCGATGCGGCTCTGCGGGAACTGCTCGACGCCGCCCACTCGCGGGGCATGAAGGTCATCCTCGACGGCGTATTCAATCACGCCAGTCGCGGCTTCTGGCCCTTCCATCACGTTCTCGAGAACGGCGCCGCCTCGCCGTATCGAGACTGGTTCGTTCTCGACCCCGAAGTTCTCGCGGGTAGGCGCGGCCTGACGGCCTACCCGGACATCCATGAGGTCGATGCGATCGAACGGCTCAAGGCCGCCGACAGGACGGCAGGAAGCGGCGACGGCCCGGGCCGGGCCGAGCGCGGCGGATCCTCGGCTTCGCGGCGGATCCTCGGTTACGAGGGCTGGTGGGACTTGCCGGCGCTGCCGAAGCTCAACCACGCCAATCCTGAAGTTCGCGAACACATCTTCGGCGTGGCCGAGCGCTGGTTGCGGTTCGGCATAGACGGCTGGCGCCTGGACGTGCCAGAGGAGATCTCCGAGCCGGGCTTCTGGGAGGAGTTCCGCCGGCGTTGCCTGGCCGTGAACCCGGAGGCGTACCTGGTCGGGGAGATCTGGAACCCGGCGCCGGAGTGGCTGAACGGCAGCCGCTTCGACGGCCTGATGAACTACCCGCTGACCGAAGCCATCCTGTCGTTCACCGCCGCGGGCAAGCACGACTGGGATCTCGTCTCCAGGACGCACGAGTACGCCAGCCACGTCCATGCCGCCGACGGCCCCGAGTTCGGGCGATTGCTGGCGGACGTCATGGCCACGTACACGCCTGAGGTCACGTCGCTGCAGCTCAACCTGCTCGACAGCCACGACACGCCGCGCTTCATCTCTCTGGCGGGCGGCGATGTGGGCGCCCTGCTCCTCGCGACGCTGATCCAGATGACTCTGCCGGGAGCGCCGTGCGTCTACTACGGCGACGAAGTGGGGCTGGCCGGTCGCGAGGATCCCGACTGCCGGCGCGGCTATCCCTGGGATGTGGCGCGTCAGGATCGACATGTGCGGGAGTTCGTGGCCGGGCTGATCGCCCTTCGACACGCTCAACCGTTGCTCCGCCGCGGCCGATTCGAGATGCTTGGCGGGGAGGGTTCGGCCGTCGCATATGCGATGTTCGAGTCGGAGGGGGTTGCCCAATCGGTATCCGAAAACCTGGGCATCGTCGTTGCCATCAATGCAGGCAACAAGCCGGTCAGGCTTACGCTTCAGCATTCCGGTCTGGCAGACCACCGTGTGGAGCAGGTAAGCTGGAGCGGAAGCGAATGGCGTGCTGCATTCGCGACCCGACCGCCCGAGAGGGGGACTCTCGAGGTCGAAATTGGAGCCCGAGAGGGAGTGGTCCTGGGAGTTCGCCCGACTCTCTAGGAGTACTCAATGCCCGACCTTTCCGCCGCGTTGCCCACGACGGATCTGGAGGACGTATTTCTTCGCGTCGTCGACGTTGAAGGGAAACTGCTGGCGGCCCTGGAAACCCTCGGACCCGTCGCCGACCGCGATCTGGTCCTGCTGGATGCCGGTCGCGGAGAACTCGGTCGGCAGCTCGCCCGACTCGGCGCCCGCGTCACCGCCGTCAATTTTGCCGACCCTGCCGACGAGTCCGCCGTCACGGCTGAGACGACCGCGCTCCCGGCCGGGGAGTCCGACACGGTGGTTGTGCCATGGTCCGGGCTGGCGATCCCCGGCTCGACGTTTCTCACTGCGGCCGATCGGCTACTTAGGCCCGGTGGTCGACTGCTTGTGATCCACGACTACGGACGCGACGACGTCTGGGAGCTGATGCCGGATCGGCGCGAGCGGCTCGTGGAATGGAGCCACCGTCACGGCCCCTTCCTGGGCAGCGGCTATCGGGTCCGGGTCATCCACTGCTGGTGGACGTTCGAGTCGATCGAAGCGGCCGCCACTTTGCTGGAGGCGGGTTTCGGCGAGCTCGGCGCTCGAGTCGCGGGGCGCATGAAGCGGCCGCGCCTGGAGTACCAGGTGGCGATCTACCACCGCACTTTGGTTGCCCCGCCCGCCGGCGTCGACAGACTACCGCCGCCGGCACCCGACGTGGACTGACCGGGCCGGCCTGATACCCTCTCCTCATGACGGACGACGATCGCGACGTTCAGCACAAGGCAGATCCGCGCGGCCCGCTGATCTCCGGGCTCTACGCTCCGGACGAGCCGCGCCGCGTCACGGAACGGCCGCCAGTGACCGCCCCGGAACGGCCACCGGCGGTGCCGCCGTCCGCGCCGGCCTCCAGACCCATCGTCCCGCCCGCGCCGGCCGCGCCCGCGCCCGCGCCGGCCGCCGCGCCGGCCGCCGCGCCGACGACCCTGGACGACGCTGCCATTTCGGACGACGACCTGGAGGAAGAGGCGCCGCCCAGGACGGTCGTCGAGCGCATCCGAACCCTCCAGCCCGTGCCCGTGATCCTGGGCATCGCTTCGCTGGGTTCGTTGGCGTTCCTGGTCCAGGCTGCGACCAGCCATGTCACGCCCGTGTCGGTCTTGATGAGCGCGGGAGTGGTCGCCGCAATCGTCTTCGGGGTCGACGCCGTGGCTGCCGCGATGGCGACGCTGCGAGCCAGCCGCGACGAGCGCACGGGAACGGCGCTGGCCCTGGCCCTGACTGGCGGTTTCGCCGCACTGGTCGCGGCCGGTGCGTTCTCCGGAGTCCTGGTCATGTTCCTGGTGCTGAACGGCTAGCCGCGACGCCTGCGCCGACCGCCTCGCCTCCGCCCGCGCCGCTAACGGCTGGCCTCCCTGGTACACTCCCGTTCGCGCCTCGCCCCCATCGTCTAGAGGCCTAGGACACGGCCCTTTCAAGGCTGAGATCAGCGGTTCGAATCCGCTTGGGGGTACCACCGCCCGTTCTCTCGAACGGCGGCTGCAATGGACGGCGTCGCAGGGGTTACTGACGACCGAGCCCATCCTGATCAAGATGCGCTAGTAGCTACTCAGGCAGGCGATCCGGGGTCCATGGGCTTAGTCCTGCCCCGATGGCTCGCATCATCGGACCAGCCTTGTCGCGCCCGCACAAGTACCGCGGGCTGACGCGGGCCTGACAGACCGCCGACACCTGAGGCGCAGGTGGCGCGACAGATCCCTGGTCAGCGGTCGCAGCGCTTATACAAGACGAAGCGTGGACTCCGAGTAGCCACGATCCTCGCGAGGAAGACCAACATGAAGCGGTATCTACTGGCGATCGGTTCGTGCCTGCTACTGATCGCCCTTCTCCCAGGAGCCGCGCTGGCCGGCACGTTCTACGTCGATCAGCAGAACACCGTCACGAACAACCAAGACCAGAGCGCCGACCCCTACGCCCAGACGTTCACCGCAGGTGCGTACGGCCCCCTCGAGTACATCGAGCTGTACATGGACAACGCGACCAACGTGAACGTCGGCGTGGCGCTCTACAGCACCACGAACCAGAACGCCGCGACGGCCATACCGCACGCCAGTATCGATATGGTCGCGCAATACGTGACCACCGGGCCCGGCGAGTGGGTCCGCTTCAACTTCGCTAACGACATCCTGCTGCCCCGTCATGTCTACGCCATCGTGATCGAACCGAGTTCGCTAGCCGGTTTGTGCGGCTCCACGGCAAACGACTACACGCGCGGCCGAGCCCTCAACTTCTACAACGGAGCCTGGATGCCCGAGCGAACGATCGTGCCAGGCGGTCCGCAGGACTGGTCGTTCAAGACCGAGATGGGTGCGGCATCGCCGACCCCAACTCCAAGGATCACCCCAACGCATGCTCCAACCGCCATTCCGGCGGCCACGGCCACCCCAACAGCGACCGCCACGCCAACCCCGACCGCGAGTCCCTCTACGTCGACACCCGCGAGTTTGGCGGCGAGCAGCTCGATCGCTTCGGCGGCCCCGGCCGGGTCTTCGTCCTCGGACGGCTCCGGAAGCGCGGATAGCTCGGGTGGCCTGATGCTGCCGATCCTGGGCGGGATCATCGTCATCCTGGCGGTCGGCGCTGCAGCTGTTTGGCTATGGCGGAGACGCCGCTCGCCGGCTCCCTTCCTTGAAAGCAACGGCCCGGGCGGACGAGGTGCCGGCGCCGCGAGCGGTCCCGGCTCGGGCACCGCAGCGGGACCCAGCTCCGGGAGTGCAGGCTCAGCCGAATAGTCGGGCCAGGCGCCGAATCGTCACCACCGCCGGTGGAACCGGCAGCTGCGATCCCTCCATGTACGGGCAGATACCGGTGTCACAACATCATCCGATCGCAGTCCGCAACACCCGAGACACGGGCAACTCAAATGATCCACGGACGCGGCCTCGGGGCGTGGCAGGTGACGTGGCCGCAACACGATCGGGTAGGACGCTATACCGGTTCGTCCGCTAGTCTATGAGACCGAGCATAGAGGGGACATCTGTGGGGCTGGGCGTGGAACCGGAAGACAGCGAGCAGGGGAAAGACCAACCGAAGCGGGCTTCGGCCGGGGAGGGCGCTGGGCCGGGCGAGAACGCCGAGTCCGTTGAGGACCTCGACGCACCCGAACAACCAGCCGGAGACGCCGAAACGGCCGAGCAGGTCCAGCCTGCCGAGCAGGTCCAGCTTCCTCAAGCCGCCGCGTCAACCGAATCCGCCGATCCTGCTGACGTGGGCGAACCGACGTCCACAGGGGGCAGGTTTCGCTTCGGGGCATTGCAGCGCGAACCCGTCCGAATAGCGATTGCTTTCGCAGCGAGTGCGGCTGCGACGCTGATCCTCCTGACGGTCTTGGCCGTTACCTTGGCGGCCGTCAGCCTGAGTTCCGGGCGTGTGGCCGAAGGAGTGCGCGTCGGGAATGTGGACGTGTCCGGCATGAGCCGCGACCAGGTGGTCGCCAGGCTGCAGTCCGCATATGCGAGCTTCGGCCAGGGCGAGGCCTCGGTCCATACGCCGCTGGGAGTGGTGGACATCACGTACGCGGAGGTCGGCCGTGCTCCGGACGTGGAGGTGATGGCGGACTCGGCCATGTCCGTTGGGCATTCGGGCAACCCAATCCGCGACGCGGTCGACGTCCTGAAAGCCAGAGTCGGCGGCAAGGAAATCCCGCCCTCAGTCCGGATAGACCCGACCGCGATCGCCAAACGTGTCCGCGCGTTAGTCGGGGCCTATGGCGTTCCGGCCAAGGATGCCCAAGCTACGAACGCCGGTGGGACGTTCACGTATACAGATTCCTCCACCGGAAGTGGCATCGATGAGAAGGCCGTTTCAGCGGAAATCGTCAGCGACCTGGCCGCTTGGGACGCCCCGTCCCATCTCGTGGTCGACACGGACTTCGTCGTCCTGCAGCCGACGATCAGCGACCAGCAGGCCCAGGCCGCGGCCGCCGAGGCTCCCCGCATGGCCATCGACCTTAACCTCGTCTGGACGGGACCTGTTCAAACGAGCTCTGCCACGTCCGCGCCGTCCGCTACCACGACTTTCCAGGTGGATGCCGACACGGTTCGCGGCTGGATCAGTTTTGGGACTCGGACCGACGGAACGTACGGTCCTCTCGTGGACTCGGGCCTCGTTCAGACATACCTGGCTGGGCTGTCCGGTCAAGTTGGCACGGCTCCGGTCGAACCCGTCGTAAACCACGACAAGTTTGGCAAGGCAACAAGCCTCAGCGGAGGCAAGGACGGCACGGGCATAGATTTGGCGACGACGACGCAAGCCATCGAGAAATACCTGGCTGGCCTGGCCCTTGGTGATAGTCCGGCCAGCGTCGCCATTGTCGAGGGACCCGCGCACCCCACGACAACGCTCGACAGCCTGGAGGGGACGGAGATCCTGGACGGCGACAAGGGTGTTTGGTCCACGTTCTTCACGCCCGACTCGTCCAACGGCAACGGCGCCAACATCCGGGTCCCGGCTCGGCTTCTCAATGGCATCGTCGTGGCGCCGGGTGAGCAGTTCAGCTTCCTCAAGGCGATGGGGCCGATCGACAAGGCCCATGGGTTCGCGCTGGGCGGGCTGATCTCCAGTGGGAAGACGGTCTATGGCGGCGCGATCGGCGGGGGTATTTGTACCGCCTCCACGACGCTGTTCAATGCGGTCATGCGGGCCGGTTTACAGATCGACGAGCGCCACGCTCACTTCTACTACATCGATCGGTATCCGGTTGGACTCGACGCAACTGTTTTCGTCAACAGCAGCCAGACGCTGGACTTCAAGTGGACCAACGACACTCCCAACCCGATCGTCATCCGGGCCTACACCACCTCCGGATCTATGAGCAAGATAGTCGTCCAGCTGTGGAGCCAACCGATGCACCGGACTGTGACGCTCAGCGTGCCGTCCAAGAAAGACCTCGTCCACGCCAAGGACTCGACCCAATACACAACGTCGCTCAAGCCCGGTGTTTGGGGCAGAGTGGAATTGCCGAGAGACGGATTCGACACCTCAGTAACCCGGATCGTCACCGACGCCAACGGCAAGGTAATCCACAAGGACCGCTGGACCTCCAAGTACGTCAAGGTGGATGGGCTGAAACTGGTCGGAAAGGCCCCCTGAGCGGGCTCGACTTCCTACCGTGGGCGGATAGCGTTCGCCTCGCGATGCCTGGCCGATCCGGTCGAGCGTCACAGCAGGATCGCGATCACGATCACGAACGCGATCACGACGAACACGCCCAGCGGAAGACGGAGCTGCTCGGGCGTGCTTCGAGGACCGACCCCACCCAGGGTGTTTGGTATGCCCTGATCGTGAAGCACGTTTGCAGGCGGCCCCGCTTGGGCCTGGTTCTGCGTCGGTGTGTACATGGCTTCCTCCGTGCTCCTATTGCGGCCCCAGGCATCCGGGAATGCGGGGTCACCAAGACCACCGCCGAGACGCGCTCCGGCCACTGCTTTTCATCCACTCTAGGCTGGGTTTAGAGCCGGCCGCGAGGATGGAAACACCCCAATAGGCAACTGGCGCTCGCCCAGGGGCGACGTCAGTGGCAGGAAAGAGCCTGAGGGATGCGCTGGCGCTTACGGACTAGCTGCCGATACGTTCACAATCGCTGAGATGGCCAAGCCTTACGAACCCGAAAAACCTGACCCGATCGACTTCGAGATGGTCCGGTACTACGCGGCCCGTGCTGACGAATACGACGACTGGTATCTCCGGCGTGGACGCTACTCGCGCGGAGCGATTCAGGACGAGGCTTGGAGGTCGGACCTCCAAGCAGCCACAGAATGGCTTGGCAGCCAGACCTATCGCGGGCGGATCGCCGAACTTGCGGCAGGAACAGGTTGGTGGTCGCCGATACTCGCGAGAGCTGGGCAACTGACCATATATGACGCTGCACCCGAGCCGCTCGCCAAGGCCGCGGCCCGATTGACCGACGCCGGCCTTGCCGCCGACCAAGAGGTCCGAGACGCCTGGTCCGAGCCCAACCGAGCTGTTGATGGCCTGTTCACAGGGTTCTGGATCAGCCACATCGATCGCGCCAGGCTCGACGAGTTCTTCGCCCTCGCGATGCGTTGGCTCCACCCAGGTGGCTTGTTCGCGTTCATCGACTCGCGCCAGGACTCTGCGTCAGGCGCTCGCGACCACCAACCGCCGACTGACGACGTTCAGATCCGCCACCTCAACGATGGCGCAAGCTTTCAAGTCCGCAAGGTCTTCTACGAGCCTGGCGATCTCGAGTTCGCGTTGCGACGGGCCGGATTCATCGAGATCAGCGTAGTCACCACGGAACGCTTCTTCGTCCTGGGTTCGTGCCGGCGCCCAGAATGACCATGCCATCGAGGCCTCTTGGACGGCGTTGCGACCAGGCGCTACCGTTGCGGTCATGGACGACGACACGGACCGATCCCGCCTCGAAGCCTGGCTCGTTGGCCACGGGGAGTACGAGCTGTTTCCCTGCGACCCGGCGCTGGCGGACACGGCGGCTTTCTGTTCGGCGTATGGCTTTGCGCCCGAGGATGCGGCGAACACGATCGTCGTTGCCGGCAAGTCGGACCCACCCCGTTATGCCGCTTGTATCGTCCTCGCCACGCATCGGCTCGATGCCAACCACACGGTCCGCTATCGACTCGGGACGCGTCGGGCATCGTTCGCCTCAGCCGAGGAGACGCGGACGCTGACCGGTCAGGAGATCGGCGGGGTCACGGCCTTTGGCCTGCCCGACGGGCTCCCGATCTGGGTAGACACCGCAGTCATGGAGCGCCCCCGCATCGTGCTCGGCGGCGGCAGCCGCCGTTGGAAAGTACTCGCGCCGCCCTCCATTCTGCTCACTCTGCCGGGGGTGGCTGTGGTCGAGGGGCTGGCTCACCCCGCTGCGCCGCGCACCGACACAGAATCCGCCGAATAGGGTCGCTGGCTCCGGGCCCGACAAGGAGGGGAAGTCGATGTTCGATCGCGCTATTTGCGCTCGTCCTCGTCGCAGCTGGGGTCGAAACTATCCGGCGCCGCCACTTCCTATTCGCCTTCGTCGTTCCGGCGGTTCTAGCGTTCCTGAATCTCGCCTACCTGCTCCAAGCCGGGCAGCCGTCGTTGGCAATGAGCGTCGTGATCATGATCCTTGTCGTCGTACTGATCGGATCTCAGCGGTCAGACTTCGTCTGATTGAATCATCGCCGCCCAACACCCTGACCGCCCTTGGTCTTTGCCCACGAAATCGGCGGCTCGCCCGGGAGGCGCTGGCGGCCCTTGGACGGGTCTACCTCGATTGCTCGAACAGCCAGTCGCGCATGTCCGGATTGGCGTATGTCGTGGTCCAGGAGAAATGGGCCGTTGGATAGAAGTAGGCGCTGGCCGCGTATTCGGTGTATTTGGGATGGCCGCCCGCCTTCTTGAGGGCGGCTACGGAGTTTCGCGAATAGCCCACGCGAATTGTCGGATCCTTGGCGGCGTGAAAGATCCAGATCGGGATCTTTGCGATTGCGGCCAGCCCGGCCGGATCGCCTCCGCCGCAGATCGGTACGATGGCGGCGAACTCATTGGGGTGCGCGATTGCGATCGAGTACGCTCCGAAGCCCCCCATCGACAAGCCGGTGACGTAGATGCGGCTCGGATCGATGCTGAATTCGCCTTTGACCTCCTGAAGGATGTCGTAGGCGGTGACGAGCTCTTTCTGCGGCTTGAACGGGGCGTTCTGGCCATGCGTTTCCAGCGATGTCCAACCTTGTTTCTTGGTGGTAAACCCGCTCTGCGGCGCGAGCACAAAGGCTGGATGCTTCGCCTGTTCTTCCGGAGTTGCCCATATCGTGGCGCCCTGGTTCGCGGTGAGCTGGGCCTCGTTGTCCGATCCGCGCTCGCCAGCGCCGTGTAGGAACAGAACCAGCGGATAGGAGCGCGTGGCGTCGTAGTTGTCCGGCACGAACAGCCGGTAGCCCATGGTTTCCCCGGTCGCCGGGTCCAAGTAACTCAGCTTGCGGAACTTGTCCACTACGGGCGTGATGTCCTGGCGCTCCACGTCGACCGTGTAGGTGGTGCTGAGACTTCCGTCGACGGCCGAAACCACGACGGCGATTCGCGACGAGCCGACCCCCACGCCGACCATATTCGTCTTACCTGTCGAGGCGGAATTGTCGGCGACCGAGACGCTGACGGCCGCCGGGTCGGCGACGGTGGGCACAACGTCGACAGCGGAGATGTCGCTGTCGACGTTGATGGAGTATTCGGTCAGCTCCGGTGAGAAGGCCGGGGTGAGTTCGCCGCCCGTGCCAGCCGGAACCAGGATCGTCAGGCCGTTCAGGGTCGAGCCTGGGTGGGCGGTGGGCGCTGGTGTCGCGTGCGAGGCTGAGGACCCCGGGGCGACCGAGGCCATCGCCGATACGGGCGCCGGAGTGGACGTCCCCGCCAGCTGGCACGCCCCGAAAACAGTGCTCCACGCTAGAAGCGAGACCAGCCGGAAGCCTCGACCCAAACTCATCTCAGCCCCTTCCCCGTCACGACTTGCCCAATGCCGCCGTGGGCGAAGGTAACAGAGTCAGCCGCTCATGGTCGTGGAATGCCCGGGGCGTGGCCTGTCAACCCGAGTGGGCAGTTTGGGCGAGTCGTGATAGCTTCGTCGCGTTCCTGGTGGGCGGCCAGTCGAACAACGTCAGGTCATCGTGACGCACCAGGGTTGCTGCTCTGACGACGACACGACACATTAAGTCGGAGCCCGACTCCTCTCGCCACCACTGCGAGACCGCGGACCCCGCACCGTCACGCCTATGGCGTTGGCATGAATCCTGTCGAGCCGATCAAAGAGGCAGCCGAGGTTGAACGTCGTCGGATACAGCCCTCGCTCTTCGGGGCATGTATCCCATCCGCCGTGAAGCTGTCGGAACTGCTCAGGGCGGCCGCTAGGCGCGGGTTCCGGTGGAGTCTCCATCGATGCGGTGGCACGTGGTCGTGTACCCGGGCTTGGCGTAACAGCAGCGGTTAGGCCGTGAGCGAAGGCGGTCGCTTGGTGGAATCGGTGATCAGGAGCCGCGCTGCATTTCTTCGAGACCACGCGATGGTCCTCGCCTGCAAGCCTGCCAGAACCTCTGCGCGAGACCAGCCGAATCGCCTCAACGGATGGGTGGAGGGGCACAGAATTCAGGCTCTCCGCAGCGACAGCGAGATTTCATCCTCGCGGTGGAAGCCGGGTGCAGCCTATCGTCGAATGAAGAGCAATGTCCCGACGGTCCGATAGCGGTCGACTTCGTTGCAACCACGCTCCCGGACATCCGAGAGTCAGGGTGCGAGATGGCCATCGAACAAATCGACCGGGCGGTCGTTGCCGCCGGTTCAGCGACGGCCGCGCCAAGGCGTGGGGCATCTCGTGCGGTCAGTGCGTCGTGGCGCCGCCACTTCAAGCTGCTTCTTCCCGGCCTGGCGGCTCTGGCAATGCTGGGGCCCGTCACGCTTCTCAGCAACGCCCGGGCGATCGCCGAGTCGCTGACGTCGGTTGGGGCGTGCGCGACGGGTGTCGGCAACGCAGGCGGCGAAGGCATCATCTGTGAAGTCACCATCGTCAACACGATCACCGCCGCCGCCGGGTCCGCCGTGGTCACGGTCCACGAGTGTCTTGGATCTGCCGGCGACCCTACTGACGGCGCCCTGGGCCATTTCTGCACGACTACGACGACCAACCTGGCCGCACCGGTAACGTCGGTCATTCAGTGCGACGGCTCGGCCAACGGCGGTGGTGGCACGCTGCGGTGCAGCGTGTCTGTGACGAACAACTTTACCGATATCAGCCCCGGCAACGACACTCTCACGGTGAACCAATGCGTTGGTTCTGGTGGCACGACCGGCTGTAATCCCTTGGAGTCAACGACAGACGCGGCGATCACCCAGTGCAATGGCTCGGCCAATGGTGGGAGCCTGGTTCAACTGACCTGCACGGCCACCGGAACGATGTCGTCGACCCAGCCCATGACGATCGACCAGTGCAACGGCT
>PMLK01000089.1:17486-118436 GCA_003158875.1 Chloroflexota bacterium
ACGGCAGCAGCCGAACGTCCATCGCCACCGGACACCAGTACCGACAGCAGCAATTCGGGCAACGGCAGGTCACCGATGCTCCCGCTGGAGATCTCGCTCGCAGCGAGCGGACTCTTCTTAGTTGCGGTCTCGGGGCGGCGAACGAGGCCTGCCAGATAGCTGATCAGGCAGCTGCACGCCGCGGGCCGACTGGGGGTCGCCCAGCATCCCCACCCGGCAACCCGCCGTACGTCGTCGACTGTTGCCTTCGCGTGTCGTCTGCTCGGGCGGCGCGGGATCCAGGGCCGGCGAGCTGGACGGGCCGGCCTTCGGCGGCCATCACTTCGATTGCCTCGAACCGCCTTTTGGGTGGCTGCGCTCCGCGAGAGGCTCGGAGGGACGCCTATGGATCGCGAGTTCGGTCTCGAGTTCGCGGATCCGCCGCTTGGCCGCAGCAAGTTCCTCACGCTCTGCGGAAGTGAGACCGGCGACGAGGCCGCGGTCAATGGCCTCCTGCCGTCGCCAAACGTAGATCGTCTGATTGCTGATGCCCAGGTCGCGATCCAGATCGACGATCTTGCGCCCGGCGTCGAGGAGATCGATGACTCGGCGTCGGAACTCAGGTGGGTATCCCCGTCTTCCTATTGCTGCCTCCTGCGGTGGACAGCAGCATGATTCCAGCTGTTCGACTCCGCGAAAGGAGGGGCATACCAAGATGGGAGCAGGCAGCGATGCGCCGCGCACCTTCACCCGTATAGTGTCGGCCCGACTCCAAACGCGACGCCGACCCCATCCGGCCATGCGCACCCGAGACTACGATTGCGCAACGGCAAAGGCGGGAGCAGGACCGTTGTGGCGCCGGCCTCGCGTTCCATTCGACACCGCGGGAGGGAGCATGGCTCGTTGGATTGCGTTCGTTCGAGCGGCCGTCGTGGGCGGCATGCCAGGGGCGCTGATCGGGGCGCCCACATCGGCGAGCCATGGTGAAGTCCCGTGGCCCCTCGCTGCGGCAGGCTTCCTCCTCGGAGCCCTTATCGCCACGCAGTCACGTTTGCTCGGGGCACTAGGGGCCTCTAGGTCGGCCGTCACCACCATTTCGCTCGCGACGTATGTTGTCGTCTTCTTGGGCTTGCAAGTGGTGCCTGCGTCAGCGGCTTGGCTGATCGCTTTGGCCGTCATAGCCATCCTGGGCATTTGCTTGTGGATCGCCGAAAGCGGTGCTCGGCGGTCCGGCGGTCCGGTCAAGGAGAACCGCGGTTGACTGCGTCTTGGTCGATAACCTAGCCCGCTCCCTCGGCTAACGAGGCGGTTGAGCCGCGGCACCTTCACCCGTATCGTGTCGGCCTCTATTCCTCCCGCCCCGACCACTCAGGCAGGGACGGCTCATCCTGGACAGTAATCGCCAACATCCTCGCGTCAGGGTGCGGCCGATCCCCCAACGACTGTGACGTGGATCGGCAGCGGCGGCCATCCGGCGTCTGTCGTCAGCAGCTGGGCGGCGCCCAACTCAACCGCCGTGGCCACGACCAGCGCATCCGGAAGCCGCACCTTCGTTCCGTGCTGGGCCCCAAACCTGGCCGCGGTTGCCGCAATCTCCCGAGTGGCTGGTTCAACTCGGGCCGGAAGAGCTGCGAGAAACTCATCGACCTTTGCAACCGCGCTCGGACCCTGCCGGAATGGTCCAACGAGTACTTCGGCGTAAGCGGAGGCCGGGATAGCCAACTCGTCGCCCCGACTCCGAGCGTGCGTCAGGGCCTCCCTGGCTGCCGCATGGTGGATGTCGCTCGCATCGAGAATCGCAATGATGACCCCGGCGTCGAGGATCGTCAGCGCCATTCGCGGCGCAGTTCGTCAAGGTGATCCGGAGCGAAGGCGCCCGTCAAGGCGCCGGCAAATCGATCGACCGGATCCTCCTCGCGGATCAGGATTAACTCACCGGGCCGGCCAGCCTCAGCTCGCAGGCGATCGCCCACTTTGAGTCCAGCCCGAACGAGGGCGTTCTGTGACGTGTCGTCTGGACGTTACACACCTCGGGTGTCGCCGTACACTTGCGACCAGGAGGTACCACATGGGTGACAAGACGCCGAATAGGCCCCCGAAACCCAAGAAGCCTAAGCTGCCGAAGTAGCTCGTCCCGTTCTGGCTCGCCAGCTGCCCAAGCCAAGACGCCGAAAGTGCCGGCGCCGCACCTAGGCGTTGGCCCTCAGTCGGTGCTCTGACGACCCTCCCGACCGGCGACACTTCCCTACGGAGGGTCCAGGACCGCCAGCCAGGAGCTATGCGTGGACGCGATATCGGCCATTCAGTTGAACACCGCGCAGGTCAGCGCCCTCGGGCTATCACCGCTGCAGTCGCAGCCGCCCGTCATGTCGCAGGCCACCACGGCCGCCCAGGGCGCCACCGGGACGACCGCGACCCACGGCCATCATCACCACCGTCACGGCGGGGGCGCGATGAGCGCCGCCAGCCAGCTGCTCGGCATGAGCACGAGCGACCTCGGCTCGGCCCTCCAGAGCGGTCAGAGCCTCGCCTCGATCGCATCGTCACAGGGCGTGAGTCAGAACGCTCTCGTCAGCGCCCTGGCGGATGCCATCAAGGGGTCGAACTCCAACCTCACCTCGGACCAGGCCAGCCAGATCGCGACGCAGATGGCCAATCGAACCTCGGCTTCTCAGACTCAGCCGGCCACCGGTTTGCTGCAGGCTGCGGCAAGCACCTGGGCCGCGGGCACACAGCAAACTCCGGTCAGCACGTTTGAAGTGGGCGCCTGACAAGACCGAGCCACACGTGGGCTACAAGTTCACGTAGTAATTACCCACTAGCGCCGGCGACGTGAAGGGGCGGAACGCGTCGTATGATCCGTCGTGATGACTCGACCTGTGCTCGGCCGCTTGACGCGCGACGCCGAAGCGCCCTTGCTGTTTGAGAGCCTCTTCGTCTCGGCGGCTGCTTCCTTCCTCGGGATCCGCTGGTTCCTGGCTTCCACCGGCTATCCGAGGGTTGGGTCCCACGGGATCCACATCGCCCACATGCTTTGGGGCGGCCTCCTCATGCTCCTGGCACTCATGCTTCTGTTTGCCTTCCTCGACCGTTCCCTCCGGCATCTGGCGGCGGTGATCGCAGGGCTCGGGTTCGGCACCTTCATCGACGAGATCGGGAAGTTCATCACCTCGGACAACAACTACTTCTATCGACCCGCGATCGCCTTGATCTACTGTCTGTTCGTTGTCGCGTTTCTCGTTGCCCGGACGCTTATTGGCCAACGTCGGCTGAGCGAGACCGAGGCGCTTGCAAACGCCCTTAACCTCCTGGAGGGGACGCTGGACGGGCCGATCGAACCAGACGATCGAGACCGTATCCAGCGACTTCTCGAGCTCGCCGATCCGAAGGCACCACTGGTCGTATTCGCCAGGCAATACGTCGCGGGACTTCCAGCGGTGGCGGAACGCACGAGCCTTGTCGGGATCGTCCGCCGCCGTTTCGCCGAGGGCTATGAGAGGCTCATGGCGAATCCGTGGGCGGAACGGGTCCTGAGCGTCGGCGTTGTCGCCTACGCCGCGGCGGCGGTCATCGCCGTCTATCTCGTCGCCACCCAGACTCGCACGAGTGGGGAAGCGGACACATCGGCCGCCGCCGCGATCGCGCAGGTCGCCTCGACGATCGCTGGCGCGGCGCTCGTCGGCCGAGGCGTCCTGAGTCTCCGCAGCTCCAGGACGGCAGCCTATCGCTGGTTCATGCGCGGTCTCCTGGTGTGGATCCTCGTCACGCAGATGTTCGTCTTCTACAGCTCCCAGCTCGCCGGCCTCGGCGGCCTCGTCGTGGACCTTGCCGCCTACGGCAGCCTGCGGTTCGCCATTACCCGCGAGACCGTCGCCGGACGAGGCCCAAGTGAAGCCGCCTTTCACCAGGCGTGACAGCCGCTGGGAGGCCGCAAAAGCCGTGACCGAACCAGCGCTCGAGGACGAGCGCCCCACGGTCGCGCCTGGCAACGAGCTCCGGCATACGATAGACGCGTACTTCGCCGACCTCCTCTAGACGAGCACGGAATCGCCTGAGAAACCGTCAGACGAGTCCGAGGGACTTAGTACAGGACATACGGAAGGGACCAATTTGATCCCTTCGCGGCCGCTAGGAAGGACGGTTGAATGACTCAAGCCCGCCGGGACGACAAAGCGCGGGTTGCCGCCAACCAGCGCGAGGGCTCCCCCGCGACCGAGAATCTGAGCGGTCAGCGTCGCTCGCGGAAGCACGACCCGAACTACAAATGGGTCGCGCTTTCAAACACGACGCTCGGCGTCCTCATGTCGGCTATCGACGGCTCGATAGTCATCATCTCCCTTCCCGCGATCTTCACGGGCATCAAGTTGAACCCGCTCGATCCCGGCAGCACGAGCTATCTCCTGTGGATCATGATGGGCTACCTGCTCGTGACCGCGGTTCTCGTTGTGGCGTTCGGTCGCCTTGGCGACATGTTCGGACGGGTCCGCATGTACAACGCGGGTTTCGTCATCTTCACCGTCGGATCGCTGCTCCTTGCCCTGACACCTTTCACGGGACCCGCGGGGGCGATCTGGATCATCTTCATGCGCTTCGTGCAAGGAATTGGCGGTGCGTTCCTCTTTGCGAATTCGCAGGCGATCCTGACGGATGCATTTCCGGCCGAGCAGCGCGGATTGGCCTTCGGCGTCAACGGCATCTCGTTTCTGGCCGGCCAGTTCGTGGGCCTGGTGGTGGGCGGCGTCCTGGCCGCGATCAACTGGCGGTTGGTCTTCTTCGTCAGCGTGCCCGTGGGATTGGTCGGCACGGTCTGGGCATACATGCGTCTCGAAGAGCTCGGCACGGTAACGCAGTCGAAGATCGACTGGCCCGGCAACCTGACCTTCGGAATCGGGCTTACGGCGCTCCTCATTGGGATCACGTACGGCATCCAGCCGTATGGCGACCAGACGATGGGCTGGAGCAACCCCTTCGTTCTCTCCATGATCGTTGGTGGTCTGGTTCTGCTGGGGCTGTTCGTGTGGGTGGAACGCCGAGTCGCCGAACCACTGTTCGATCTGGCCCTCTTCCGCATTCGCGCCTTTAGCGCAGGCAATCTGGCCGGGTTCCTGTCCGCCCTCGGACGAGGTGGCCTGTCCTTCATGCTGGTGATCTGGCTGCAGGGGGTCTGGCTGCCGCTGCACGGATATTCATTCGCCGACACACCGCTGTGGGCCGGCATCTACATGCTGCCGTTGACCCTGGGTTCGCTAGTGTTCGGGCCGGTATCCGGGATCCTATCCGACAAGTTTGGAGCGCGGCCATTTGCCACCGGCGGCATGCTGATCGCCGCTTTGTCGTTCTTCGGCCTGGTCCTGCTGCCGGTGAACTTCCCTTATTGGGAGTTCGGTGGCCTGCTGCTGGTGAGCGGCATCGGCGGCGGCCTGTTCTTCTCGCCGAATATGGCCGGCATCATGAACAGCGTTCCTGCCCGCCAGCGTGGAGCTGCGGCCGGAATGCGGGCCACTTTCCAGAACTCGGCCACGGTGGTGTCGATCGGCGTGTTCTTCTCGCTGATGATCGCGGGTCTATCGACCTCACTCCCGAGCGCCCTCTACAACGGGCTCACCGCCCACGCCGTCCCAGCCGCCGACGCATCGCAGATCTCGCACCTGCCGCCGGTGGCAAGCCTCTTCGCGGCACTGCTCGGCTTCAACCCCATGTCCGCTCTGCTGCCGCCTCACGTTCTGCAGGCACTGCCGGCGTCTCAGGCCGCGATCCTCACAAGCAAGGAGTTCTTTCCTCAGCTGATCGCGGGCCCGCTCCAGTCGGGGCTGGCGATCGTGTTCATCGCCGCGGCCATCATGTCGCTCGTTGCGGCCTGGGCGTCCTGGCTTCGGGGTGGCCTCTACTTGCATGACGAGTCGGCCGTGCGGCCCGCTGGCGCCCCGGTGCCTGAAGACTAGACGCCGCCTCGCAACGTCAGCTCAGGCTATGAAGCGCGCCGCAGCTATAACGTGCAGGATCTCCGGCCGTTGATGGCATCAGGTCGACCTGGTGGCTTGCCGATTCGGCCCGCGCGCTGGCCACGTCGTGGTGGTCCAGCCACAGCACACGCGCCAATGCGCGGGCTCCGCCGGTCGGAGACGAGAGTTAGGCCCTGATCTGCCCGCGCCGGACGACCATTGTTGCCGCGCCGAGCCCACCGATCATCAGGGAGATGACCAGCGGCAGCTCGGCATTTCCGCCGGAATCGGCCGGGCCTTCCGTGGTGGCCGTCAGGGGCACGTTTCCGACAAGGATTGTCGCCGTCGCCGAGCTCCCGGGACCGGCCTCGTTGGATTCGATCGGGCCGGTGCTGTTTTTCGCGAGGCCGTTGGCGACCGCATCGACGATGATAGAGAAGGTGCAGGTCGATCCCGCGGTCAGGCTGGCGCCCGACAGGCTGATGGTGTGTCCGCCCGCGGACGCGGTGATGGTGCCGCCTACGCAGCTGCCGGTCAGGCCATTCGGGTCAGCCACGACGAGCCGGGATGGGAGAGTATCCGTGAACCCAACGCCGGTGAGCGTATGTGGATCCGGCAACGCGGGCTTCACGACCTGGTTATGAACCGGAGCATTCGGATTGGTGACGGTGAAGGTCAGCGAGGTTGTGTCGCCTATCTGAAGCGAGCTCTCGCCGAACTCGACCTTGATGGTAGGCGGAGCGAACGTGACAACCATGACGCTGGTAGAGCCAGCCGTACCGTCCCCGCCCTCGACGGACGACACCTGGCTGGTCGTTACCCCCCAGGCGCCCATCGTAGCTCCAGTTACGTCGAGCGGGACCTGGCAATCGGAGTTGGCGTCGATCGACGCCCCCGTCAGCGAGATCGAGTGCGGCGAGGCTACCGTCAGCGTGCCACCGCAAACTGAGCTCGTGCTCGAGCCCACCGTCAAACCCGATGGCAGAGTGGAAGTGAACCCGACACCCGTCAAGGTTCCGTTCCCGGATGGATTGTCGATTTCGAAGCTGAGCGTATCGATCTGGCCGATCGCCATGGTCGGCTGGGCGAAATGCGCGCTTATCGACGGCGGGTCGGCCACCACCGCGATATTCGCAGCCACAGTCGCACTGTAGCCGTCGAAGGTCGCGCCGACGAAACTAAGGCCATCGGCCTCCACGGACGTGTTGTGCGGGCCGACCGATACGCCAGTTACTGTCGCGGTGATCGTGCAGTCGATCGTGGGGCCGGCCTGCTCGCCAGCCATCTGATTTGCGAATAGATAGTTGTAAGGGCACGAACCGCCGCCATTGCTCAGGACAATGCCGTGATCGGCGCCGCCACCGGGGGTGTAGTAGCTGACCGCCATGCCGTCGGACCCCGCCACGGACGATGGGAGCTGGCCTGTGACGGTTATCACGAGCGACGTGGACTCACCCACGTGGATCGACGACAAGCCGAATTGGACCTGGACAGTCAGACCGTAGGGTTCGTCCGCCTTTGCTGCGGCCGGAACCATCAGGCCCGCGCTCAACGCCAGCGCAACAGACGCCAGTACGAGGACCGAACCGTGACGCATGACGGACTCCCAGTGGGAAGGAAAGTTGGGATGGGCGAAACGGCTAGGGACGCACCATCATTCTAACTTCCGAATTCCGGCCTGGGAATGGTCTCATCGTTGCTCTGGTTGTCGTCGGCCAACGGACACCGTCCCCAACCCTGGGCGAGTATTCTGACCGGGCGTTGTTCAGGAGCGATCCGCGGCGCGATACCGCATGAGGAGGGGCTATGAGCGACTGGTGGAACGAGCCAACCCGCCCAACAGTCGACCCTGCGCCATTGACCAGCGAACCGCTTTCAGCTTGTCCCTGGTGCGCCGAGCCTGCTGTGTCAGGCGCCGCCCACTGCTCCAGCTGCGGGGCAGTCATGGCCCAGCACGAAGATCTGGGCGGGTTGGTCATCGCCGGCGTCACGGCCGTAGATCCGGCGATGAATGCAGGTAGCCACAGCTCAACACTTATTGGGTCCCAGTCCCGCTTGTCCGCGCTCAATACTTTCGGTACGAGTCCCGCCGGGGCGGTGGCTCAGGTCGTGGCGGGAGCAGCGATGCTCGCCACCGACAGACCCCGTGGTTTCGGCGCGTCGGCACATCCTGAGGATGTGGGCAAGCCAAGCCAGGCGGCACTCGACATGGCCGAGCGCCTGCGTCATCCAACCGCGCCGGATGCCCCGGCAAACCCAATCGGGCGCTCAACGGCGCAGTTAGACGAGCCCTAGTGCGGGAACGAAATCATCGGCGGGTGTCGCCAGGTCGCCTGCCCCTCGCCTCGTACCCGACACGCACGCGTGTCGCCGCGCCGCTCGCCCTGGCCGCTCGCATCGTGTCGGCCGGTGGGGCGGTTGCGTGTCGCATGGGAGGGATCTACGGGACGCGATATGCCTTCCGCGGCCTGGGCTTCAGTCGCTGGCCGGCGCGCTGGCCGTGGACTCAGGCGTTGGTGGCGGTGTTTTTGATCGGGTTTGGTTTGGCGTTCACTCAAGCGACGATGCTGAGCCAGTCGAACCCGCCAGTCGCGGCCACGCTCGACCAGATCAGTCAGAACAGTTCTGGCACTGATCAACCCTGGGTGACCGTTTCAGGTCGATTGCAGCCCGCGTCGCTCGATGCCCACAACGAAGGCAGTCAATACGATCGGATCTACTTGCTGACCTCTGAAGACGACCGCCTGGGCCTGTTGGTCGAGTCAACCGAGGCATTCGGGACAGATGGCGGCGACGTAACCATTACTGGCGCACTGAAGGGTTGGACCACCTACGGCACGAAACTGACCCAGTGGACGAGTTGGGCCACGTCCACGTACCCATCTCCGAAAGTCATCGACACGCTTGTGCTGAACACGAGCGACACGCCCCTGGCACCCACCTTCCTACTCTTCTCTATACCGCTGATCATCCTGGGGGCGTGGCTGCTGGCGGGGACGTGGGCGGGCTACGTGGTCTTCATCGGCTCGATACCGGTCGCGGCGCCGGTCGCGATGGGCCTTCCGGATCGCAGCGCCGTCGTTCGCGTGAGCGGCCTGGTTGCTCGCGCAAGAGGGGGATGGGCAGGCGTAGAAATCAAGCACTTCCGGTTGCGTGAAGCACGGGCCACTATTCGCAGCCCGGAGCCGGATGAAAGCCGGTCGGCGGCAGGTTCCTTTGTGATCGCCATCGAAGGTTTCGTCTCGATCGTGGTGGACGCCAACCCACCCCGCCCGCCCGAGCTGGGGCACGTCTTTCCGGCGCGCGGCCCGCGGCCCGCAATAAGACTGTATTGCGGTGGCCACGCGGTGGTTCTGAGCTTCGACGACGCGGCTACGCGGGATAGCTGGCTGCCGATACTGGAGCGGCACACGTCACAATAAAGCAGCCGACACCCAGGTCGCGGACTAAGTTGGTCGATGGGATGAGACCAAGGCTACCTGCCTAGCGGCCGCCCAGCCTGATCATGACGATGCTCACTTCGTACAGGGTGTACATCACGATCGCCATCACGATGGGACTTACAAAGTCCGCGCCCGGCGTGATGACCGTCGAGAACACCACGATTCCCAGGATGGCCATGCGCCGGGAGTGCTCCAGCCTCTTGGAGCTGATGATGCCGACCTTGGAGAGCAGGACGAGGAAGATCGGGAACTCCATCACCAGGCCGAAGGCAAGGAACAGCGTCGTGATGAAGCTGAAGTAGGACTCCGCCGTGAGCATCAGGGTGATATCGGAGCTCTGGAAGTTGTAGAGGAACCCGGATGCGTACGGGAGGATGAAATAAGCGACGCAGACTCCCAGAGCGAAGAAGAACATCGACAGCGGAACCCAGGGCCGGGCCGCCGACCGTTCGGACGGGGTCAATCCGGGCGAGATGTACGCCCAGAACTGATAGAGGATGACGGGCATCGCGACGATGATTCCAACTACGATCGCGACCTGCATCTGGATCATGAACGGCTCGGTCAGACCCAGAGCGACGAGCGGCTTGTCCGTGGGCAGAGGGGCACGCAGGATGTGGATGATGCGGCCGGAGAGGATGAACCCGACGATCGAACCCGGGACCAGGGAGAAGGCCGCCTTGAACAGGCGGTTGCGCAGTTCCACGAGGTGAGCTGACAGCGTCAGCTCGAGTTCTTCCTGGGTGGGGGCGTTCTGCGGGTGGCGGAACGGCATATGAAGCCTGCCGAAGCGTGAGCGGCGAGGCATCGAGCCGGATGTCGGCGATGCCACGCTCTCAATTCGGACGTTTGGGTCCATTGTCAGTCCCATGTGCGGGTTCGCCTTCGCGCTGTTGAGGGCGTCGCGCCAAGTATGCGCGGCAGAGCGCGAGAGGTGGCGATCGGAGGGACGCAGTCTCGGCCAAAGAGCCGAAGCGCGCCGCCGCTCGTCATGGAAGTTCGATCTTCCCGGCTCCGTCGACTGTCTCCACGGCGTACACCTTGGGCGTGAGCCCGGTCCGGTCCGCGTAGTCGCGCATGACCTTGTCGCGCAGAGCCTCCTCCGCGCCGTGGGTCACGAGACTCACCGTACAGCCGCCGAAGCCGCCGCCGGTCATCCGGCTCGCGACCACGCCGGGCACCGTGGCGGCGATCTCAACCATGACGTCGAGTTCTGGGCAGCTGACTTCGAGGAGGTCGCGCAGGGAATCGTGGGAGGCCGCAAACAGCCGCCCCAGCGCCTCGAGGTCGCCCTCTCGGAGCGCCGTGACCGTCTCGAGGACGCGCTCGTTCTCGTGGACGATGTGCATGCAGCGGTGGGCAACCTTTTCCGGCAGCCGGTCAAGATTGCGCTCCAGCATCGCCGAGTCCACGTCGCGCAGCGACTTGACGCCCGGCTCTTTCTCTGCGATCAGGCGAGCGCCCAGTTCGCATTCCTGACGTCGCGTGTTGTACTCGCTGCCCAGCCGGCGCGGTGAGCTGGTGTCGCACACGACGATGAGGAGGTCTTTCGGGATGGGCGTGACCGTCACGTCGTTGGAGCGGCAGTCGATTAGCAGCGCACTGTCCTTGCGACCGGCAGCGCTGGCGAACTGATCCATGATTCCGCAGTTGACGCCCACGTAGAGGTTTTCGCCGCGCTGGGTGATGGCAGCCATCGTGGCCGCAGGTGGTCTGTCGGCGCCCGGCGCCGCGATGGCAAGGCTCGTCGCCAGTTCCAGGGCGGCCGATGAGCTCAAGCCGGATCCCAACGGGATGGTCGAATCCAGGACGCCCCGGAAGCCACGCAATGGGAGGCCTGCCTCCCGCATCGCCCAAGCGGTTCCGGCGACGTAGTCGATCCAGGTCGTGTCCTGCCGCGCCTTTGGGGCGAGGTCCTCCAGGCTGAACGAGCGCGTCTCGCCCAGCTCGACAGAAGTAAGCTCCACCTCCGCGCGATCCCAGGGCTCGGATGCGATCCAGATTTCGCGATCGATTGCGGCCGGCAGCACAAACCCCATGTTGAAGTCCGTGTATTCGCCGATCAGATTAACTCGGCCGGGAGCCCGAACGAGGTTGACTGGTCCCGACGCCGCCAGACGCATGCGGAGGGCGTCGGCTCGGGCGGCGCCTGTATTGGAATTGCCCGCGCGTTCAGAAACCAACTCACGACTCCTCGCCGACGCGGATGCGACGGCGCAACAACGGTCCGGGCCACAGCTCTCTTCCCGGAGGAGAGCTGTGGCACCAGACCGGAAGGAAGAGGATCCGACCTCCAGCCAGGGCCTTCAGTCGGCCTTGGTGGATGCGGGGTCAGGCTGCGCCGCGGGCTGAATGGCTTCAGGCGCAGGAGAGGCGATCGGGGCGGGCTGCGCGGGCGCGGGCTCGATTACGCCAACGACCGGCTGGTACTGGACGGGGGCGACCGGGGCCGGGTAACCGGGCTGGACAGCGTAGTAGACCGGGGCGGGAGCCTGGGCAGGCGGAGCAGCCTGCGTCAGCGGGTTTGTGAGGGCATCCTGGGTCGGGCCTACGGCCTTCTGAAACTCCTTGATGCTCTTGCCGATCGCCGAGCCGACCTCGGGCAGTTTGCCAGGTCCGACCACGATCAGAGCGATGACCAGGATGATGATCAGGTGCGCGGGTGTGAGTCCAAACATGTTGCCCTTCCTTCTTCCTTCATTGCCTTGCCGCGCGTTCGTCGGCCGACCAAAGTGGCCGGCCTAAGGATTTGCGGCCTTGATGGCCGACCGCAGTCGGTCCGCTGCATCTTCTGCAGTTATATCGCGCTGTGGCTCGGAGAGAAGCTCATAGCCCACCATGAACTTCCGGACCGTCGCCTGTAGGAGCGGCGGATAGAAGTGGGCGTGGAGCTGCCAATCCGGTCGGTCGACGCCGTCAAACGGCGCCTGGTGCCAGCCCATGGAGTAGGGGAACGGGGCGTCGAATAGCTCGTCGTAGCCCCGGAGGAGTTTTGTGAGCCGGCCGGCCAGCAGCTCGCGCTGGCGGACGTCCAGGTCCGGGAGGCACGAGACCGGCCGCCGCGGAATGATCAGTGTCTCGAAAGGCCAGGCGGCCCAAAACGGAACGACCACGAGCCAGTCACTGTCACTGCCGAGATCGCGCGGGCCGCCAAGTTCCTGCTCCGCATAGTCCAGCAGGAGGCTGTGTCCGGTGGCTGCCCAATGGGCCTTCTGGCTCCGGTCCTCTTTCTCGGCCTCTCTCGGTAGGGCGCTGCCAGCCCAGATCTGACCGTGCGGGTGCGGATTGGACGCCCCCATGGCCGACCCCCGGTTCTCGAAGACCTGCACCCATTCGAATGTCTTGCCGAGCGTTTCGGATCTCTCGGCCCACAGGTCCACGACGGTTCTCGCCTGGGCGGCGGTCATCCTGGAGATAGTCAGGTCGTGGCGGGGCGAGAAGCAGATGACCTGGCAGGTGCCTTGCTCACTCTCCGCGCGCAGCAAGCCCTCCTCCAGCGACGCTACGGGCGAGTCCGGCTGCAATGCCGCGAAGTCGTTCGTGAAGAAGAACGTGGACTCATACACGGGATTGCGCTCGCCGTTGGCTCGAACGTTGCCCGGGCACAGGTAGCAAGTTGGGTCATAGGCCGGCTCCCCTCCGACGTTCGGAGCCTCCTCCGAACCGAGCCAGGGCCGACTCGTCCGTTCGGCCGATACCAGTAGCCACTCGCCGGTGAGCGGGTTGTAGCGTCGATGGGGCAGAGACAGGAGTGCCGCGGCGGCCACATCTCTCTTCACGCGAGATTCCCCGGTTTGGACGGTTCCGGGCGGTTGTATGCGTTATCTATGGTTTGGGTGTCGCCCGTGGCGACGTCCACAAGCATCAGTCTCCGCACCGCGGAGGTGATCTCGTCTCGGGCGGCGGGACTCAACTCGCTGTCGGTCACGATCGTGTCGGCGCCTTCCAGTCGAGCAACAGAGCTGATGCCGATGACGCCCCACTTGCTGTGATCCGCCAGCACTATCAGACGCCCGCCGGCCTCGATCAGCGCCCGGTTCGCCTCCGCCTCGAGTATGTTCGGCGTGGTGAAACCGCACCGGCGGTCCATGCCATGCGTGCCCATGAAGACACTGTCGACATGCAGTGAGCGGATGACCTCCACCGCGAATGGACCGACGAGGGCGTCCGATGGGGTTCTAACGCCGCCGCTCAGGATGACCGTCTGGTCTGAGCGGCCATCCTTGTATAGCACGTCGGCGACCGGGACCGAGTTGGTGAGAACCGTCAGGCCCGGTACGTCTGTCAGGCGCCTCGCGAGTGCGAAGGTCGTCGTACCGGCCGAGATCGCAATCGCGGTCCCCGGCAAGACGAGCGTCGCGGCGCTGGCGGCGATGACGATCTTCTCTGCCTGCATCAGCGTGGACTTGACGGTGAATCCGGGCTCGAACTGGGAGCTTCCCTCAATCGCCGTGGCTCCGCCGTGGACCTTCTCGATGAGGCCTCGCTCGTGCAGCACCTCCAGGTCGCGCCGGATGGTCATGTCCGAAACGCCAAGCTCCCGCACCAGGTCCGCGACCCGAACCGCACCTTCTTCGCGTACTCGTCCAAGGATCATGGTCTGGCGCTGACGAGCCAGGGCGGGCCTTCGTGCGCCCGCGTCCAGATCCTGCGACTCCTCCATCACTTTCTCCACTCCGCTGGAACCCGTCCTTCTCCCGTCGGCGGCGTGTCTCGCCGAGCACATGCAATATTCCCAATCCTGCCGCACTCAAACGAGTAAGTCAACGTGTTGCCACATAATCCCCCGTATTCCAGGTGAAAACCCCTTGACAACGAGGCCAGGCGGGCCGGACAATCCCGACGTCCTGTTGGTTCCTGTTGAACCACGACCGTTTTCGAGTCGTTGTGGGAGGAGTACACATATATGGATGATCAGGAGAAGCGCGCCGGCTTGCTCTCAGGCGGGCAAGTCTCGAGGCGAGAAATCCTCAAGAAGGGCCTGGTTGGTGCAGCCGGATTGACCGTTCTTCCGGCAGTCCTGGCTGCGTGCGGCAGCTCCTCGGCCACGGCGACCACCGAGTCCACCGTTGCCACGTCCACAAGCGGTGCCGCTGGAACCCCCGCCGCNNAGTCGGATCCAACGACTCGGACGCCGTGCCGAAGCAGGCGCTTGCCGCTGCGGTCGCCGCGTTCCAGACCGCCAACTCCGGCGTCACCGTGTCCATCAACACGGTGGACCACACGACCTTCCAGAACAACATCAGCTCGTACCTCGCGGCGACGCCGGAAGACGTCATCACCTGGTTCTCCGGATACCGGATGCGAGCCTTTGTTGATCAGGGTCTGTTCACCGCGATCGACGACATTTGGGCCGGCCCAATCGGCTCCCTGTACACCGACGCTGTCAAGACCGCCTGCACGGCCAACGACAGCAAGAAGTACATGGTTCCGTTCGACACGTACGCCTGGACGGTCTACTACGTCCCGAGCCTGTGGACGAAGAACGGCTACACCGTTCCGACAACACTGGATGAGCTCAAGACCCTCGCTGCCAAGATGCAGAAGGACGGCATCGTGCCGATCGGCCTTGGCGACAAGGACGGCTGGCCGGCGATGGGTCACTTCGACATCATCGACCTGCGCGAGAACGGCTATCAGTTCCACGTCGACCTTATGGCCGGCAAGAAGAAGTGGACTGATCCGGGCGTCGTCCAGGTCTTCAATGTTTGGAAGGGCCTTCTCCCGTTCTACCAGAGCGGCGCCGCAGGGCGACTCTGGCAGGACGCGGCAGCGGGTCTCGTCGCCAAGACCACCGGCATGATGCTGCAGCCTCAGGTCGTCCAGACCTTCCAGGCCGCCGGCGCCGCCAATCTCGCGGACCTCGACTTCTTCCCGTGGCCGCACCACGGTACGCAGTGGGATGCCGAGGAGGCGCTCGACGCCCCGATCGACGGCTTCATGCTCACCGCCAATTCGTCGACTCTTGCCGCCGACTCGGCCGCCGCGAAGGCTCTTCTCGCGTTCCTCGGCCAGGGCTCTACCCAGGGCCTCTATGCCAAGTTGTCCACGGACCTGATCGCCGTTGCCAACAACGCCGATCAGTCGAGCTACACTCCGCTTCAGAAGAAGCAGGTCACCACGCTGGCGGCCGCCAAGAAGCTGACTCAGTTCATGGATCGCGACACCAACCCCGGCTTCTCCGGCGCCAACGGCATGCAGGGTTTCCTGATCGACTTCTTGTCGAACCCGAACCAGGACATGACCGCCTTCCTCAAGAAGATCCAGAGCTTCTGGGACTCCCTGGGGGCATAGGATCAACCAGACCAACACCCTTCGAAGAATCTGAGTTCGGAAACCATTTCGATGGCTGACAAACCAGTAACTTCGGCCGCTCCCGAACAGCCCGGCAAGTCCGGGCTGCCGGGGGCGGCCGTCACTTCTGCGTCAGGATCACGACAAGCGGGTCGCTCCGGCGGGTCGTCGTTCCGTGATCGGGCGCCCTTCAACAGACTTCCGTTCATCGGACGGCAGCGCTGGCATCTGCTCACCCGCAAGGACAAGCTCGTCCTCGCCGTCATGGTGGGTATCCCTCTGATCTTCGACCTGATCCTCATCTGGGGATCTGTGCTCGTCGACTTCTTCTGGTCCCTCACCGACTGGCACGGTTTCGGCGCCATGACAGGCGGCGGGCCGAGCCATCAGTTCGTCGGCCTGGACAACTACACCCAGCTGTTTAGCGGCACGTACCCGTTCTTCTGGACGGCCGTGGTGCACAACATCTTCTGGCTTGCGTTCCTCATGTTCGTGGCCACGCCGCTGGGCATACTCATGGCGGTAATACTCGACAGCAAGGTCAAAGGTCTGGTCATATACCGGACCGTCTTCTACATCCCGGTCGTGCTCTCGCTGGCCCTTATCGGCATCATCTGGCAGCTGCAATACGCGCCGGATTCCAATCGCGGCTGGATAGACGGCGTGCTCAGCTGGCTTGGCTACTCGCACCCCGTCGTATTCGGCATAGACATCCCGTTCGTGAAGGACATCCCGCTCATTGGCCAGTGGTGCAGGGACGTCTCGCATACGGACTGGGTCGGCGGACCTTTGGCCATTATTCCCACGGTGATCGCGGCCAGCTGGAGACACGTGGGCTACATCACGATCCTGTATCTCGCCGGCCTGCAGGCCTTCGACCCGACGTTGCGTGAAGCCGCCTCGATCGATGGTGCCAATGCCCGTCAGACCTTCTTCAAAGTGGTCTTCCCGGTGATGAAGCCCATCAACGTCGTGATCGTCGTCATCACGACGATAGAGGCTCTGCGCGCCTTCGATCTGGCGTACATAACGAACGGCGGTCGCAGCCCCCTGGAGCTGCTGTCGACGCTCATTACTAACAACGCCATCAGCGAGTCAACCCGTATCGGTTTCGGGTCGGCCATAGCCGTCGTTCTGGCTGTGGTCTCTCTGGTCCCGATCGTGATCTTCCTGGCGATGACGATGCGTGAGGAGAAGCAGTGAGCGACATAGCCGCCACACCCGGCGATGCCGCCACGCCCGGCGACGTTGCCAGGACGCCCAGTGAAGCCGCAGCCCGAGCGGCGAAGCGCCCCGTAGGCGCGGCCGCCAAGCGCGGCCGGATCAAGCTCAGTCGAGTGGGGCTGTACGCGTTCCTGATCACCATAACGTTCGTATGGCTGATGCCCCTTCTGGTGGCGATTTACGAAGCCCTGCGAACCAACGGTGACGTGGTCAAGAATGGCATCTTCTCGTTCCCCCAGAGTCTAACTCTCGATAACTTCACGACGGCCTGGGGCAGCACGGAACCGAGTTTCCCACAGGCTTACCTCAACACCGCTATCGTCACGGTGCCGGCCGTTATCGTCGTTCTCCTCGTCGGATCGATGGTCGCCTATGCCGTTTCGAAATACAGCTGGCGGCTGAATCTGCTCGTCCTGATGCTGTTCACCGCCGGTAATCTGTTGCCGCAGCAGGCCATCATCCTGCCGATGTACCGTCTCTACAGCACCCACCTTCTCCCGTGGCCGTTCACGGACAACGGGGGCAATCTTCTATACAACCAGTACATCGGGATCATCGTCATTCACGTCATCTTCCAGCTAGGTTTCGTAGTTTTCGTGCTCAGCAACTACATGAAGACCCTGGGCCACGAGATCATCGAGGCGGCACTCGTGGATGGCGCCGGCGTGTTCAGGATCTGGGCCGGGATCGTCATGCCGCTCTGCAAGCCGGCGATTGCGGCCATGGCTACGCTTCAATTCACGTTCATCTACAACGACTTCTTCTGGGCTTTGGTCCTTATGTCCACCCAGGATAAGCGTCCAATTACGGCGGCACTCAACACGATCAACGGCCAGTACTACACCAACTACAACCTTCTTGCGGCGGCCGCGTTACTTGCGGCGGTCCCGACGATCCTGGTATTCCTGGCCCTCCAGCGATACTTCGTCAGAGGCTTGTCGCTGGGTGCCACTAAGGGCTGATCGAGCCGGACAGGGGCGCTGAGCTCCTGTGGATAACGGGTATTCTCAAGGCGGACGACGCTCGTCGTCCGCCTTGACACTCCTGGAGCTGGCAGACCACGATGCCGATAACTTTCGACAGCACGTCGAGAACGTTCCACCTCCGCAACGACCAGATCAGCTACCTGATGCGGGTGCTGGAGAACGGCACGCTCGGCCATCTGTACTTCGGCGGTTCACTGGCGGAGTCTGGCTCATACGGTCGGCTTTCCGGAGGGGAGTACCTGGGTCTGTCGAATCGGCTGGGGGAACCTGTTCCGTTCGAATTCCCCACGGCCGGCATTGGCGATTTTCGCGTCCCCGCCCTCACCATCGAGCAGCCCAACGGATCAACTGCGCTCGATCCACGTTATGCCAGCCACCGCGTGTTTGGTGGCAAGTCGGCGATTCCGGGACTGCCCTCCACATACGTTCAGGGCTATGACGAGGCGGAGACGCTCGAGATCCTTCTTGCGGACACGCCGGCCAGCCTGGAGATACGACTCTTCTACTCAATCTATGCCGATCGCGCCGTCATAACCCGAAGCATTCGCTGTCGGAATGTCGGGTCGGAGCCGCTGACGGTGCGGTGTGCCATGAGCGCGTCCCTGGACCTGCCCGACTCGGATTGGGAGATGATCCATCTGAGTGGGGCGTGGGCTCGGGAACGCCACGTCCGAGCGCGCCGCCTGGATGCCGGTTCCCAGTCGATCGGCAGTCTGAGGGGAGCATCGGGGCACGAGCACAACCCATTCCTCGTGCTGAAGAGAGCCCACACGACTGAAGAAGCCGGCGAGGCTTTCGGGCTCAGCCTGGTCTATTCGGGCAACTTCCTGGCCGAGGCGGAGGTGGACCAGTTCCGGACCACGCGTGTGCGCATCGGCATCAATCCTGACGGCTTTGCCTGGGTCCTTGATCCAGGCACCGAGTTCTGTGCCCCCGAGGCGGTACTGGCCTACTCCGAAGCTGGTATGGGCGCCCTGTCGGATACGTATCACAGCCTGTACCGCGATCGGCTGGCGCGCGGCGTATGGCGCGACGCCCCCAGACCGATCGTGCTCAACAACTGGGAGGCAACGTACTTCGACTTCGATGAGGCCCGGTTGCTCGAGATCGCGACGTCGGCGAGGGAACTCGGCGTGGAGATGTTCGTCCTGGACGACGGCTGGTTCGGGCGGCGCGACAGCGACGCCAGCTCGCTCGGAGACTGGACGGCAAACAAGGCCAAGCTGCCGGGCGGAGTGGAGGGCATAGCCCGCCAGATAGAGGCATTGGGCCTCCGATTCGGAATATGGATCGAGCCCGAAATGGTCAACCAGCGAAGCCAGCTGTTCGTGGATCACCCCGACTGGGCTATCGGCGTTCCCACTCGGCCGCGCACGGAAGGCCGCAACCAGCTCGTGCTGGATATGGCCCGGCACGAGGTCGTGGACTACCTCTTCGGCGTCCTGTCGGAGCTGTTGGGGAAGGCTCCCATTTCCTACGTGAAGTGGGATATGAATCGAAACATCACGGAGCCCTTCAGTCCCTCACTGCCGGCCGCCCGGCAGGGCGAGTTCTACCACCGGTACATCCTTGGGGTTTACGACCTCTACGAACGGCTTACTCGCGCGTTTCCTCAGGTCCTGTTCGAATCCTGCGCCGGCGGTGGCGGCCGTTTCGACCCGGGCATCCTGCAGTTCGCGCCGCAGGGCTGGACGAGCGACGACACGGACGCGGTCGAGCGCCTGCGGATCCAGTGGGGCACATCGCTTTGCTATCCGCTGAGCTCAATGGCGGCGCACGTCTCGGCAGTCCCGAACCACCAGACGGGCCGCTCGACGCCGCTGGCGACTCGGGCCGGGGTGGCCTTCTTCGGCGTGCTCGGCTACGAGCTCGATCCGGTCGCTCTCACCGACGAGGAGAGGGCCGCCGTTTCGGATCAGATCGACTACTACAAGGCTCGCCGTGAGCTCTTCCAACGTGGCCGCCTTGTCCGATTGAGAAGCCCGTTTGAAGGCGGCGGCAACGAAACGGCATGGATGACTGTCTCCGCCGACGCGAAGCGGGCCGTCGTCGGCCACTACCGTGTGCTCAACGGGCCGCACCGAAGTCGCGAGCGACTGCGACTGCGCGGACTCGACCCGAAGGCCTCCTACCGTGTCTCGGTTTGGCCCGCCGGCGACGACCCGATCTCGGCGGCGAATTCCGGAATCCGCGGCGGCGACGAGCTGATGCGCCTCGGGCTTGTGGTCGCGCCGGAGAGTCCTTCCGACTCGCGCTACGAGGGCGACTTCACGGCCCGACTGTTCGATCTGGAAGCGGAAGCCACCGCCAGGCCCAACGGCCCGGCATGAGAAGGACCGACCATCCATGACAGCGAAGCCCTGGCTCTCTCCGGAGCTGACGTCGACGAGCCGCCTGCCGATGAACAGCGTCCCGCATCTGGACCGCGTCCTGCTGGACGGGCGCTGGCGCTTCCAACTCCTTCGCACACCGGACGAGGAGCCGTCCGCCGAATGGAGCTCTGCGGATGTGCCGGGTTGCTGGACGAGGCAGGGCTTCTGGGATCTGCCCCATTACACCAACGTCCAGATGCCGTTTCCCGGCGAACCTCTTCAGATACCCACCCTCAACCCGACCGGCGTTTACGAGCGCGAGTTCGAAGTCGCCGGCGACTGGCTGGCCGGTCGGCGCGTAATCCTGCACGTGGGGGCGGCGGAGAGCGTCTTGATCGTCCGGGTCAACGGCAACGAAGTGGGCCTCGGCAAGGACTCGCACCTTGCTGCCGAGTTCGACGTGACGGCCATAATTCGGCCCGGTCAGAACACGATCTTGCTGCGGGTGGTGAAGTGGTCCGATGCCACTTACATCGAGGATCAAGACCAGTGGTGGCACGGGGGCATAACCCGGTCGGTGTACCTATATGCCACGAGTCGGGTTCACCTGGCGGACGTTCGAGTAGATGCCGGCTTGACCGCCGATCTGGAGACTGGAACGTTTGAGGTTCTGGCCGACGTGGACTTTTACGGGGCGCCGGAACCAGGTTGGTACGTCGAGGCCCGCCTGGGTGACGGGGCGTCGCTCAGGGCCGATGTCCCGGTCGCGAATGCCGGGCCCGGCCCGCGTGTGAACCGCGCCGATTCGGAGCCGTTGAGCCGGCATCGCTTTGACCTGGTTGCGCGGCTCGTGTCCACAGGCCTGACCGGACCGGAAACGATCGAATGGGAGGCCATCGAGTCGCAACTCCGGCCGCCGCTCGATGGGCAGGCAAGACTGACCACAAGCATCCCAAACGTCGTGCCCTGGTCGGCCGAGAGGCCGCACCTCTATCCCCTCCATGTCGCGCTCCACTCCCCGTCGGGCGTGACAGCTGAGGAAGTGGACTTGCGCGTCGGGTTCAGGCGGGTGGAGATCCAGGGCCGACATCTGCTGATCAACGGTGCCGAGGTCCTCATCCGCGGGGTGAATCGCCACGACTTCGATCAGCACACCGGGCGCGTGACCTCCCTCGACTCGATGCGCGCCGACCTGGTCGCGATGAAGCAATTCGGGTTCAACGCCGTCCGGACGTCGCACTATCCCAACGACCCGGTCTTCCTGGACCTCACCGACGAGTTGGGGATGTACGTCGTCGCCGAGGCGGACATCGAGTCGCACGCCTTCATAGACCGGCTCTGCGACGACCCTCGATATCTCAACGCCTGGGTGGACCGCGTCTCACGGATGGTGAGGCGCGACAAGAACCACTGCTCTGTGATCGTCTGGTCCCTGGGCAACGAGTCCGGGCACGGCGTTAACCACGATGCAGCCGCCGGCTGGGTCCGACGCTATGACCCGTCGCGTCCACTCCACTACGAAGGTGCCATCCGCTGGGACTGGTCGAGTGCCCAGAAGGTCAGCGACCTGACCTGCCCGATGTACCCGCCGATCTCCGCGCTCGTAGCGCACGCCCGTTCCGGTCGCCAGCTACACCCCCTGATCATGTGCGAGTACTCGCATGCCATGGGCAATAGCAACGGCACGCTGGCCGAGTACTGGGACGCCATCGAGTCGACAGACGGCCTGCAGGGAGGCTTCATTTGGGAGTGGTGGGACCACGGCCTGGTCCAGCAACTCCCCGACGGCACAACGCGGTGGGCCTACGGCGGCGACTTTGGCGACACGCCGAACGACGGCAACTTTTGCCTCGACGGCCTGGTCTGGCCCGACCGCCGTCCCAAGCCGGCGCTGTGGGAGCATCGCCAGCTGGCGGCCCCGGTGCGCGTGACGCCAGGCCCGGGCGGGGCCGCAGAAGGCTCGATCGAACTGTCGAACCGGCAGTATTTCACCGGGCTCGGGTGGCTGCGAGCATCCTGGGAGCTGACCGCCGACGGCGAAGTGATTCGGAGCGGAGAGTTCGAGCTGCCCGACGTTGCGCCCCATGAGAGCGCGCCGCTGCTGATCCCGGGCTGGACGTCGATCTCGCCGGACGGTCGCGAGTGGTGGCTCACCATCCGATTCCGGACGGCCGCCGCATTGCCGTGGGCTCCGGCGGATTTCGAGATTTGCTGGGGTCAGCTGCCAGTGGGCGAAACCGCCATGCAGATCGCCGCGATCACCGCCGCCTCGGCCGAGGCCGAGGTCGACACGGGGACCGACGCTCCTGCCCTTGACGACTCCGGCCTACTCGCCCACGAACTCCTGGCCACCGCGCCGCGTCTACTGTTATGGCGTGCCCCCATCGATAACGATCGGGTCGTCGGCCTTGCTGCCCAGTGGCACGAGTGGGGCGTAGACGATCTAACCCGAATCCTCCTTTCCGTGCGTCGTGACGGCGGCGTCACCGTCGTATTGAGCGAGGAACGGACGTCGAGCGGTATCGTCGTCCAGCATGAGCAACGACTTCGGACGATTCCCGGCGGCGGGACTGTCATAGCGGAGAAAGTTGCCATTCCCGCGGAGTTGACAGATCTCGCCCGCGTCGGAGTCGTCATGGAGGCCATGCCGGGGCTGGATCAGACCGAGTGGTTCGGTCGCGGTCCGGTCGAAAGCTACCCGGATCGATTGCGTGGCGCGCCGATCGCACGTTGGCGCTCCACAGTCGACCGCGAATACGTGCCGTATGTCCGCCCTCAGGAGAACGGCGGTCACGCCGACGTCCGATGGCTGGAACTATCCGACGGCAAGGGCCGAGGCTTCCGCATCACCACGGACAGCCCGCGTCAGATGTCGGCCACGCATTTCCGAGCGGAAGACCTCGCCACCGCGCGACACGACGTCGAGTTGAAGCGGCGCCCTGAGACGATCATCTGCCTCGACGCGGCCCACCGCGGTCTCGGCACCGCCAGCTGCGGGCCGGACACCTTGCCACAATACCGGCTCGGCCCCGGCACCTATGAATGGACCTGGCAGATCGCGCCGCTCGAGGCAGCAAGCAAGCGGTAGGGTCGGGCACACCGAGCGGGTGGGAGCCAACGGTCTCAGTTCGGCCCGATCAAGGCTCCGACGAGCACGCCGATCACGGCGACCGCGAGGGCTGAGAGCGCCAGCAGCGGCACCGTGTATCTGGCCAATGGGTGGGCTGGCGGTTCTTGGACTGCTCCGTACCGGCGCTCTCGGGCGCCGCCTGTATGCATCAGAAGCCAGCGCATCGCCACACCGATCGGCAGGAAGGCCAGGACGACGAGGGGGAGGGCGAAGATGCCAAGCCGGTGGGCGAGGTAAGCCGCGGCTATCAGCATCGCCAGGCATACGACGGCCCAGGCGCCATCAGCTGCCGTCCGCCGTCCCCCCGGCAGGACCGGCCGGCCCTTCACCGTGCGCCAGAACACGAAAGCCCCGACGACAATCGCGGCGAGCATGAACATGAATCTCATGAGTTCAAGTTTAGGTTAGTCCTGCCTGCGGGCGAGGCGGCTACTATCAATGCATGCACCGGCCGGCACCGGACGCGACTTGCGGCGCTGCCAGGAGTATTGTTGGCAGGGACGTCATCCTCGACATCGACGTCAGCGCGGCTGCCTCGAAATCGACCGCAAGGAGAAGAAGCAATATGTGGGGACTTACTCCAGCCCACCTGGTCATTCTCCTGATCATCATTCTGGTTATCGTCGGCCCGGGCAAACTACCGAGCACCGGTGCCGCCATCGGGAAGGCACTGCGCGGCTTCAAGGACGCGATGGAGGACAACGACACGAACCAGGCTGCCGCGCCGCAGCAACCCGCCGCCCCGGTACCGCCGGCCCAGTATCCGCCAGTTCAGGCAGCGCCGGCCCAGTATCCGCCAGTTCAGGCAGCGCCGATCTACCCGGCCCCGGTCGCGGCTCCACCCACCCTACCGCAGCAACCGCCGGTGCCGCCTGCCCCGACCGCTGAGCCGCCGGCCCAGGGTTGAACTCCAGGGCGCCGGGCGTGACGCTCCCGGCACCCGTGCTCCGCGGACTACGAACTCCGACAGTGGTTCAGCTCTCGATCGGCGCGTCCGACTTGAGCAGATCCTTATAGGGCGCCAGCACTTCGGCGTGGGGCCATATGTCGGCGACGATCCGCTTGCCGAGAAGGTCCGTGCTCTCCACGATGTAGGGAACCTGATCCACGTCGCGAACTCGAGCGGTGACGCGCGTCCTGAGTGTCGGCTTCCACGGCTCTATGCGGTTGGCCAGCAGACCGTCGAAGGTCAGGTCCTTGTATTCGGGGAAGTTCCAGGTTCTCCATGCCTGGCGGAAAACCTCGGGGTCAACCTTCAGCCAGGTCCCGAAGTCGACCGCGAAACCGTCGTTCAGCTTCACCGGAAGCAGGACCCGCAGATAGAAGCCGGTGTCCTTGATCGCCAGGAAGGGATCGTCGCCCCAAGTGGCGAGGAGTTCCGGATGTATCTCCAAATACACGTCGGGGACGTCGAAAGTGATCGAGAAGGGGCGCCCATTGGGATCTCGTGCGATCCCGCAGCAGGAGCACGGCTCACCTGAGGCTTTGCCTCCAACTTTGGAACGGCTGGAGCGCGAAACGTTAGACCTGGTCATATCTTGGCTTCACCTTGTGCCTGGGGTTGTGTTGTCCGCCGTTCCGGGGCCGGCTCATTGCCGATAGTACTCAGCTGATGGACTTAAGGTTGGCGATACTCGCAAGCGGCCCGCTTTCGAGGATCTCGTGCAGCGTATCTACCAGGAGGACGCCTGCCAGGGTCTCGGCAGCGTGCTCGTCTCGGCGAACCCGGCCTAATCCGACAGCCGATCCAGAACCCGCCCGAACAGGCCGTCGCTGACGAACTCCGGGGCCACGTACTGCTCGATGACCAGCCCGTTGGAGAGCGCCAACACCACGGTGACGACATCGTCGACTGTGAACCCGCCCGGTGTTGGAGCGCCGTCGAGGACCTGTTCAACGCGGTCTGCTATCGCGCCCCGCAAGACCTTTCTATGGGCGACGAATCTGGCACGCACTTCATCGTCTCGGATGGCACGCCGCCAGAAGTCCAGATAGACCAACTGCCAGTCCCTCTGCTCGGTGAATGCTTCGGTAAGGACACGGCCCACGTCCTGCAAAGTCTGCCGGGGCTGGGCATCCACCGGGTTGGCCGCCAGAACTGCCTGGACGGCCTCGACCCGGCGCATGACCTGGTCGCTCATCATCGCGAAGAAGAGGTCATCCTTGCCCGCAAAGTTGGAGTAAACCGCGCCCTTGGTCAGGCCCGCAGCAGCAGCTACTTGATCCAGGCTCGCGTTCTCGAAGCCGAATTCGGCGAACGCCTGTAGGGCCGCGTCGAGCAATCGGCGGCGTACGGCCTCACGTCCCGGTCGACGGATTCGGACAGGTAAGGAGGGACTCGCGCCGGCATCTGCGGTCGATCCCGAAGCTGAAGGGCCGTTGACGATACTCATCACTCGCAGCATACTCCTCGGTATTCAGTACCGAACAGTATCGCGAGCAACAAGATGTTCCTCGACTCCAACCTGGATCCGAAGCGCGCCCAGCGTGGACGCCGCTGGGCTGCGCTGGCGGTGGTGTGTGTCGCAGCGCTCATCATCAACATCGACAACACCATCCTCAATGTCGCGCTGCCGACCCTGGTCCGCGACCTGAGCGCTACATCGAGCCAGCTGCAATGGATCGTCGACTCGTATGCGATGGTCTTCGCGGGGCTGTTGTTCGTCGGCGGCAGTCTGGCGGACAGATTCGGGCGTAAACGGTTCTTCCTCGTTGGGCTGACCATCTTCACCGCAGGATCGGTTGGCGCGGCCTTCTCGGGCTCGGTGGATCCGTTGATCGCCTGTCGAGCCATCATGGGAGCCGGTGCCGCTTTCACCATTCCGGCCTCGCTGTCGATCATCAACGATCTGTTCCGCGACCCGGGTGAGCGGGCTCGGGCCATCGGGATCTGGGCCGGGACCGTCGGGCTCGGCATTGCCATAGGACCGATCGCCGGTGGCCTGCTGCTGTCGAGGTTCTGGTGGGGATCCATCTTCCTGGTGAACGTCCCGATCGTGGTGATCGGGTTCATCGGAGCACTTGCGTTCGTGCCGGACTCGAAGAACCCAGACGCGACAAGGCCCGATCCTGTCGGGTCGGTGTTGTCGATCGCCGGCCTGGGTCTGCTGCTGTGGGCCATCGTCGAGGCCCCGATCGACGGTTGGACCTCGACTGCCGTGGTCGCAGTCGGGCTGGTCAGCTTCGTGGTTCTCGGCTGCTTCGTGGCCTGGGAGGCTCACACCGATCACCCGATGCTGAAACTGTCCTTCTTTCGCGATCGGCGGTTCTCAATTGCCCTCGCGGCGGAAAGCCTCGGCCTCTTCGGATTGATGGGGGCGCTCTTCATCCAGACTCAATTCCTGCAGTTCGACCTCGGCTACTCGCCACTGGACGCCGGGCTCCGCATTCTGCCGATTGCGGGCATGTTGTTGGTGAGCGCTGCGGTCTCGCGGATTGTCGCCCGGCTAATTGGGATAAAGCTCACCGTCGCGGCCGGCCTTGCGGCAATAGCTGCCGGCCTGTGGCAGGCCTCGGCAGTCTCCACTCCGTCGGCGACTTACGGGGACGTCGTTCCCGGCCTGCTGCTGATCGGCCTTGGGGCCGGACTCCTGCTCTCGACAGCCACCAACTCGGTCATCGGGTCCGTTCCTCAGGGCGACTCGGGGATCGGATCGGCGACCAATTCCGTGGCTCTCCAGGTCGGCGGCGCGCTCGGTGTTGCCGTGATCGGGAGCGTAATGCTGACTCGATACCAGGACAACATGAACGCCGCACTTACCGGCCACCAGGTACCCGCGGCGGTCAATCAGATCATCCTCGGCTCACTCGGCGGCGCGCTCACTGTGGCGTCGACCGTGGGCGGCGCTACCGGCATTCTGCTAGCTCAAGCGGCGCGCTCTGCGTTCATGAGTGGCGCGGCGGTGTCTCTGGCCGTCGGCGCAGTGGTCGCGCTCGCTGGTGCCGTTCTCGTCATCGTCGCCTTACCGTCGGGCCGTCGAGTCGATCGCTGATCCGCGAGCCGGCAGCCAGGGCTCACCGGTCGCGAGAATCTTCATCACTTGAGCCTCGACGGCGTCGCCACTGAAGATGCTCATGATCTGACGGCCGATGCTGGCTGCGTTGGATCGCTCGATCCGCTGCCGAGCCGTCACTTGCTAGTAGGTCGCGGTCAGCCAGTCCCAGATCGTTCCCGAAAACGAGGTTGGACACTCCGAGCGCCAGTCGACCCGGTACCGGATCCCGTCCGAGGCCACGGCCGTCAGCAGAAGCAACCAGCGCGTGGTCTTGACGTGGCCAACGTCGAAATGAGCGGTGAAGGTGGCGCTCGAAACGTCGGCAGGTTCGGTCGCGTACGGCGCTGAGTAACCCGGGGCTGGAAGCCAGGCCTGGACCGAGTCCGGCGTGCCCGCAACCGGGACGGCACGCCAGAGTTCAAACCGAATGTCGCGAAGTCCGGAGAGGACTTTGGGATCTTGGATCTGCCAGCTTTCGTCCACGACGGAGCCGCCGATCGTGCCCCACCTGCCCTCGAGCCCGATATCGCCGGACCAGGCGGGCGCAATCTTGTTGAGCGCCGCGGTTTGCTGCCCATTGTCATACGAGGAGCTCGCGGTCACTGTGCCTGTGGAGTACCAGGAGCCGGTCGCGACCACTGCCACAATCAAGACCGTTGCTGCCACCGCGACCAGTCGGCCCGGGACTCGGACCCTCGCCAGTGGAAGCGGCCGCATCGCGAAGAGGGCCCCAAATGCGAACGCGATTGGGATAAGCAATTCGATCGACACCGCGGGCCAGCTTTGTGGCTGGCTGATCACGAACATCAGCAGGTAGGCGATCAGCGGCCCGCCGCCGATTCCAACCCATCGACTGATGGCCGATATCGACCGGCGGCTCAATCTGTGGGTGGCCTGGACGCCTCGGCGAGCCCCCACCAACGCAGCGAAGCAGCCGAGTGAGGCGGTGAAGACGGTGTTCATGTCGGTCGAGCCCAGGCTGATGGCGGGCAGGAAGCGGGCGGCGGAATCGACGGCCCCACGCAAGGCTGTGCTGAGGAGCACTCCCGTGACAAGGGATACGAGCCCGTACAGTCCTAGTCCCACGAGGTAGCCCTGGATCGCCCCCACTCCCACCTCGAAGACACCGCCGGCCGCTCCGGCCAACGCCCGCCGTGCGGAGCGATGGGCCGAATTCATCTGGCGAGCGAGTTCGGCAGGATTACCAAGCCGGGCCAATGCCTCGCGCATCGCGCGTTCTCTGGGCTGGCCTTCGGCCTCCAGGCGCGCGACTGAATCGGAGAGGTGATCGGCGAGCTCGGCCCGGAGTTCGGCTCGGTCGGTCTCTGGCAGATCTAGGTTCGAGTCGAGCGTTCGAAGGAACTCTTGCGCCTCGAGATCCAGCTCGGCCGTGTTCGCCGGCGGCACGGCTCGGCCTATGGAGCGCTGGAGTCTGACGTTGAGCACGCTGCCCACCGCGATACACACTACGAACGCGATCAGAAGAGTCACCGGCCCGCCTCCCCTCCGACCGTACGAGCGACGCTAAGGGCAAACGAACTCCACTGGGCTTCATGCTCGGCCAGGAGCGCGCCGCCGGCGTTGGTCAGGCGGTAGTAGCGACGACGCGGGCCTTTGTCGCCCTCGCGCCACGTCGCCGAGAGGGCGCCCTCAGCCTCGAGAGCGTGGAGGGCGGGGTATAGCGACCCCTCGCTCGGAGCGAATGCGCCACCACTCCTCTCCCGGATGCGCTGCGCGATCTCGTAGCCGTAAAGCTCGCCGTCGCGCAGCACGCTAAGCACGAGCAGCGGCGTTGTCCCCTTGCGGAGCTGGCTCGCGATCCGACCCATATCTGCTACCTCAGAACGCCGTGCATCACTATGCGAGGTAGCATCGTAGCAGCGACCCTCGGGACGTCAATCCTTATCCTCCTGCGTCAGGGTCCGCCGAAGGCAGCGGGAATAGGGGCATTGCGCAGGTGGTAGAGACGAGCGGAACGCGTTTCATGAGCGGGGCGGGCAGTGCCCACACCTTCCAGGTGTACTCCGTGATCGTGCCGGCTACCGGGCTGGTGATCGAACTGGCGGAGCCGGCGGCCCATCGAAGGTTGCAGCGTGTGCCGCGGGCACGCTCACTCCGACTCCCCATAGTTCTCGATTAGCCAGGTTCCGGATGGCGCTCGGGCCATTTGGACGAGCCAGGGCGAAGACACCGGTGCTTCGGATGACGAGTTCTGCAGGGAGAACGAGCAGAGGACCTGCGCCGTGTCCGCCGCCACCGACTGAAGGTGGCACTTGATGTCCGAGAAGGTCAACGGCGAAAGCTCATCCCAGTTCAGCTGGCTTCTCTCGTCCGGAACGATGTAGGCGAGTACGAGCGATTGATCGCGTGAGTCGATGGCCGCCAGCCAGGCAGAGGCTGTCGCAACTGGGGTCTGGAGCGGTATAGATGGCAATGCCTGGAGCCCGCAGCCCGCAAGGCTCACCGCGGCCAGGACCAGGACCGCCGCGAGCATCGCACGGCTGCCACTAGGCGGTCGAACGGTGCTCCGGCGCGCGTTCGCCACTCTCGTCACGGTGTGAAGAGTTCCGCGTCGGCCGTGGCTCCGCCGTCACCCGAAAAGCCGCCCGCCACAAGAACCCGGCCGTCCTGCAGCAGTGTGGCCGACCCGCCTTCGAGGTCTTCGACGAGCGAGCCTGTCGTCGCGAAGGTACCGCTGGAAGGGTCATAGATTTCGGCCGAGGTATCGTGGCCTCCGCCAGTGATCAGCACGCGCCCGTCGGCCAGGGCAGTTGCGGCCTGCATCTGCCGGCCCTCGGTCATCGATCCAGTCCGAGTGAACTTGCCGGTGGCCGGGTCATAGATCTCGGCAGATGCGTAAGACATAGACATGTCAACCTCCATGCCGCCGGCGATTAGGACCTTCCCGCTCGGCAGCAGGGTCGCACTGTTGTATTGGCGGGCCACAGTCGTCGAGCCCGTGAGTCTGAATGCGCCCGTAGTCGGATCGTAGAGCTCGGCCGAGGCGGGCGCCTGACCCCATGTCTCGCCACCGACGATCAACACCTCGCCATTCTTGAGCAGCGTGGCCGTGGCGCCATCCCTACCGACGCTCGGGGAGCCGGTCAGGCGAAAGGTGCCGGTCGCAGGGTCGTACAGTTCCGCCGATGTGTATGGGTCGACGCCGTTGGCAGCTCCGCCGGCGATCAGAACGTCGCCATTCTTGAGCAGCGTGGCCGTGGCATTGCTTCTGGCCACGCTCATCGAACCGGTAGAACGGAACTTGCCTGTTGCTGGATCGTAGAGTTCGGCAGTGGCGGAGTCGTTCTCCTGGGTATCGACCCCGCCGGCGATCAAGACCATGCCATCGTCGAGGAGAGTCGCAGTGTCAGAGCCCGCTCGGGGGAAGTTCATCGACCCGGTCGCATGGAAGCTGCCAGATTTGGGGTCGAATAGCTCGGCGGATCCGTTCTCGTCCCCGCCCGTGATTAGCACCCGACCGTCCTTCAATAGCGTTGCGGTTTGACTCTCCCGTGGGATGGTCATCGAACCCGTCGAGCTGAAGGCGCCCGGAACCGCCGGGTGAAGGGCTGCGTTGCCGGCAGTACTGAACCCGCCAACGTTCAGTCCGACAAGCAAGCCGACGACGAGCAAGCCGCCGACGAGCAAGCCCACGACGCGGAACCTCCTCCCGCCCCACCGAGGGCCGGCGACTGTCGCGGCGCCTGACCCGGTCCCTCGTCCGGCCGGATACCAACGGATCTGCCCGGAGGAGTCCGTCCTCTGGTACCAGGCAACGTTCACCTGGGCAGTCGGCACCGGTGGCTCCAACGATGCGCCCGAAGGCGCGACCACGCGTTCGACCGGATTCTCGCCCATTCGGTGACTCTACCATTGGAACCGGACGACCTATGTGAGCCGGGTAGTGGCAGGTTCTCGAGGATTTGGGCCGGCGATGCCCAGGTGCGGCACCGCGACGGGTCGGCTGCTACCGCGGCACAAGACGCAGCGTCGACTTGACGGCCTCCGTCGAGACGACGGTGCCGACGATCGAGGGGCCGTAGCGGTCGTATTTCGAGTGATAGGCGGCGGTGATCGCTTCGGCGACGTCGGGCCCCGGCGGCTCGAACGACACGTCGCGCTCTACGCCGCCGGCACGGATGCGGCCTTCGCCCGATTTCAACGCCCGCTGGAACCAGCCGTTGTCCAGGCCGTATGCGGATCGGACGTAGAGACAGTCGGCAATGCCAACGACCCAAATGGTCACGTATGGCCGGTAGCTTCCGTCCGGCCGCCGCGACGAAAGCTCCAGTTCGGTCGCGCGGGAGACGCGCGTCAGTTCATCGGGAGTCCAACCGTTCGGGTCCATCGATCGCCTCAATCGCTCTCTTCTTGTCTAGAGTCCGGTTCGAGCCTCAAGGGCCTCCGGGTAGCTGGCACCCTGGATCTCGATCCGGGCCGCTGCCTCGTCGATCTCCCGGAGGTCTTCGGTATGAATGTGCCGGCGCTTGCCACAGCCCGACAGCAGAACGGGACAGGAAGTTCGAATCAAGCGGCCGATGGGGTGCGCGGCGAGGCACATACCTGACTGGCCGGGGCGTCGAACGCGTCGAACGCGTCGNNGAACGCGTCGAACGCGTCGAACGCATCGCGCCGCATGGGGACCTGCCCTTGGAGGTCCCGCTACTTGCTGGAAGGACTCGTGCCCGGGCCTGTGACCTGCCTGAACGACCGGGCCATGCAGAGGAACCGATCGGCGTACTGGTCACCCGTGGAATCCCGGCTCACGAAGACCAGGTAGTAGATGCGAGAGTCCTGTCGAAGGATGTAGGCAACGAGCCGGTCGTTGAAGTCGAAAGAACCACCGGGATGCGGATACGTGGCCGTAACTCGAATTGCAGGTCCGGCCGGCACCTGCAGGCTGTCCGTACGGGTCACCCGCCCCGATCGCGCCCCTGCGATGGTCTTCCCATATTCGCTGGCGAGCGTGGCCAGTGTCTTGCCTGGATCGTCTGCCTCGACGAATAGGGACAGGTTGACCATCTTGTCGTCATCCTGAGGCACGAGTGGGGCGGCAAAGTCCTTCATGGTTCCGTCCTTGAGCCACGTCTCGGCCTGACTGCCATGAGTACCCTCGACGACTAGCCAGCTCTCGGCATCGGGGAGGAGCTGTCGCCAGTTCGAGGGCATGACCATCGTGAAGCCAGATGTTGCATCGGTGATCGTCGTCCCTTCGCCCGCGCTAGGGCAGCCCACGCTCGACGACGCCGCGAAGCTCTGGCCCGAGGCGCTTGGCGACACCGCGAAGCTCTGGCCCGAGGCGCCCAGCGAAACCAACGGCGCTCCGGTCGGAATTGTCGAAACGCGCGTTGGAAGTGTCGAAGTGACGGCGTTGCCACATCCGGCGGCGGCCGCAACTCCAATGAGAGCAACAGCATACAGACGAGTTACAAAGGCGGGCCGGTTTCCATCGCGGTTCACGTGAGCATAGTAGTGCCCACCGGGTGGGGCCGTCGTCCTCGCGGAGTCAAGAGGGAGCCTGCCCTCAGCGGTGACACGTGGGGGCGCGAGGAGTCAGACCGACACTATACGGGTGAAGGTGCGCCCCACGGTGTCCCTATCTCGGTGGACCGCGGCGCTGCCGGCGGTCTAGACTTGAAACAAGGAGAACCTGGGACCGGAGGGGAACAACGGCCGTCAATCGCTTGACAGCAGCCTTCGTTAGCAACCCGCGCCGCCCTGAAGTGTTCGGCCTGGCGCTCGCCATTGGTGCGGCGGCGAAGATCTCGGCGGTCCCGCTGTGGGGGCCTGTCGCAGGAACCATTTTTGGGTGATCGGCCTCGCGAACCTGATCGCAATCGGTAGACCGGCTCTCAACCGCGGGCTCGCTGTCGGGACGGGGCCGGCAATCCTCATCGCGGTCGCAGTTTCGGCGCTTCTGGTTCCGCCTTTTGGAGACGCCGGATGCATATTCCTGTTTGGCGTTGGCTCAGTGTTGGCACTGGCCGGGTGGGCCCAGGCAAGGAAGGGCTCCGATCGATCCCGGATCGAGTGAGCCGGCTCACCAGCTCGGTATTACATGTGGCGATGTCGGGCTCGCGCCATGGCATGAGATCGGCGTCGCTCCTGGAGTCAGGCCTCCGACCAAACATGCCGGATCGTGGTTCGAGGTTGAGTGCCTCTGACAGACGCGACGGCTTGGTCGTGAGCTTGGCGCCCGGTCCCTGGAAGGGCCGGGGCTATCCTGCCGGTCGCAATGGGCCCAATATGAACCTGGGCGTGGTCGCGGCGGTCTATCTCGTAGAAGGTCGACGGATACTCGCTGCCATTATGAATCGGCAGTCGAGCCTGACGCTCGGCTTCGCGACCGGATGCGTGAGAGGGGTGAGCTCATGAACGACGACTTCGAATCCGGCCCTCCACCTGGCTTGATCCGAATACATGAGTGGCTGGCGGCCCGAGGCCGGCGCATCCCGCCCGAGGCTTGGCCCTTTATCCTTCTGGCCGCGGTCGCCGTCGCCGCAAACCGACAAGTACTGCTCGCGACTGGATCGCCAGACTTGCTGCTCCTCGCGAACGTTGCTGTGGGCGCGCTTCTACCGGCGGCAATCCTCGTCGGTTGCCGGGGCATGTGGCGGTCTGCCCGGTTGCTGCTGCTCGGGGCCATCGTTTGGACTTCCATTCCGACGCTTCTGGATATCGTCGATTGGGCCCAGCAGTTCCTCTCGCCTGCGCAGTGGCCGGACACGTCCTTCTTCTCATGGATTCAAAGTGCCCGGGATCTGGGGGCGATCATCTCGATTGCGGGGCCGGCCCTGATCGCCATAGCCCTCGAGCACCGTCGACATACCGTGACGACCTGGCCCAAGGCGTTGGTCGCACTTTCGGTGGTTGCCGCCGGCGCACTTTTCCTACTCGCTGGCAACGCCGCGATCGGAGTCGCCTCCGGTGCCACGTCAGACTTCGACTCTGGCTACCCTTGGTTCGTCGCCGTCATGGCCCTCGGCCCTTTGCGGCTGCTGACGATCGGCGCGCTCGCCTGGTCCACTTTGTCGGCGGTTCGAGCAGGGGAGCAACCGCACAGGTTCTGGGTATCCGTCTCTGCCGGCTCGGCCTTGATGCTTGGTGCATCCATTCTGGCCATCGGCCTGAATATTGTGTCCTACTCCTCGTTCGCCTCCATCGCCTATCCGCTTATCTGGCTGGATATCGTCGGGAGTCTAGTCGGCATGGCGATGTTCCTGGTCGGCTTCGCTCATGGCCTGCCCGATGCCGTTCCCCGAGCCGTTGAGGCCGACGAAGTCGTGGCGCTGTCCTCCGACTGAGCGCCGCCCCAAAGCGCGGGCATTACCGCCCAGACCATCTAAATGCCTGCGAAATCCGTTACGCAGCTCCGCAAGTGAAACGCGACCCGGGCCTGCGAGCGAGTCGAATCCTCGTCCGGCGGCAGACGATCAACCAGCCGTGGGCACATGAAGTGGCGGCCGCATGCCCTAGACTTGGGGGCAGTGGTCAGGGCCGTATCGGGCGACTCTCAGTAGCGGCCGGCGACCCGGGTCTTGAGCATCAGGAGAGATCGCGAGTGGAACTCGACGGCGCGGTTGTCATCGTCACGGGTGCCTCGTCGGGCATTGGCGCGGCAACCGCCCGAATGGCGGCCGGACGCGGGGCAAAGGTAGTGCTGGCCGCGCGTCGCTCGGATCGGATCGAGGAACTGGCGGACGATCTGCCAGATGCGCTCGCGGTGACAACGGATCTGCGGGACCCAGCGCAGATCGTCCGGCTGGTTGACGCGACCCTCGATCGCTTCGGGCGCGTGGACGTGCTGGTCAACAACGCCGGCCAGGGTCTCCACGTGCCGCTCGAGCAGGTCCGACTCGACGACCTGCGGGTGATCACCGAACTCAACTTCTATGCGCCCCTCCTCGCGGTGCAGGCGGTGATCCCGCCGATGCGCAGGCAGGGCGGTGGCGCGATCGTGAATGTGAGCTCGATGACGTCCCGCATGGTGCTTCCGGGCGTCGGGGGATACTCGGCCACGAAGTCGGCGCTGAACATGCTCTCTCAGGTTGCCCGCCGTGAGCTCGCGCCCGACGGCATCGTGGTGTCGACCGTGTACCCGGCCGTGACTGCCACGGAGTTCCACCAGTCGCTTGCCGCGGGCGGCCGGGTCGGCGGCGGTTCCTGGTCCGTCAAACCTCATTCGGCGGAGTTCGTGGCCGAGGCGATCCTCGGTTTGATCGTGTCCGGCGATGAGGAGATCTTGCTGACACAGGGCTGGAACCCGGGCGCGCCGGACCGCCGCGACACCGGGCACGCGCAGTAGATCGGCCCCGGCTAAGTGGCCCCGGTTAACGCGTCTCCGGCCGCTTACGCGCGCTCGAGCTTGACTCCCGCGGCGAGGCAGTCCTCGGCAAATAGGGATTGCGTCTCCTCGGTGGGCGCCCATCGTGTGGGGAACGCCACCAGCCTCGCCAACCCGACGTCTGCGTACCGGCCGATCAGATCGACCCGGGCCTGGCCGGGCTCGCGCATCTCATCGTCTGAGGCGTAGACGGAGAGCCGAAGCGTGGCCGGGTCGCGGCCGATCTCCTCGCACCGGGCGTGGATCAGAGGGAGCGACTCGGCGATCTGCTCGGGCGACATGAACACGACGTTGAGCTCGTCCGCAAACCGTGCCGCGAGCCGCCACGTGACGTTGTGGCCGTTGCCACCCACGATGATCGGCGGCCGCGGTTGCTGGATCCCCTTCGGCACGTTCACCGCATCGTGCACGCTCGCGAACCGCCCCTCGTAGGTAGCCCGACCCGGGGCGAGCATCCGTGTGATCACCTCAAGCGCGTCGCGCAGGGCGGCCAGTCGATCGGGCGTCTCGGGGAACCCGTACCCGTACGCGAGCCACTCGTCCTCTTTCNNCCGATGCCCACCTCAAACCGGCCGCCGCTCGCCACGTCCAGCGTGGACGCGAGCTTCGCGACGAGGGCGGGGTTGCGGTAGCCGGCGCATATCACCATGTGCCCGAGCCGAACCCGGGAGGTCACACCCGCGATCGCCGCCAGCGTAGTAAACGACTCGAACGTTATCTCGTCGGTCGTGTCCGGCGTCGTGTGGAAGTGGTCGAAGACCCACTCGGACTCAAAGCCGAGCGCCTCAGCCTGCCGCGCGAGTTCCAACGTCCGGGTCCAGGCGAGTGCCGGATCCCACCCGTCGTATTCATGCTTCCAGCCCTGTGGCGCCATCATCCCGACCTGCATCGCTGCCTCTGATCGGCCTCGGTGAGTTCAACCGTTCGGCACAAGGGGGTCGCGATAGCTCATCGACCTGTCCCTTGGAAGGGCTCCGAGACACGGCCAATTGTAGGGGCAGCGTCGACGCCAGCTGGTCGGCAGTCATCCCAGAGGTTCAGGTCCAGCCGCTCGACCGAATTCCGCAAGCGCGCGCTCGGCGGCCTGGCGCACGTTCGCATAGGGGTCGGTGAGCGTCAGCCGCAAAGGGCCGATCGCACGTGGATCGCCGATGCGACCCAAAGCCTCCGCGGCTGCCGCCCGCACATGAACGACGTTGTCTCGGAGCGCCGCGGTCAGGGGCTCGACCGCCCTGATGTCGCGCATCTTGCCCAGGGCTTCGGCGGCGTTGTGGCGCAGCAGCTCGTCGTGACGGTCCGCCAGCGCGACAAGTAGCGGCCCGAGGGCCCGCCCATCGGGGATCTTGCCCAGCGCGACCGCGGCCGCGTTGCGTACACCGTTGTCGGAGTCGGCGAGCAGGCTGATCAGATTCCGAACGGCGCGGGTGTCGCCGATCCGCCCCAGAGCGTCGGCCGCGGCCGCGCGAATGTCGGGGCTCGGCAGCTTGAGCGCACCGATGAGCGGCTCGATCGCAGCCGCGCCGATCGCGACCAGCGCCTCGGCCGCGGCCGTTCGAACGTGAGAGTCGCGGTCGGTCAGCATCGCAGAAATGGCTTCCACGGCGGCCGGGTCGCCTATACGACCGAGCGCTTCCGCTCCGGCACGGCGGACGCTCCAGCTCTCATCCTTGAGGACGCTGAGGAGTGGACCCACCGAACGGGCATCTCCGAGGCGACCCAGAGAATCCGCCGCGGCCGCTCGTACGTCGGCGGCTCTGCTCTTGAGCAGGACTGCGATTGGCTCGACGGCTCTCGGGTCGGCCATGCCGCCGAGGGAAATCGCCGCCGCGCGTTGAACACCCGAGACGTCGTCCTTCAGGGCGGCGATCAGTGGCCCTACCGCTCTGGTGTCGCCGACGCGACCGAACGCCTCGGCAGCGTCCTGACGCGCTCGCCATTCGCGGCGGTTAGTGAGGGCCGCGAGAAGCCCCTCGAAATCTCCCTTTGCTGCGAGCCTGGCGACATCGGGCGGTCCGAACAGAGGCAAGAGTCTTCCTCTCGTTGGAAGTTGGTGTCCGGCAGATGCCGGATCCACAGGCCACAAAGGTTAGCGTCGAACCTAAAGCCATGCTGATTTCGAACAGCTGAGTAGGTGGGACAAAGGACGAGCGGTTCCTGCGTTGTGCCGGAGTCTTGCCCGTGCCAGACCGTTACACTCCTGCCCACCGTTCGACGGTGGGTTCTTGGCTCATTTCTGTGGGTCAGAGTTGAGGGAGCTACATGAACAGGCAGCCACTCAGGCATCGGGCGCCGTTGATGATCGTGGTATTGGCCGGCGGATGCGCGCTGCTGTCCGGATGTGTCGGCGCAGGATCAAGCCCGTCCGCCGCCGCCTCCGCTGGATCCTCCGCCAGACAGATTGCCGACGAGTCCCAATCGCCGACCCCGACCCTGAGCGCTTCGGAACCGGACTTCACTCCGCGAACGGCGGCGCCGACAAGCGATTCGGACACATCGGACGACCTGAGCGATACCACCTGCTCGGCCGTACTGCCGAAAGGGGCTCCGGTTCCGGCGAGCACGACGGCCCCTGCGGCGCCAGCCGGAGCCTGGTCCAGCGTCAACTGGCAGAAGCTCCCCGAGAACGCGTTGCCTAATGAGTTCATCAACTGCGCGGTGGACGGAATCCCGAGCGCTAGCGTCGATGTCTTCGGTTGGTCCAAAGGGTTCGTGGCCTTGGAGCTTGGAACCAACGATTCTGGGCAAGTTGACAACGCGATTCCCTATGCGTCCAGTGATGGGCTCACATGGCATCGCGGCAAGCCCATCTCCTTCGCTGCCATCGACGAAGACAGCAATGGACCCGACGACTTCTACATGGTCGAAGGCCCTGCCGGTCTGGCGATCGTTGCCACTGAGGAGCCGGCGGTTTGTGGCTGGGAGCCTCCGATACTCGACGCCGTCCTGAAATCGCAGGACGGTCTCAATTGGAGCTTCATCAACCTTCAGCCATTCGACGGCGACGCCAACTATGTGGCGGGCGGCGGCGCGGGCTATCTCATGACCGGCGCCGGGTCACAGGGCGATGTCGGCGTGGCCTGGACATCCAGTGACCTGGTGATCTGGCACAAGGTGGCGCTCGACTCGGCCGGCTTCAAGGGCAGCCTGACTCAGGGCGCCGCAGTCTTCTCCGGCGGATTCGTCATGACCGGCTATTCGTGGTCGCAGTCTGGATGCACCGATCCCCTTGCGCCCAACAAGCCGGCAGCCTGGCTATCGGCGGATGGAGTCTCATGGTCGCCAGTGAACCTACCGGGCTCACTTGCGGGGGCAAATGTCGAGACGAACGTCATCCGCATAACCGACCAATTGCTTCTCGTCGAAGCTTCGACTTCGAAGGGCGGCAAGGTCACCGTTACTGACTGGATAAGCAGCGACGGAGCTTCGTGGTCGCAAATTCCCGATCCTGGGCCCGACGTCAGCCAACTCATCGAGGACGGGGTGCGCGCCTTCGAGATCCACTGCCCGGACAATTCCGTGGCCGGATGCCAGAAGAGCCAGCCGACGATCCAGCAGCTCGACTCCAATCTCGTGGCTAAGACTGTCGCCCAGACTGGCTTCGCGATTGCCGATCTGCTGCCCGAGTCATGGCCGGGTGACAACCTCGCGGTCGGGCCAACGGGGTTCGTCTACGTCGATGACGACGGAACAGTCTGGTTTGGATCCCCAACTCCCTGATCGGCCTGACCTGTGACGTGTCGTCTGGACGTCACACGCCTCGGGCGTCGCCTTACACTTGCGACCAGGAGGTGCCGCATGGGTGACAAGACGCCGAATCGGCCACCGAAGCCCAAGAAGCTCAAGCTGCCGAAGTAGCTCGTCCCGTTCTGGCTCGCCAGCTGCCCAAGCCAGAACGCCGAAAGTGCCGGGCTGGAACACGTTGGTCTTGGTCTCATGTCGCGCTCAAGAGTTACGATGCGCCCTCATGCAGACCATCCTCTTCGATTGGGACGGGACCCTCGTCGATTCGATTCAGGCGCTGTTCGAGACCGACGCCGCGATCTGCCGCAAGGTCGGAGTGCCGTTCGACGAGTCGATCTTCCGGCGCACGTTTTCTCCCAACTGGCGGCTCATGTACCGCGCGCTCGGCATACCCGAGGAGAGGACCGACGAAGCGGTCCAGGTATGGGCGAGCACATTCCACCCTGATCAGACACGAACATTTCCCGGGATTGGGGGTGCGTTGTCTCGGCTGGCGGCGGCTGGCTGCGTCCTTGGGATCGTGACCGGAGGTAGCCGATCGGAGGTGGAGCCACAGATCGAGCGCCTCGGCCTCCACCGACTTCTAACAGTGCGTGTTTATGGCCACGACACCCAAGCCGGCAAGCCCGACCCAGCGCCGCTGCAGCTTGCGCTCGATCTGTGCGGAGCAGTTCGACCGCGGGACGCCATCTATGTCGGCGACGCGCTCGACGACATGAGGATGGCCGCCTCCGCCGGCGTCAGGGGCGTGGGGATTGAGTCGATGCTTGCGACCGCAGAAGAACTCCTCGCGGCTGGCGCGGTCGAGTCGGCTCGCTCGACTCTCGAATGGGCGGATCGCTTCCTGGCAGTGCATCGAAGTCCGGGGTGACCGGTGCGCATCGCTTGGAAACACGAGGCGTCGCGATCCGGGATCGTGAGCGTGGGGGCCCGGCGTGTCGCGGCTCCTTGCAAGTCCGCTCGTTTCAGGACCCATGTGTCCCAAAGGCGATAATGGGTCACCGCATCCGGCGGCGTCTCATCCAGGAGTGAAGATGGACCCGAAGCAGAATCCCGAAGTCGACAGCGACAAGGACCAGCCTATCGCCTGGCGCGCCGTGCCAGAAGACACAGCCGTTCGCTCAGAAGGCCAGCAGATCGGAGCGCTTTATGACCTGCTGGGGTCTCATGAAGAGGACATCTTTCACGGCATCGTCGTGCAGCTCCGGTCAGGTTCCCGCCGCGTCTTCATCCCAGCCGATGACGTGGCCTTGATTACGGCCTCCCATGTGGATGTATCACTCAGCGCCAACGAGATCGCGGCGCTGCCGGAGCACACCGAGGAGCGCGAGTTCGACCTCGGAGTGGTCGGGCATCTTCGAAAGCACGTCGGCTGGGTGAAGGAGAAGGACCGCTGAGACAACTGGCGGAGGGCCGGCAGCTCGGCTGGCATTCCCACTCGAGATTGATTGCCCCTGCCGCAACCCACATCGGATCCCCAACTCCTTGATCGGCGGGCCGCACGGCCCATTACCGAGCCGCAAAGCCTCTCCCGTTAGGACGGGCTAACGACCACCAGCGGGATCGGCCGACTGGTCTTCGACTGATAGCCGTCGTATCGGTCATGGTTGGCCGCGTTCATCAAACTCCACAGGCGCGAGTAGTGGGGATCGTCCGAGGTGACCACGGACGCGACGCCGTCCACATGAACCCTACCGACCTGAACATTGACCCTTGGTTGGGCCTGCAGATTTACGAACCAGGCCGGCGGTCGATCCCAACCGTGGTTGGAGGCGACCATGACGTAGCGGTTGCCATCCTCCGCGTACACGAGGGCCACGGTTCGAGGCAACCCTGAACGCCGGCCGGTCGTTCGCAACAGCAGCGTTGGAACGCCGATCATCCGCCGGCCCACCCGGCCGTCGGAGTGGATGTAGAGCGCCGCGTGGAGTCGCATGAACCCACTTTCGGCGCGCGCTAGAAGACCCATGGCCTCACTCTACGTCCGCGGCCGGGGACAATCCCACGGACCGAATCCAGGACCCGCCGGCCGGGACGGCGCGCGTGACGCCCCGCCGCCAGCGGCAACGCGGCCGCGATCACGTTGGGCCGCGCTCCCTGACTGCCAGTCCGTTGCGCGCCGTGACGTGGCCGAAACGGCCGGTCGTCTTGGGGGCAGTGGCCCTAATTGCAGCACAGGAACGGGTGGCCGGGTATCAGATGATGAACGACAGGAAGCCGAACAACAGGCCCAGGTTCGTCCAGTCGATCTTGCCGAATGAGAAGAAGCCGGCGGTCTCGAGTACGGCGACCGCAAAGCAAATGCAGGCGACGAGGATCAACATCGACTTGGGGTTGCTGAGCGTAGTGCTGTGCTCCATGGGGTGTCCTCCGTTGCGACGCGGCCCGCTCAACCGACAGGGGCAGAGTCGGAACGAGCCCTGCCTTGGATCTAACCCCGAACTGGGCGATCGCCGTGAGGATGAAGACCCTTAGGCACGCCTGAAATCGAGACGCCGAACCGAGGCGTGCTCCGGGGCGACGCGCCCACCACGTCCGGTTTGGCGCCCGTCGGCTGCTACTTGAAATGAAGATCGAGGCCAACAAGGACCAGCGGCCACGCCAGCACGGCGAGGATCACCGAGAGGATCGGCATCGTGCGGTTGAGATTGGTGAAGTAGCCGCGGCCCGACGCGACGATCACGCCGATGACGAGATAGATGATGCCGACGATGGACGACAACGGATCGGATCCCATGCTGGCTGTCCTGCTTGTCTGCTGATCGGGTTTCGGGAGGCCCCACATCATCCCTGGATGCCCGAGCACAAAGCGTACCGCGCCCTCGGGCGACTGGGCGCAAAACGCGGATCGCGTATCCTGCTCTTGCCGAGGAGCCGCCCCTGCCAGAAGCGTTCAGGTAGATTCGGGTCGCGGCCCTCTCGGGCGGAGGCGTTTGGAATGATATTCAACAGCTCTCGCCGTCTGGCGCTTGCAGCTCTTGTCGTGGGCGTGACCCTCAGTGCCTGCGGTTCGAGTACCGGAACAGCGCCGACAACGGCTGCTACCCCTGGCGCTGTTACGCCCGGCACTGCCGCACCGGCGGTCACCGCGATCGCAAGCCTCTCGGCAACGCAAGCGCCGGCCGGCTGCCCCACCGCTGCGACGGTAGGTGCCGCTCTGGGGGTCACTGTCAACAATCCGGTCGGCGTGGCGGGCGGGGGCGGGAATCAGCTTCCCACCGGCGCGACCGGCCTCGTTTGCGACTACCCCGGTAAAGGCCTCAACGTGATCATCGAGCTGATCGCCAACGTCAGCCCGACATACATCGCCCAGTTCAGTGGCAAATTTCCTGTGCCGTACGCGACCGTGTCCGGCTTGGGGGACCAGGCGCGCTCCTTCTCGCAGTCGTTTGGTGCAGGCAAGGACAACAAGGGTGTGGTCGCAATCAAGGGATCTAATCTCGTAGACATCACGGCCACCGATACGGCAGCCTCGCTGGCCCAGATCGAAGCTCTGGCGAACCAACTCCTTTAGCAACCGGCAGGAGGTGGACTTTGGCAATATTCTGCACGCAGTGCGGCAGCAGCCTGGCCGCCGACGCAAGGTTCTGTGTCAGTTGCGGCACCCCGGTCGGAGTTCAGGTGCCAGCCGCTTCCGTCGTCTCGGCTCCACCGCCGTTCTCAGCTCCGGCTCCGGCTGCTGATGCCGCAGGCTCGAACCCGACCGGCGGCACCTATGTGTTGAACCAGAAGCTGATCTCGATGACCGGCGATCTGTGGATCGATGACTCGAACGGGAACCATGCCTTCGAGGTGGACGGCAAGCTACTGGCGCTTCGGCGCTCGCTGATCCTCAAGGACACCTCGGGCCGGGAGCTCTACGAGATCAACAAGTCGCTGGCGCATGTCCACAAGACCTTCGAGGTCAAACAGGGCGACAAGGTCGTCATGACGATCCAGAAAGCCCTGATGTCGTTCATTGGCGAGCACTTCACGATCACCGCGACCGACGGCGGGCAGATGAAGGTCACCGGCAACTGGGCGGGTCGCGAATTCCATGTCCAGAAGGACGGGGCAGACGTGATCTACGCCTCCCGCCAGTTCTTCAGCCTCCACGACGCATACGGCATCCAGGTCTCGCCTGATTTCGATGCGCCGCTCGCGCTGGCGATTGTCGTCGCCCTCGAGCAGATCGAGAAAGAAGAGGGAAACGAGTCGTCGCCGCTCGGCGGCTTGCTAGGTGGAAACATAGGCGGCGGCCTGGGCGGGATTCTCGGCGGCTAGACCGCAAGACCGCGAGCTAATCATCGCGGTGTCTGACGTCGCGATGGGCCACGAAGTCCACGATCTGTGTCCTTCGAACCAGGCCCAGCTTCGCCAGGATCGAGCTGACGCGGTTCTTCACCGTCTTGTCCGACAGGTATACGATCGAGGCGATCTCCTTGTTGGACATTCCCTCCGCGAGAAGCGGGAGCATCTCTCGCTCGCGCGCGGTGAGATCGCTCGAACCGTCGGTCTCGGTTGAGTTGGCGATGCGGCGAATGCGCTCGAGAACCACGCCCGTCACGGCCGGATCGAATAGCGACTCGCCGCGGCCGACTGCCTCGAGTGTTCGAACCAGTTCAAGCGATCGAGTCTGCTTGAGCGCGTAGCCGCGCGCCCCGGCGAGGACGGCGCCAAGGACGTCCATCTCGTCGGGCGAGCTCGTGAGAAAGACGACCGCCATCTCCGGGAACTCGCCGCGGATCAATCGGCATGCCTCGATCCCGGTGGCGTCGGGCAGTCGCACGTCCATGAGGACAAGGTCCGGGACGAACTTGCGCGCCTGTGAGATCGCCTCGGCGCACGTGCCGGCCTCGGCGACAACCTCGAACTGCTCATGTCGATCGAGAAAGGCCGTGAGTCCTTCTCGCACGACCGCGTGATCGTCCACGACCAGGATACGGAGGTGCTTGGGTTGGTCTGACATCTGGAGACCAGCATGCTCGTCTCGACCGGCTCAGCGCAATGCTTCCGGAACGCGTGCCGCCGGGCGGGATTGAGCTAGAGAGACACCGTGCTAGGCGGGGCGCTGAAGGCCACCGCGACCTGGTCCTGTTCGTTGCCGCATACCGGTGGCCGAAGCCACCGACCGCCAGTCGGCGACCGCCCCGGCCACCTCCTTGACGATCGCCCGCGCGACATGCTCGGAGAGTCCAAAGAAGGAGCGGACTTCAAGAATATCGCTCGCGTCCGGCGCCACGGCCTTGCCGTTCACGGCGGTCGCGTGCTACATACAGATCGGTGGCACCCTCACCGACTTGTGAATGGATCCGCGCGGCCTGGCCAACGGCTCGAGCAGCGTCCATCCTCTGGGAGCGAATGATGTTCGTCCCGGCGACAATGAGACAGTCAGACGGCGCCGGCGACGACCATGAGGGGGTTCTGATATGAGCAGCAAACACGACAAGCGCTTCTCATCCAGCGGAGAGACCGCGGGCCGAGCACAGCGTGACGGGCGCGGGGACGGACAAGGCTACCTACGACACGACCGTATCCCTCGCACTTCCACCCGGAACGCCATCGGCCACATACGAGGGCGTGGCGATCAAGCGGCATTTCCCAGAATCGGCAACTCTCCTGCCCGACGGCCGAGTCCTGCTGTTTGAGAACGGTTATCTGGAGACCTACGATCCTGCCAGCGGCAAGTGCGCCGATGCGGGTTTCATATCGCCCGGTGGTGAGTGGTACCCCAATTCGGCGACGCTGCTGACCAACGGCATCGTGCTTTTCGAAGGCGGTGACGTGATAGACCCGATCACAGGTGACGCCCCAAACATAAGGACAGCGGTGTTGTACGACCCAGCCGGCGGAAGTCTTACTACAGGGTCGTTGCTGGTTGCGCGTGGCAATGAATACACCGCCACGCTCCTGCCGGACGGCAGCGTCTTGATCGCCGGCGGGGAAGAAGACAACGACGGAAACGCCCTGGCCTCAGCCGAGCTGATCAAGCCGTGACGGCCGTTCGGCGACGCCCCACGGCCTTGCGACCTAGTGTCCCGTGTCGCTGATCGCTCGGTAGTTAGTCAAGCAACGACCAAGCTTGGTCGGCCATCGGCAGCGTTGCGCTTCCCTCCGGATCGAGACATCGGCGACCTCGCACCTATTCGCCACACGACTCGTATCAAGTCGCGATGCCCCTCTGGATCGGTCTGAGGCACAGCTTCACTCCGAAACACGCTCAGGTGCGGCGCCGGTACGGTCGGAGCCTGCTATCTAACCGCCCCTAACTCCGATACCGGTCAGGTGGTGGCTATACGAGAGATTGGAGGCCGCCCCAGGTCGATATCAGTCGCGTGGTGACTAAATGAGCGCCTGGGCGCGATCGATTGGCGCTTGGGCAATCCCTGGCGAGGGACGTAGCCCAGGCCCCTAGCTGAACGAGAAGGGCGGATACGGCACCGGCAGCAGCATCAAGTAGCACTGCACCCGCGCCAGGTAGCGCAGCACGCCGCCGAACAGCGATATGGCCCAGCTCGGATATCGGCCCAGTAGCAGGATTGGGATCCAGCCGAGGGCGATGACGACGTACATGCCGAGCCCGAGCAAAGCCAGGATGATGATGTGCGGAATGGCCAGGATGCATCGGACGAGGATGCCGAAATAGGGCACTCCCCAGAGCCTGTTCAGCTCGCGGGCGTCGGTGACGGTGAGCTGGACGAGATATCCGCTCGATGTCGCATGGGCCGGAGCTGGGGCCGGAACCTGAGCCTGAGCCGGAGCTGGAGCCTGAGCCGGAGCCGGAGCGGCAGCAGGCGCCCCACCTTGCGACGAGATGTCTGCCGGCGCGGTCGGCGCGGTCGGCGCGGTCGGCTGGCTCGACTCGGCCGACGATCCCGGCGAAATATCCCCCGACTCGTCAGCCGGGCCGGGTCCCCGGGTAGTCAGTCCGGGCGGCGCTCCGATGGGCCCGACTCCACGATGGAAGTCGGGGCGTTGTGGATCGCGGTCGTGGCAGGGATCGTGCCCAGACGGCCGGCCTGGTAGTCGGCGATGGCCGTCATGATCTCTTCTCGGGTATTCATCACGAACGGGCCCATCCACGCGATCGGCTCTCCGATCGGGCGGCCGCCGAGGATGAGCAACTCCAGATTCGGGCTCCGCGACTCCTGGCTTTGGGAGGCGGCGACCGTCAGCGTATTGCCGGAACCGAAGACGGCCAGCTGACCCGTCGCGAACGGAACCGCCGCCTCGCCAGCGGTCCCGAATCCGGACATGGCGTAGACGAGGGCGTTGTAGTCGGCGCGCCACGGCAGCGTCAGCCGGGCCCCCGGACTGAGCGTGGCGTGAACCATGGTCATGGGCGTGTAGGTTGAGCCGGGGCCTTTCTGGCCCGCGATCTCGCCGGCGATGATGCGCACCAGGGCGCCGCCGTCCGGGGACGAAGCTACGGCCACTTCCTGGGCCCGCAGGTCCTGGTAGCGGGGCGCCAGCCACTTCTGCGCCCGCGGCAGGTTCACCCACAGCTGGAAGCCGTGGAACAGACCGCCGCTGACGACCAGTTCTTCGGGCGGCTTCTCGATGTGGAGAATGCCCGCCCCGGCGGTCATCCACTGAGTGTCGCCGTTGGTGATCAGCCCGCCGCCGCCGTTGGAGTCGTGATGCTCGAACGTGCCGTCGATGATGTACGTGACCGTCTCGAAGCCGCGATGCGGATGCCACGGCGTGCCCTTGGGCTCGCCCGGGGCGTATTCCACTTCGCCCATCTGATCGAGGTGCACGAACGGGTCGAGTTCCGCCAGATCCACTCCGGAGAATGCCCGGCGCACCGGGAAGCCCTCGCCCTCCAGGCCGTGCGGCGCGGTCGTAACGCTGCGCACGGGGCGCATCCTGGCGGTCAGCGGATCCGATTCGGGGATGCGGGGCAGGACGGAAATATCGGGAACGGTGATTGCGGGCATTGCTCGATCCTTGTCGGGCCGGCGGCCGATTGCCCCGTTCGCCCGACTGAATCGATCATGCTCCGCTGCGTGGCCATGTCCGCCCGACGACGGCGATCGCACCGCCTGGTGGTTCGGTGTTGCGCGATCCGCGGCCCGAGCCGGCCGACGCTGCTGTTACGTGGCCGAGCCGTTGCTCGGAGCGGCCGACGAGTTCACCCTGGGCGCAATGCCGCCGCTGGGCCAGCGTCCATGCCCCGGACCGCCAGGAATACCGGACCCGAAGGCGCCGGGGGCGATAGACCGGACCGCACCGGCTTGAACCGTGGCGGCGGTCAGGGTTCCGTCGGAGTTCAGGACACCGCCCGCGACGATGCGATCGCCGACCGCGACGTTCGCCAGCGTCGGCGACTTCACGCCTTGGACCGTGTATTTCGTTGCTGACGTGACGTTGACCGTCGTGGTCTTGCCCGCAACGGTCTTGATCACGATCGTGGTGCTCGTCTTGCTCGAGACTGTTCCGCTGACGGTGGGCAATACGACCTGGATCGAGACGATCTTGTAGGTTCCGTCCGACTGGCGTGTCTCGCGGAAGGAGATCTTGTCGCCGATCTTCAAGTCGCCGACAGCGATGGTCTGGCCGGCTTTGGTCACCGTCGCGCCGGCGGCGTCGATGGTCCTGGTCCAACCGTCGCTTGTCTGAAGCGACAGCTTTGAGCCGTCGATCTGGGTTATCGAGACGTCCAGCTGGCCGGGCACGCTCGACATGCCGTTGAAACCGGGTGCGGTAGAACTGCCGGGCACGCCGCCGCCGAGCCAACCGGGGCCGAGTTCGGGATGTCCGGGAACGGTTGTCCCCTGAGCGGCCGCGACGCCGCCTGCGGCGCCGGAAGTGGCACCCACGGCGTAAGCCACGGAAGCTACGCCGGCCAGTGCCAGGGCGAAGATCAGCGGGACGAATCGCCACCGCCAGAGTTGTGCAGTCATGAGAAGTGCCTCTCTGCGCCTCCCGTCTGTGTATCGGGAGAGCCGCTCGCGTTCAATATCGTATCTTCGCACTCGGGAAATCCTGAAACCAGTGCCGCGTTCGTACGGGGCGCAGGCCCGAGGCCCAGACCACCGACGCCGCCGCCGGTCGCTTGATGCCACTCGCGGACAACCGTCGCGCGTGGCGGGCCAGTTTCGAGGTTCAGCCGTACGCCTCGGGGTCGCGCCTAGGATCGGTCGATGGTCGTTCTCACGTTCGTGGCCCTCATCGCCGGCCTGGTGACTTCGGTGTCGCCGTGCGTCCTGCCCATCCTGCCGATCGTTCTCGCCACCGGCGCCGACGGCGATCGACGACGCCCCTACCTCGTCATCGTGGGACTCATCGCTAGCTTCTCGTTCTTCACGCTGACCAGCGTGGAGATCGTGCGATCGCTGCATCTGCCCTCCGACGCCCTTCGAGACATCGCGATTGTCATCATCGCCATGTTCGGATTGACCCTGCTCTGGCCGGCGATGACGCAACGGTTCGAGCGACTGACGGCTCGGCTGCAGACCTTCGGGGCGCGTCTGGCGGGCGCCGATCGAATGGCGGGCTCGTTGGGCTCGAGCGGAGCGACCGATTCGGTTCCGCGCGGCGCCGTGGCCGGCATCGTCGGCGGCCTGGCGACAGGCGTGGGATTGGGCCTCGTCTGGACACCATGCGCCGGCCCGATTCTCGGCGCCATCACGAGCCTGGCCGTGACGGCTCCCGGATCGCTGGACACGCTCATTCTGGTAGTGGCTTATTCGGTCGGGGCGGGTGTGCCGCTGCTGGCGATCGCTCTGGGCGGGCGAGCGGCTCTGGCGCGACTGCGGATGCGTTCCGCATCTCCGTGGGCCGGGCGGGCGTTCGGAATCCTGGTTCTCGCCACCGCGGGTCTGATGGCGGTCGGCGCCGATACCGCCATCTCCGCGGACCTGACCGGTGCCCTGCCGGATTGGACCGGAACGCTCCAGATGCTCGAACGTACCGGCGAGGTTCAGGTGGCACTGCAGGATATCGGCGCGCAGAGCGCGGGCGGCACGATCAGCGGACCCGCATCCGGCCTGTCCGGATTACCTGTCGGGCCGGTCGCGCCAGAGTTCGCCGGCATCGACCACTGGCTGAACACCAGCCCGCTGACCATGTCCGGATTGCGCGGCAAAGTGGTTCTGGTCGACTTCTGGACGTACTCCTGTATCAATTGCATCCGGACCCTGCCCTACGTGGAGAGCTGGTATCAGAAGTACGCGGCGGATGGCTTCGTGGTGGTCGGCGTTCACACCCCCGAATTCGCCTTCGAACACGACACCGGCAACGTGACCGCCGCGATCCAGCGCTTCGGCATCACCTACCCCGTGGCTCAGGACAACGAATTCGGGACGTGGACGGCCTACAACAACGAGTACTGGCCGGCCGACTATCTGATCGACGCCACGGGCCACATCCGGTCCACGCACTTCGGTGAGGGCGACTACACCCAGACCGAGTCGGACATTCGGGGTCTCCTGGCAGAAGCGGGCCAGGGTGCCCTGCCCGGTGCGTCGACGGCATCGGCTGCGCCGCCGCCTTTCGTGTCCAATGAAACCCCCGAGACGTACATCGGCACGGATCGCGCCCAGGGCTTCGAATCGCCCCAGCAGGCCCAGTCCGGGTCCCACGAGTACACGTTCCCGGCCCAGCTGAGCGACGACTCGTTCGCGGTCGCGGGCACGTTCGACTTCCAGCCGGAATACGCCACGTCGCTGCATGCGGGGGACAAACTCGAGCTGTCGTTCTACGCCCGGGACGTGTATCTCGTCGCTGCTGCGGACTCGCCCGTCACGGCCTCGGTGACGGTGAGCGGCGTGTCCGGCGCGCAACAGACCGAAGACGTGAGTAGCGACGGGACGATGACCATCGGCGCGGCCCGGCTGTACCACCTCGTCCATCTGCCGATAGCAGCCCGCGGGACCGTGACAGTGACCTTCACCTCAGCCGGGGCGCGGCTCTACTCATTCACCTTCGGGGGCTGAGCCGTCTGAATCCGTTCTGACATTCCGGGCCCGCTTCGCCTGGGCGTCGAGAACCTGCTTGAACTGTTTGGCCAGGCCGGTCTTCATGCCCGCCTTGGTTCGAGCCGCGGCGTCGCGATCGCGGCGCTTCTCGCGGGCGGCCTCGGAAGGGGTCAGATTGTCGTCTTGTGGGTCCACAGGGAGGCGCCTCCGCTCATCCAGTTCGGCGACCTGTTACGATCCGGCAGAGATGGATCTATATGGCGTCCGGATTCCCACGATTGTCACCGACAACAAGGCCGGCCGCTGCTCCGGCTGCGGTGAGGTCATCGAAGGTCGGCCGTGGCGGGTCAGCATCCTGGACACGCTGGCGCCTGAATCGCCCGTATCCTGGACGGACTCCGCAGGCCTGAACCCCGGTCCTTTCGAATTCCATGCCGACCCGAGCCACGTCCTGGAGTGGATGAGCCGGCGAGGAATGTTGTTCTGCAGGCGGTCCGCGGTTCGCGAGATGATGCGGCCGGTCTGGATCCCAACGGAACCCCGTCGCCTGGGGCTATGCGACGGACTTCATCGCGATAGCCACGAATTCGTCGATCCGGCTGCCGTGGCGGCCGATCAAAGCTGAGGCCAGATGCACGTTCGTAAAGCCGTCCTTCCGGCCGCGGGTTGGGGAACCCGCTTTCTCCCGGCCACCAAGGCCCAACCCAAGGAGATGCTCCCTCTAGTCGACAAACCGGTCATCCAATACGCCGTGGAAGAAGCGGTCGAGGCCGGTATCGAGCAGGTGATCATCGTCACCAGCAGCCAGAAGCGGGCCATCGAAGATCACTTCGACATCAGCGTCGAGCTGGAGCTGCTCCTCGAGGAGCGTGGCGAGATCGAGAAGCTGCGCCAGATACGCGCCATCTCGGACCTGGCCCAGGTCTACTACGTTCGACAGAAGGAACAGCTCGGCCTCGGCCACGCCGTCTTGTGCGCGAAAGAGCTGATCGGCCACGAGCCTTTCGCGGTAATCCTGTCCGACGACGTCGTTTCGGGTGATCGGCCGTGCATCGGCCAGCTCGTCAATGCCTACGAGCAGACTCACAGTTCGGTCGTGGCGGTCATGGAAGTCCCCCACGACCAGACTTCCCGATATGGCGTCATCGCGGGAGTACCAGCCGACACCGGCGACCCACGGCTATACAAGGTTTCCGGCCTGGTCGAGAAGCCGAATCCGGCGGACGCGCCGTCCAACCTGGCGATCATCGGCCGCTACGTTCTGACGCCCAAGATCTTCGACAAGCTCGAGCAAACGCCGCGTGGCGCCGGCGGCGAGATCCAGCTGACGGACGCCATCGAGGCGCTGATGCAGGAGCAGGACGTATACGGCTACGCTTTCGAAGGTGTTCGCTACGACGCAGGCACCACGATGGGCTGGCTTGAAGCGTCCGTAGAACTGGCACTCAAGAGACCGGACATCGGAACGGAGTTCAGGAAGTACCTGCAGACCCTGGACTTGAGTTGAAAGTGCCGGCTCTCGATGCAGGGGCTCGGGTACGTTTCTTTGGGCGGGCTATGAGGATCATTCGTGACTGAGATCGGCGGAACGATCGGGGGCAGGTACAAGCTCGTCGAACTGCTCGGTGAGGGCAGTTTTGCGACGGTGTACCGCGCCCACGACAGCCGTCTGGATCGCGATGTCGCTCTCAAGCTGATCCGCCCGGCCTTTGCGGACGACCCGGACTTCATGTCCGACTTTCGATGGCAATCGAGGGTCGCCGCCAGCCTGAACCACGTCAACGTGGCCGGCGTCTACGACTTCGGTACGGACGGGTCGGGAACTTTCCTGGTCACCGAATTCGTCGACGGCGCGGACCTCGCCACGCTTATCGAGCGCAACGGCCCGGTTCCGCCGCGCCGCGCCGCCCGGGCCGCGGCTGAAGTCGCGCGCGCTCTCGAGGCCGCTCACGCGCGGGGTCTGCCGCACGGCGACCTTCAGCCGGACAACGTCATGGTCACGCGCGACGGCACGATCAAAGTCACGGACTTCGGCATCGCCCGGGCCGCCCTTGCGGTTACGGACTCCACCACGTCCAACATCAAGCGCTTCGAGGTCGAATCGAAGCCAACGGCTGCGCCGCCGGTCCTCAGCGCCATGCTCGGCGGCGCCCCCTCGGAAGCGTCCGACGTCGAGGCTCTGGGCTGCCTGCTGTACGAGATGCTGACCGGCCGCGCTCCGTGGCTCGGCAATACCGTCGAGGAAGTCGCCGCGGCTCGACGCGCCGGCCCTCCGCCGCTGCCGTCGCGGCTCAATCCGGCCGTACCCACCGAACTCGACACCATAACGATGAAGGCCCTTTCGCCGGCCGCCGACGGTCGCTACCAATCGGCCGCGGCGCTCGGCGTGGCACTCGAGACCTTCGTCGATCCGGATGCTGCTGGGCGGGGTAACGTTCGGTCCGCTGGGGCGGCCGCCGGATCGGTTGCCGGGGCGGCCGCGGGCACGCTTGCCGGGTCAGCCGCAGGTTCAGCCGCCGCCGCAGGTTCAGCTGGCGCGGCCACAGGTCCCGCGGCTGGTGCCGCGTCGGCCGCCAGCGCCGCCGCTCGCGCCGCCGGATCCGGCCGCGGCACTTCGAGCCCGTACTCGCCCGACGCATACGCATCGCGGCCGTTCGAGGCGTTCGACTCCGAATACCAATCCGAGAGCGTCTACTCGCCGGAACCGGACATGCCGCGACGTCAGACTCGTCGCGCGTCGAGCCTCGAACCAGAAGAAGAGCCGACTGGTGCCAGCCCGTGGGCATGGGTCGCCGGCGTCATGGCCATTCTGGTACTCGCCGTGATCGCCGTCATCGTGATCATCGTCACGAGCAAGTCTCCCGACGCTCCCGTCTACGCCCCTAATCTGCTGTACGAGTCGTATACGCAGGCGCAGGCGCAGGCGATGCGTGACGGCCTCAACGTCACGGTGAAGTTCGAGGCGAATACCACCACTCAGGCGGATGGAACCGTGGTGGCGCAGGACCCGGCGGCCGCCACGGCGATGCACAAGGGCGACACGATCACCATCACGGTGGTCACGGGCCAGGCGACCGTGGCCGTCCCCAGCATCGTCGGTATGAGCGAGGCCGATGCCCTGAGCTTGCTGGAGTCGTCCGGGCTTCAGGCCGGCACCGTTACGAGCGAACCCAACCCGACCGTTCCGGCCGGCGACGTGATCAGTTCGAATCCGCGAGCGGGCATTCCGGTCCTGGTCAATTCGCCGGTCGATTACGTCCTGTCGCTGGGTCCGGCGCCCACGGACACGCCGACACCGACACCGACGCCAACACCGACGCCAACACCGACGCCAACGCCGACACCAACGCCGACGCCAACGCCCGTACCGACCCACACGCCGACACCGGCTCCTACGCCCTCACCGTCGCCGCCACCACCCGCAATACCGTAGGCGCAACCCCGGTCAGCCCTGACGGGGCCAGCGGGGTCCGCGCAGGCCGATCTGCGGATCGCGCCGGCCGGGAACGGGACCCCACGGCCGATTAGCTAGAGAACGTCCGTTCCCCGGCAGAGGCTGTTCCGAGTCGTGGCGTTGGCCCGGCTCGGCCCACATGCGGAGGGGCGGCGGTTGTGGCTGGGTCGCGGAGTCTTGCGGAGGGACGGGCTCAGGTTGTCCGGCCGGCGCCGCTTCGCGTGTTGTGAGTGAGCCCCACAGCCCCAGCTCCGGCGACGGCCCTGTTGTCGGAGCCGCAACGCCGTCGATCGCCGCTGCCGTGCGGCCGGCGGGTCGAACCCAGCAAGTGCGCTCCTCAGAGCCCCGAAGCGGCGACCGTCCCTTGTCCAGACCGCAGTAACCAACCTGAATCGCGACGGCCTTGCGGAAGTGGCGGCAGGTGGAGCAGCAGATCGTGGAGCGACGGCAAACCCAGCATCGCGCCGTCTCCGGCTGCGGTGCGCCACAGAGCGGGCATCGCCAGCTGGCCATGTCCCGATTGTAGCTGCGAAGCCGTCGCCCGAATAGCCCCGAGTGGCGGTCGGTGGACTGAGCGCGGCGGGTCAGTAGGTGACGATGGCCGCGGTCGCGGTGACGACGTCACCGGTCGATGACGTGACGAGGACGCTCGCTTGACCCGTTCCGGCTGTGGCGCCGGTCACAGCCACCTGCCATGTCGCCGTGCCGGTGGAGTCCGTCGTTATCTCGGGCGAAACCATGGGCGCGAGTCCTTGAATCGCCACGGTGAACGTTACGGAGGCGCCCGCCAGCGGCGCTCCGCCGAACGAGGTCGCATGGGTTGTGAGTTTCAACGTGATGTGGGACGAAGTCTTGAACTTGGGCGTTGAGATCGCGAGGTGGGCCGCCAGCTGGCCGTAGGATCGAGTGACGGTCACGCTTGTCGTGGCGGTATTCCCGGCCTGATCGGTGGACGTGACGTCGATCGTGTTGGACCCCGCAACCACGTTCACGGTCAAGGTGTACTTGCCGTCGGCACCGACGGTGACGCTGTTCAGGGAACCGCCGGGGGCCGCTTCGTTGCGGATTGCGACCGTGGCTCCGGCATCGGTCGAGCCGGAGACGTCGACGGTAGAAGAGTTCACTTTGGCCTCGTGCTTCGGCGACGAGATCGTGATCTTAGGCGGCTTCGTGTCCAGTATGTAAGTGACCACCGGTGACGGCTGGCCTTCTCCGGACGACCACGCCAGAGTCGCCACCAGCTTGTTTGCGCCCTCGGTGAGTGTCACGGGTGTCGTGATGAACCGCGTCGTCCCGCCGACTTCGACGCTCGCAACTTTGCGCTGCGAGCCGTTGTCGAGCAGGAGATAAACGTTGACCTTGTAGCCGGACTTGCCGACGACGTCAGCCGGAACGGTCCCCTGAATCGGGATGGACGAGTCGGTCGTATAGCCATCGTTGAGTGGCGTGTCGATTACGGGCGTATCGAGTGTCACGCCGGACGGCGGCACGGTGGCCGGTCCCTGCGACGTGAGCCGCGCCAGAGAATTGCCAAACGCGCCGCCGATACCGCCGGCGAGGGTCCCGATGAGCCCGAATCCCACGGTCACCGTCAGCATGGCCACGACCAGGCAGACCGCAACCACGACCATGGTTGCGGGTCCCGACGCGCGCGGACCGCTGCTCGGTCTCATGTAGCGGCGAAGGACATCCGTGGGTGGCGCCGATGCGCGTACTCCCCGCGCCGGCAGGCGATCTCCGGACGGCGGTCGGGGTCTTACATGGGCGGCGCGTCGTTCTCGCATCCTCCCCATTGTCGCATCACCGGGCGCAGAGACCGCATCGCGGCCGTTCTTGAGTGGGCCAAGGGCGCCGACTACTCCCAGGTAGAACGGAACTCCGCGGCGCGCTATCGACGTGCGCGTTGCGTGTGGATAGATGTACTCTGCTATAGAGAGCGGATGTTCAGGTGCGTTCGCTCAGGTTCGAGGCGACAGTGCAGGCACGCGATCCCAAGCCACATGGGCCCCGAAACCCCGATGGCGGCTACAGCAACGGCGCGGCCGACCTGGGCAACCGGGTCGGGCCGTCGGCTGCTGCGCGGGTTTACGGCAGGCCTGGGGCCATGCCGCTGAACGGTCGCATTGCGACCAAGAACCCGCCCCGAATGCCCGTGTTCACCCGCGCGGACCCGACCACTGCCCCTCGCTACCCCACGATGCCTTTGCCGCGAGCCGGCTTCGGCCTGCCGAACCTGCGCCGCAACGTCTGCCCGCACTTCTACATGACGGGCAGCAGGGGCGCGATCCCGATCCAGGCGCCGCATCTCCTGAAAGCCCTGATTCGCCAGGAGCAGAACGTCTCGCGCTGCCAGCTGCGAGGCGGCGTTCATTTGGAGCAGGGTTACGTCAATGACGTGTGCCTCACTCCCCGGTTCAACCAGTGCGTCTTCTATGAAGACGACCTGACGAAGGATTGACGCCCCAACAGCTCAGCTATCCGGAGGCGCTGGCCGCACTTGCGGCGCGCGGCCGGTTTGGGATCCGTCTTGGACTTGGCCGCACCAGAGCTCTGCTGGCGGCTCTCGACCACCCCGAACTGGCGTTTCGCGGCGCCCTCGTTGCCGGCACGAACGGCAAGGGCAGTGTCCTGGCGCTGATGGGATCGGCGTTGACGGCCGCGGGTTATCGAGTTGGAGAGACGCCCAAGCCGCATCTCGTGACGTATCGCGAGCGGCTGCAGATAGGCGGCGTTCCGGTCGATCGGGACACCTTCGCCAGACTGTCCGGCGTCGTTTTCGCGACCGCGGACAAGGTTGCGCGGCGTCACGGCGAGCCCACCGAATTCGAGCTGCTGACGGCGATCACGTTCCTGTGGTTTGCGGAGATGGGCCTGGACCTTGCGGTCGTCGAAGTGGGATTGGGTGGCAGGCTCGATGCCACTCATGCCTGGGACGGCGGCGTGGCGGTGGTCACGAATATCTCGCTCGATCACACCGACAGGCTCGGGACCACTATCGAGGCGATTGCGAGGGAGAAGGCCGCGATCATCATGCGCGGCGATCTGGCGGTGACGGGCGCCTGGGGTTCGGCGCTCGAAGTGATCGAGCGCCGAAGTCGGCGAGTGGCGGCTCCCCTGACCGTGACGCCGCCCGCACCGCTCCGCGCTGTCGGCCGCGACGGCATCGACGTGGAGTTGGGGCGGCTGGGGACGGTTCGAGTCGGGCTGCGGGGCCGGCATCAGGCCGCCAACGTGGCTGTCGCCGACGCGGCCCTCGACGCCCTCGAAGCCGCCGGCATCGCCCGAGTGCCGCCGGAGCGGCGTCGCGAGGGTTACGCGTCGGTGCGCTGGCCAGGGCGCCTGGAGCTGATAAGCGTCGGCGGCCGTGACGTGCTGCTCGACGGGGCCCACAATCCGGCCGGGGCGGCCGCCCTCGCCGAAGCTCTCGACGAAATGGCACCGTTCCTGGCGCCCGGCCGCCCGACACTCGTTCTCGCGATCATGGCCGACAAGGACGTGGATGGCGTGGTCCGGGCCCTGGCCGGCTCAACTCTGCTGCGCGAGGCTCGCGTGATCTGCACCGCCCCGTCGGGCGGCCGGGCGCTGGCGGCGGACCGGCTGGCCGCTCGCTGGCAATCTCTGGCGGGGCGAGCGGCCGAGGCGGTGGAGGAGCCGGCGGCGGCGCTGGACGCGGCCCTAACCTCGGGGAGCGGCGCCTTCTTGGCGAGTGGCGCGGGCGCCGGGCCGGTGATCGTGGCAGGATCCCTCTATCTCGTCGGAGCCGCGCGGGCCATACTCGTGGCCGACCCGAATCTGGAGCCCGATCCATCGATGCCGCATCCGGAGGCGGTCCCGTGACGCCAGCCCGGGCCACGACGCCAGCATTCTCTCCGCCGGAACCCACTCGCATTGGGCCGCGCCTCTTCGAGTGGGGCAGTCGCACGTTCGTCATGGGCATCGTCAACGTCACACCCGACTCGTTCTCGGGCGACGGTTTGCTCGCCCGGGCCTACGCCGCCGCCGACTTGTCGTCATCCGCGAGCCACGCGCCTTCGGCCGCGAGCCCCGGCGCCTCGGCTGTGGACCGGGCCGTGGCGCAGGCACGGCACATGGTCGACGAAGGCGCCGACATCCTGGACGTGGGTGGGGAATCCACTCGGCCCGCCCATGAAGCCGTCGCCGCGGACGAAGAGTCGGCTCGCGTGGTGCCGGTAATCGCGGCCATCCACGCCGCTCTGCCGCACATCCCGATCAGCGTCGATACCTCCAAGCCGGCCGTGGCGGAAGCGGCGGTGGCGGCCGGCGCGGCGCTCATCAACGACGTCTGGGGCGTTTCGGCGGACGACGCCATCGCCCGGGTCGCCGCCGCCGGTGGAGTGGCTCTCGTGTTGATGCACAACCGCACGGAACCCCGCTACGATGATTTCGTGGCGGAATTGATCGAGGACCTGCGCGCGGCCGTGGATCGGGCCGAGGCCGCGGGCGTGCCGCGCGGCGACTTGATCGTGGATCCGGGATTCGGGTTCGGCAAGTCGGCCGAGCACAACCTGACGGCGATGCGGGAACTCGCCGCATTGCGGGTCCTGGGCCGGCCGATTCTGCTCGGCACCTCGCGCAAGTCGACGCTCGGTCGAGTTTTGGGCGGGTTGCCGGCCGAGGATCGACTCGAGGGCACCCTGGCCACGACCGCGCTGGGGATTGCCGGCGGCGCCGACATCGTGCGCGTCCACGACGTTCGGGCCAACGTCAGAACGGCGCTCGTCGCGGACGCGATCGTGCGCGGGTGGTACGAATGACCGACCGAATCTGCTTGACGAACATGACCTTCGAAGGCCGGCACGGCGTTCTCCCGGAGGAGCGGCACGCGCCGCAGCCGTTCGAAGTCGATGTCGAACTCTGGCTCGATCTGAAGCCGGCCGGTCTGAGCGACGACCTCGCGCAAACGGTCGACTATCGCGACGTCTCCGAGACGTGCCGGCAGGTCATCGAAGGCCCAAGCGTGAGCCTGATCGAAGCCCTGGCCGAATTGATCGCCCGTCGGGTGCTGTCGCTGCCGGGCGCGGCGGGCGTCTCGGAAGTAGTCGTTCGGGTGCGCAAACCGGAGGTGATCCTGGGCGCGCCGGTCGATAGCGCTGCCGTCGAGATCAGGCGCAAACGCTAAGTCGCCGAGTCGGGCCTGGTTCCGAGAGTGACCATCAGCGTCAAGTAAGTCTTGTTGCGCAGAACCTGAACGCTAACCCGGCGCCCCGGCGCGTACTGGACGAGAATGTCCTGCAGCGGATGGGCCTCATCGATGTCCTGGCCCTCGACCCGAGTGATGATGTCGCCGGTCTTGATGCCCGCTTTGTCGCCGGGGCTGCCGGAAACGACCGCCTCGATCGAGCGGCCGCTCGCGTCTTCGGCGTGGACCCAGGCACCCTCGCTCAGGGGCAGCTGGTATCGATCCTGAGTGCCGCGGTCGATCAGCTCGTAAGTGACTCCGATGAACGGCCGTGACAGCTTCTCGCCGGCAAGCGCCTGCTGCATGATCGGCTTGGCGATATCGATCGGAATGGCGAAACCGATTCCCGGCGCCACTGCGGTCTGAGCCGTGGCCACGCCGATGATCCGGCCCGATGCGTCGACGAGCGGCCCGCCGCTGTTGCCGGTATTGATGGCTGCGTCTGTCTGGATGAGGTCGTGGAGCGATGAAGTGGGCGCGGTTCCGCTGGCGTCCAGGACCGAGAGATCGCGGCCCAGGGCGGACACGATGCCCGACGTGACGGTGTCGGGATACTGGAAGTCGAGCGGGTTCCCGATCGCGATGACCAGCTCGCCGACCTGTAGCGAATCGGACGAACCGATGGGGGCGACGGACAGTCCGGTAACGCCGTCGACCTTGACGATGGCCAGGTCGGTGAGGTTGTCCAGACCGTAGATGCTCGCCGGAACCATCCGACCGTCCGTAAGCCGAACGGTTATGCCGGTGCCGCCCTCGACAACGTGCTTGTTGGTGAGGATCCAGCCGCGCTGGTCGTAGACAATCCCCGATCCGGACTTGGTGGCGCCACCGTCGTAGACGGTCTTGATGCCCACGACGGCCGGACTCACTCGACCGACCGCGGCGATGACCGTTGACTCGTTCGACTCGACTGAGACGACGGTGGCCGCCGTCGGTTGGCTAACGGCCGGTCCGTTCGCGGTTTCGATCACTCCCGCCGTTCGAAGGGCGACGTAGACGCCGGCGCCACCCGATACGGCGCCAACCACCGAGGCGGCCAGGATCAGGGCCACGAGTCCGCGGCCGAGCCCCGGGCCGGAAGGCTCGGAGGCAACCATGGACACCGGTTCCAGGCTTGGGGTCGGTTCGAACCACCGTTCCGGGGTCGCGTCCATCGGCGTTGACGGTCCGCTTCCGGGCACGTCTATGCGGCGGCGGCGTTCGGCCGGGACCGGCTCGAACCTTGGCGGCTCGTTTGCGTTTATGTCGGACATAGCTGTTTGGCGATACCAGAACGCGGATGGGGATAGCGATGAATGCTAGGCAATCGTGGCGATTCGTGCCGCCAGGAGTCGATCTTGCGGCAGGCGGCGTTCACTTAGAAGCCTGTGGACGGTGAAGATTCCGTCATTCGGATTCGGTGTCCGTTTGTGCCGGATGCTGCACGGCGGAGTCGGATGCGGCGCTGGAGCCGCTGGAACGGCCGCTGGGGCCGCTGGACGTGCTGCCCGATTCCGGTGGCGAGACGGCGCCGGTCGCCAGCGCCTCCGGCGAGCGGCGCGGGTCGGCCGGCAAAGTGACGGTGAACATGGATCCGGATCCAACGCGGCTCTGGACCATGACGCGACCGCCGTGCATCTCCACCACGGACCGCACGATGGCCAGGCCGAGGCCGCTGCCGCTGCTCCGAGCCTCGCTGGCGCGCGAGCCGCGGTAGAAACGGTCGAAGATGTGCGGCAGCTCGGCGGCTTCGATGCCGATGCCCGTGTCGGCGACCTGGATACGGGCCCCGGTCCCGTGAGGTGTCAGCGCCACGCGCACGGATCCGCCTCGCGGCGTGAACTTGAGGGAGTTGCCGATCAAGTTGGTCAGGACCTGGCCCATCCGCAGGGGATCGTGGCGCGTTACGAGCGGCGTATCGGGCAGCTCCGTCGTCAGCGTTATGCCCCGCCGGTCTGCCGTGACCTCGGCCTGTTCGAAGGCCGATTGGATCGTGGCTCGCAGATCGTCGGGTCGCAGGTCGAGGCGGATCAAGCCGGAGTCGAGCTTGGACAGCTCGAGCAGGTTCTGGGCCAGCCAGTCGAGTCGGGCGATCTGCTGGGCGCTCGACTCCAGGAACTCGGTTCGGGCCGCTACGTCGTTGCCGGCCCTTTCCTGGAGAAGTTCGTTGAATGTCCGCAGCGCCGCGAGCGGCGTCCGCAGCTCATGCGAGACGTCCGCCATGAATTCGCGGCCGGCGTCTCGATCGCTCCGAATCTCTTCCAGAGTCTCCTCGACTTGATCCGCCATGGCGTTGAACTGGCGCGATAACTCCGCGATCTCTACGCCGCCGCTGCGGGCTCTATCCGCCGGAACGCGGCGCGACAGGTCGCCGTCCGCCAGTGCCCGCGCCGCGTCGGTGAGGCGGCGCAGCGGTGTCGTGAATCGGCGCGCCAGCAGGGCCGCCACCGCGACTGCCAGGATCAACGCCCCGGCCACCGTAATGAAGAGGAAGCCCACAACGTTGCGGATGGTGCTGCTGCGGGTCGTGTACGGGGCCGACAGATTGACCTCGAGATACCACGTCGGCTTCACCCCGGCCGGATCCTCATATTTGAAGACCTGGGTGTAGCTCACGGAGTCGCGGGCCTCGTCCGCCGCGGGCTCCGCGGTCAGTCGAGCGCTGAAGACCGACTCGGGCGTAGTAGGGATGAGCGCGAACCCGGCCGGCGTCTGCGAGCCCAGACCGAATCGGAGTCGCAGGTCGGCCTGAGCCACGTCGTTGGCGTAGTTGGCCAGAGTGTCCTGATCGCCGATCGCGGCGATGACCTCATCGTTGAGGACTCCGCTCGCCGACACGACCGTGGCATTAGCGGGGTCGAACGTGGCGGCGCTCTCGGCCTGTGCTCGCACAACCGCGGCTACGGCGTTGGCTCGGGCGCCGAGGTTCGACTTCTCCTGCTGGCGAAGATTGTCGTTGAGAACGAAGACGGTCACGACCGAGACGATGCCGACTGCCAGGACGAAGACGAGGACAAAGGCCAGAGTCAGACGACCCTGGAAGGTTCGCGGCAGCGGCCTGGCAAACGTCAACGGCGCTCGGCTGTCCCCGCTTGAAGCCGTCCCGGTTCGGGCCTTTGGCGCGGGCTGGCGCTTGGGTTTGGGCGGTCGACTCGGCTTGGATTGATCCATGGACGCCTGTGGCTTTCGCCGTTTCCGCCCCGGTGACACTTCAGCGCTCCGCGAAGGCGTACCCCGCGCCTCGGACCGTCAGCACGAACCGCGGGCTGGACGGATCGTCTTCGAGTTTCTCGCGCAGGTGGCTGACGTGGNNGTCCAGCGCCTCGTAGTCGCGGATGAGCTCGAGAAGCTCGCGCCGCGAATAGACGCGGCCGGGCTTGCTGGCGAGGTGGCGAAGAATCTCGAACTCGGTTGCGGTGAGGGCGATGCGCCGCTCGCCGCGTTGCACGCGCCGTCGCTCGAGATCGATGAGCAGATCGCCGTGACGCAGAAGCCGCCCGCCGCCGGCATCCGCCAGATCGCCATAGGCCCGCCGGAGCATGGCTTTGATACGGCTCATCAACTCCCGCAGGCCGAACGGCTTGGTCATGTAGTCGTCCGCGCCGAGTTCCAGACCTATGACCTTGTCCATTTCCTCGTCGCGCGCGGTCAGGATCAGGACAGGTGCCTTGGAGCCGCTTGTGCGCAGACGGCGGAGGACCTCAAAGCCGTCGATCCCCGGCAGTCGCACGTCCAGGACGATGAGATCCGGCCCCTCGCGAAGGGCGAACTCGACCCCTTCCTCGCCAGAACGTGAGACCGCGACCTGGTAACCCTCTTGCTGGAGGGCGTACTGGATTCCCCGTGCGACGGCGTATTCGTCCTCGACGATCAGGATCGTGGCTGCCACCGCGCGATCCTACACCCCAGCCGTTCCGTTGTCGGCGGAAGGCCACGTGGCCTCATGAAAGGCGCGCCACATGCCTACCCGTGGTAGGCTCCTAGGCCGAAGCGCCACCGCCGCGGTGGTTGGCTCGCCGAACCGTCAGAGAGGTTCCACAGTGTCTAGCAAGACAGAACGATTCTCATTGGCCGCGACGTCGCGGACCGTGACGGGCAAGAAAGTCGCCCTTCTCCGCAAAGGCGGCCAGATTCCCGCCATCGTCTTCGGGCACGGGATCGAGTCGACCCCGGTTTCCCTGGACGCTCACGAGTTCGACCACATTCGTCGGACGGCCCATTCAAACACGATCGTTGACCTGAAGATCGACGGTAAAGCGTCCCACAAGGTCATGATCCACGGCCTGCAGATCGATCCTCGCAGCCGGAGCCTGCTCCACGTCGACCTCTTCGAACTAAAGAGCGGCGAGGAAGTCACCGTCGAAATCGCCCTCCACTCGACCGGCGAGTCCTACGCCGTCGTTCGGCTGGGCGGCACGCTCCTGCACAACGTGGACCGGGTCAAGGTCCGCGCCCTGCCCGAGAATCTGCCGGATGCGATCGAGTACTCGATCGAGTCGCTGAACGACTTCGACACCGCCATCCATCTTCGCGATCTGACCCTGCCGGCCGGCGTGACCCTTCTCTCCGAGCCCGAAGAAGTGGTCGCCAAGGTTGCCGCTCCGAAGGTCGAGGAGGTTGCCGCTCCGGAGGCTGAGGTTGTTGCCGAAGCTCCCGCGGCCGAGGCCAAGCCCGAAGCCTAGAACCCACGCCCCGATCGGCGTCGCCGCCATCGGACCACGAGATCTCATACAACCGGCCCAGCCGCGAGGCGAGGGCCGGTTGTTGTTTCTCGCTCGGGCCGGGCGGGCGGTCGGCGGGCCGGCGGGCGAGCCAGCGGAAGGGCGAGCCAGCGTCGAAGCGCGACCGTGACCCGCGCGATCGCGGAACGCGGATAGGCCGTCGCCCGATCAACGTGCGGTGGCTAGGATTGGCGCGTGGCGAGCATTTCGATTTCCCGCACCGGTCTCCGTCGGACGGTGCCGGCTCTCGCCGCCTTCGTCGTGGGTGCGCTGGCCTATGCGCCGCTGTATTGCTACCCGCTCCTCGCACCCCAATTCGAGGCCACGTTCCACACCTCGCGCGAACTGGGCCAGATGCCGTGGACGATGTTCCTCGTCGTCTCGGCCCTGTGTTCGCCGATCCTGGGCCGCGCTTACGACCTCGTGGCCGACAGGTGGCTCCTGATGCTCGGGGCGGCGCTGCTGGGCGCGGGCTGGTTCGTCACCTCGATCTGCACGGACGTCGCCTTCCTGATGGCGGCCTACGGGACGATGCTCGCCATCGGCACCCAGCTCGTCTTCGTGGGCACGACCACGGCCATCGCCCGTCGCTATGCCGGGATTGCGGGTTTGGCTCTGGGCGTCGCGTATGCGGGACCGGGCATCGGCGTGGCGCTGGCACTGCCCCTGGCCGCCGGGGTCATCCCCGATATCGGCTGGCGATCTATGGCTGCCATATTCGGCGGCCTCTCGCTCCTGGCACTGCCGTTTGCCTGGATCATGACCATGGGCCCCGCGATTCTCGTGTCGGGGTCGCGGGCGAGTTCCAAGGACGGCGCGTTCGGGTCAGTGGTCACGTCCGGTGCCGGGCTGCATGAGACGTCCGGGCCGGGCGCGATCGCAGCGTCCCACGAACCACTTCCGCCCGGGAGTCGCACTCGCGGCGAGGCGCTCCGTCGCTCCATCCGGACTCGCCGCTTCTTGATCCTGCTGATCGGGGCGATTGGCATCGGCTGCATAGACGAGGGCATATTCCAGATGTCCTCACGCCATGCCGTGGCCCAGGGCATCGACGTCGGCTTCGCGGCTTCGCTGCTTGCTCTCCAGTCGTATGCGTATGTTGCCGGCCAGGTCATAGGCGGCGGTCTGTCGGACAGGTTCGGCCGCCGCTTCGTAGGTTTGATGTGCGCCGGTCTGATGTTCGTCGGAGCGACCGCGATCTTCACCGCGACCGGCTCCCTGCTGCCGCTCGCCGTGGCCGGCAACGCGCTGTACGGCTTCGGCATTGGCGCCACGATCGCCATAAGGTCGGCGACCTTCTCCGACGTGTTCGGCGGTCACAACTTCGGAGCCATATTCGGCATCACGGCCATGGCGTATCCGGCCGGCGGCGTCATCGTGATGAACGTGGGCGGTCTCATGTACGACCGGGTCGGCAACTACTGGCCGGTCTACGGCGTGGCCGTGGTCTCGATACTGGCCTGGTCTACGGCCCTGCTCATCGCCGGCCCGCGACGCCACGGACTTCGCAAGCGGCTCCGCCGAGCGCGAGCCCGGCTGCCGATCTAGACCACTTCCCGTCGAATCGTGGCCGTGGCCAGGACTACGAATATGGCGGCGATGCCGGCCAGTACGCCCAGATCCAGCAGGACCGCCGGCGACGTTAGGTCAGCGCCAGCAATCATCACCTGGCGCAAACCGTCGATGGCGTAAGTAACGGGCAGGATTCGGGCGAGCGGCTGGAGCAGGCCGGGCAGCTGGTCGATCGGCCAGAAGAAACCGCCGAGAAGGCCTTGCGGCACGATCACGATGGGGATGAACTGCAGGATCTGAAACTCGGAGCGGGCGAAGGTCGAGATGAAGATGCCCAGCGACACGGCCCCAAGACCCAGGACTAGCACGATCAGATAGGCGATCAGCGGGCTGCCGATTGCCTTCACGCCCAGCCCGATGGCGAACGCCGGAACGGGTCCGAGCGCCGGAACGTCCAGGCGACCGATGACGAAGGCCAGCACAAGGGCGATCTGCAGCGTGGCGAAGAAGCCGAAGCCGAGGCTGTAGCCGAGGACGATTTCGGACCGGCTGACCGGAGTCGCCATGAGCCGCTCCAGCGTTCCGCCCATGCGTTCGCGCAGGAAACTCACGCCGGTCAGGATGAAGACGAAGAAGTAAACGAAGAAACCCACGACGACCGGAGCGAGGGTGTCGAGTTGAGTGGCGTCGGGCGAACCGTAGACGGTGGAACGTTCGATCGTGGGCAGCGCGCCGCCGGCGTCCTGAACCACCGCGCCGATGAGCGCCTGCTGGATCGCGGGAATCACGGTCGACTCGCCGGCGGGGTTCAGGCCGAGTGTCGTCAGCTGGATCTTGCGGTTCTGGAGACTGAAGTCGGCGGGCACCGAGACGACGAGATCGAGCTTGTTGTCGATCAGCATCTGACGGGCGGTCGCGGAGTCCCGGACGTCCACGACCTGGACCTTTGGCTGGCCGTTCAACGCGGCGGTGAGCTTGAGGACGATGGCGTTCCCCGCCGGATTGCCCGAGGCGTTGACGATGGCCACTCGGGAGGTCGTGGCGCCGGAGCTACTCAGGACCCAGCCGAGCAGGGCGATGATGGCGATCGGGGCGCCGAAGAGGAGAGCCAGGGTTCGGCGATCGCGGCGGAACTGGGCCACGATACGAAGGAACACGGCGGTTACACGGCGGGGGTTCATCGGGCGGCTCCGTTCTTGTCCTGGGCCGCGGCGGTGGGCGTGCCGCCGGACCCGTCCGGACCCGGTCCTTCGGCGAACCTGAGGAACGCCGTTTCGATGTCGTCCGTCCCGGCGCGCTTGCGGAGTTCTTCGGAAGTGCCCTGAGCCAGAACTCGCCCGCTGCGGATGAACAGCAGCTCGTCGCAGCGGTCGGCCTCGTCCATGACGTGGCTCGAGACGAGGAGCGTGGCGCCGTCCGCGGCGAGTCTGCGGAAGTGCTGCCAGAACTGGACGCGCAGGGCCGGATCCACTCCCACTGTTGGTTCGTCGAGGAAGATCACCCGGGGATGGTGGACCAGGGCGCAGGCCATCGATAGCCGCCGCCGCATTCCGCCGGAGAGGTCCTGGGCGGGCGAGTCGAGCCTGTCGGCGAGGTCGACCAGCTCGAGGGTCTTGATCATCGCCGCTCGATCCGTCTGGCCGTAAAGCGCGCCGAAGAAGCTGAGGTTTTCCCAGACCGACAGTTCGGGGTAGATCCCGTCGGCCTGGGTCATGTAGCCGATGCTCGCCAGGTTCGTCCGAGACGGCATGGCCACGCCGTTGACCCGGACGGTACCGCTCGTCGCCGACGCGAGCCCCGTCAGAAGGCGGATGAGCGTGGTCTTGCCCGACCCGTTGGGCCCCAGAAGTCCGTAGATCTTGCCCGCCGGCAGCGCCATGTCGATGCCGTCGACCGCATGGATCGGCCCGAAAGACTTGCGGAGCGCGATCGCTTCCACAGCAATGGGTGAGGCGACGGCCATCAGCTACCTCCCGCGCCGGTATCGGCGCTGCTGGCGACATCCTCGGCCGGCAAGATGCCACGCAGAAGGAAGTCGACGTATTCCTCGACGTTGTCGATGCTAGTCGGTCGCCTCGATCAATAGACCTTCGTCCGCCGCCCCGGGCAAGTGCGCCCGCAGGGCCGATCTCAATTCGATGGCTTGGACTACCACGACTGCGGCCAGAGCCAGCAGGAACGAGGCCGCGATTCCCAGCCGAACGAGCGTGGCGGCAACGACCGCCAGAAACGCCGCGAATCCGAGAAGGCCGTGGGTCATCCCGCGCATGACCCCGATCGTTCGGTCCGGACCTTCTTGAGCGTGGGTGAAAATAGCCAGAACGGCCGATATGGTCGGGATCGTGGTCAGCATGCCGCTGATCGCAGCGCCGAAATTCGGCCCGGCCGTGGTCACGAAGACGACCATCGCCGCGCCGGCCGTCATGCGAATCGGCAGATCAGAGCGGGTCATCTCGCGCCGCGGCGTTGGCGGCGCAACCGGCAGGAGCTGCCGCGATGCGACCAGGATCGCCGCGGCGGCCACGAACGCCGGAACGAGACCCCAATCCTCCAGCGGGACCATGCCCGCCCATATGACGAGGAAGGCTCCGTAGGACACGAGTCCAGCGGCCGGCCAGTTCATGCGGTGACAGACGCGGGCGTAAACCAGGCAGAAGACGCCGCAGCCGGCCGCGCCACCGAGGGCCGTGACGGCCGACGAGGCTGCGAAAGCGGTGCCCTGCTCCACGGCGAGGAAGATGAGAATCGGGCCGCCCTTGGAAGGAACGGCCCCGAGCACGCCGCCGACTGCCGGCCCCCACCGGTGGGCGGCGACCGTGACGATGCCGATCATCATCACCGGCAGGATGATCTTGAAGAAGAGGTCGACCATCTCGATCAGATAAGCGAGTTGAGATTAGGCTGCCAATCCTGACCGAGACCGTGTCTCGCGTCCAATCCGAGCCGGCGTGCGGGCGACTCCGGGGACGCCGGCCGTCGAACGCTTCGCGTTCAGGACCGCGACGACGCGGGGCCCCGGCCGCGCCATGGTTCCACAGAGTGCGGCACGTGCAACCTCGGGCGGTATAGTCGGGGAGTGAAACTGCCGTTCCAGCCACCGATCGAGCCCATGCTCGCCAAGTTGACCGAAGCGATCCCGACCGGCGAGGGCTGGCAGTACGAACCCAAGTGGGATGGATTTCGAGCGGTCGTCTTTCGCGACGGCGACGAGGTCTTCATTCAGAGCCGGGACCTCAAGCCCCTCGATCGCTACTTCCCGGAGTTGCCGCCGGCGCTCAAGGCCGCCCTTCCGGATCGCTGCGTCCTGGACGGCGAAGTCGTGATAGTCGGCCCGCACGGTCTCGACTTCGACTCGCTTCTTCTGCGCATCCACCCCGCCGCGTCGAGGGTCAACATGCTGGCCGCCGAGACCCCGGCCTCGTTCGTGGCCTGGGATTTGCTGGCATTCGACGATCGCGATTTGCGCGGCGTTCCCCTGGGTGAGCGCCGGCAGTTGCTCGAACGAGCGCTCGCGGGCGCCGAGCCGCCGGTACACCTGACGCCAGCCACTGCCGATCCCGCCACTGCCGCCGACTGGTTCAACCGATTCGAGGGCGCGGGCCTGGACGGCGTGGTGGCCAAGCGTCTGTCGGAGCCGTACATGCCGGGCAAGCGAGGCTGGTCCAAGATCAAGCATGCCCGCACCGCCGACTGCGTCGTGGCCGGTTTTCGCTGGCACAAGAACGGCCCGGGCACCATGGTGGGGTCGCTGCTGCTGGGCATCTACGACGCCGCGGGCCATCTCAACCACGTCGGCATTACGTCGAGCTTCACCAACGAGAAGCGAGTGGCGCTCGTGGAGGAACTGGCGCCTCTGCGGGTCGGCGCCCTCGACGGACATCCTTGGGCAGAATGGGCGGAGTGGGAAGCCGCGGCCCGGGCCGGCGGCCAGCGCATGCCCGGGGCCCAAAGTCGCTGGAACCGCGATCGCGATCTGACGTGGGAGCCGCTGCGGGCGGAACGGGTCTGCGAAGTCGCGTACGACCATCTGCAAGGCGATCGCTTCCGCCACGCCACCACATTCGTCCGCTGGCGGTCCGACAAGAGTCCGTCGGACTGCCGTTACGATCAGCTCGAAGTGACCGCCCCGTTCGAACTGCAGGCCATATTCGGCCGCCAGGGCTAGCGCCGCGGGTCCGTCATTCCCGCCCACGGGTCGTAGTCCGAATCGCGAGGCTCCTGCGGCGGTCGGTCCGCTTCCGGCACGTGCTCGAGATTGACGCGGATCCGATACCAGAGCTTGTAGCGGCCGCGCATGCCGTCGACCAGGATGTCGGTGGGCTCGAGCAGCGCGGCGACCGACGCGTGGCGCGACTTCCAACGTTCGAAGGCGGCGAGTGCCTGTTCCTTGGTTTCCGCCCTGGCAATCTCGATGAGTGGCTTGGTGGAGATGCGGCGGCCGGTGGGCATAGCGGCTTGCGCCTCTCCGGCGACGCGGCCTGAGGCAGACGCGGACTCGCCGCTCGCCCCGGAGCCGCCACTCGTTCCCGGCCCACCGGCGGAGCGAGCCCGCGACGGAGACACTCTCGGCGGCTCGCCGGGGGCCTTGGCGTAGTTGGGTGGCCACGGTGCGTCGCCCTGGCCCGCCTTCTCCTGCCGAGCCGAGAGTTCGAGCAACCCGTCGAGCGACCCGACAGCCGCGTCGATGCCTTCGCCGGGGTCGCCGATGCGACCAAATCGGGGCGGCACCGTGACGATCGTGAAATCGCCCAGCTCGCAGTCGGGCAGTTCATCCCACGTAACCGGAGCGGACACGCGGGCATCGGGCACGGGCCGTACGGAATACGCGGACGCTACCGTTCGATCCTTGGCGTTCTGGTTGTAGTCGATGAAGACGCCGTGGCGCTCTTCCTTCCACCACTTGCTCGTGGAGATGGCCGGCGCCCGCCGTTCGACCTCACGAGCCAGGGCCAGCGCGGCTCGCCTGACTTCGTCGAAACTCCAGCGGTGCTCGATCCGGACATTCACGTGGATCCCGCGAGACCCGGAGGTTTTGGGCCAGCCCACCAGCCCATGGTCGACCAGAACCTCGCGCACGACGAAAGCCACCCGCCGGATGTCGTCCCAGGGCACGCCCGGCATTGGATCCAGATCCACCCGCAGTTCGTCGGGGTGGTCCATGTCCGTCGTTCGGATGGCATGCGGGTTGAGGTCCAGGCAGCCCAAATTGGCGACCCAGGCGAGACCCGCGGCGTCGTCCAGAACCACTTCGTCGGCCGTGCGGCCCGACGGGAATGCCAGCTCCACGGTTCGGATCCACGCGGGCCGAGACTCCGGAGCGCGCTTCTGGAAGAAGTACTCGCCTTCGGCGCCGTTCACGTAACGCTTGAGTGCCATCGGACGGTCTACGGCGCCGCGCATGGCGCCGTCGGCGATGGCCAGGTAGTACATGACCAGGTCGCGCTTGGTATAGCCGGGACCGCTGAAATACACCTTGTCCGCGTTGCTGATCGCCACTTGCCTGCCGGCGACTTCGACGATCTCGCTGCGAGCTGCCATGTTCGAACCATAGCGCCTGTCACAACAGTTTCGGCACCGTTCCGCGGTCTGGTGGCGACGGGTGCGGCCGTGGTAGGGTTTCCGTGCGTAGAGTCATCGAGGTCCCCGAGTTGGGCCTGTGCCTCCACTTCCGTGGCGCTTCGCGGCGTCGTGAGGACGAATGTATCTGGTGGTTCTGGCAGCCGGAGACAACCCTCGGCTGCGTCCGTTGAACGAGGATCGCCCGGCGGCCCTGGTGCCGTTCCAGGGTAGGCCGCTGCTGGAGAAGACTCTGAGCGCTGCCACGTCCTGCGGGCTGACCGACGTCCTAGTCGTAGGTGGCTACCGCTACGAAGCGTTCTCCGGACACGAGGCCCACCTGCTCAAGAACCCGGACTTCGCCACTTCTGGACCGGTTGGCACTCTGATGATCGCCGACGGCGTGTTCGGCGACGCCTTCGTGGCGAGCGACGGCGACATCGCCTACAAACCCGAAGTACTCCAGGCCCTGCTGGCGTCTTCGGCGGAGATCGCCGTCGTCGTGGATCTGGACTGGCAGCGTTACTGGGAGCGTCGGTTCGGCGAGGACCTCAGCGATGCCAGGAGTCTGCGAATGGCGCCCGACGGCACGATTCGATCAATTGGTCAGACGATCAATCGTCTCGAGGACGCTCAAGGCCAGTACATAGGCCTGGTGATGTTCCGCGGTCGCGGAGTCAAGGCCCTCCGGCGAGCGTGGCAGCGGGCAACGGGCGACGCAGCCTACCGGCGCCCCATCCTGGGCCACGTCAACGCCATGGCGAAACTCAAGATCGGCGACGTGCTGGACGAACTCGTGAGCGGCGACGTTCCGATCAAGGCCGTCCCGGTTCACGGTGGCTGGGTGGAAATCGATACTCCCTCCGACGTGGCCGCTGCCGAAGAGCGCTGGAACAGCGCTGGATCGCCGGTATCCACGGCCGATGCCGCCGGAGCCGCCGCTGTTACCGGAGCCGGATCCGCCGCGGGCCCCGCTCCAGCCAATGCTCCTCAGGCGCCGGCCGCGAGTCCCTCGCCGGCCCGCCCCGAGTTCGAGCTACCCCAAATCTTCCGCGCCCCGCGGCGCTAGAACCACCGGCGCCAGGCCCCGGCGCTAATCCACGGGGAATCGGCGATCCATCAAGCCAGCCAGATATTCCAGCTCGCCACGTGTGAAGGCTGCCAGGAAGTGGCGCCGGACCGATTCGAAGTGGCCGGGGCGGGCCCGGTCGAGTCGCTCGTGGCCCTGTTCAGTCAGCACGGCGTAGGCGCCGCGCGCGTCCGAGGCGCACTTGAGTCGGGCCACGAGCCCATCGGCGACCAACCGGTCCACGAGGCGTGTCATTCCGGCCCGGCTGAGGACGACGCGATCCGCCAGTTCGCTCATGCGCAACCGGTGGCCCTCGGCGATGTCGAGCTGGAATAGCACGTCGAATTCCGCCAGGGGCAGATTGCTGGTCGCCAGCAAGTCGGTCTCGAGGCGCCGCGCAACCTGGGCATGGGCTACGAGAAAGGTTCGCCAGGCGCGGTGTTCGAGTTCGTCCAGTTCGGTGGTCGGATCGACGACGTCCAGCGCGGCTATCTGCGCGGCTATCTGCGTGGCGTTCGCTGCCTGCTCGCTCGAACCGGGTCCAGCCGCGATGTCATCGGCCACTCCTGCGTCCCTTCGCTTCTGCGACTCGCGCCGTGTCGCGGAATTGCCGTCGCGCCGAGCGACTGCTGGCCGCATATTGGGCCCTCGGCCCGGTGGAAGTCGTGGCGGTCTCGCGAGACGCACCGGTTCCACACAACAACGGCCGCCGGACGTGCCGGCGGCCGTTGGTCTCTCCCAAGTCCGAGATCTGCGGCGAGCTACTCTTCCGTGGGCATGTGGAGGTACATGCTCTGAATGCCGATCCGACCAGGTCCGGTGAAGCGGTTGAATACGAGGTTGCCTGAACCGCCCAGGATGCCCATACGCAGGCCGGTCACTTTGACGTCCATCGCGACCTGGGGGTCCTTGTAGACCCAGCCGCCCGGCTCGACATCAAAGACCTCGCCCGGACCGAGGACCTTCTCGAAGACGTTGCCGTAGCCGTGGAGCCAGAGGAGGCTGCCGCCCTGGCCGCCGGTGAACGTGTCGATGAAGATGCCGCTGCCGCCGAAGAGCATGTTCGCCATGCCCTTAAGCCGCCGGAAGCTGTATTCGGTGTTGCCCGTGGCCGCCAGGAACTGGTGCTCCCTGACCTCAACGGTCTGACCTGGGGCGAGCGGCAGATGGAAGACGTGGCCAACGCCATCGCGACTGAAGGCGATCTGTCCGGCGCCTTTGGCCTCCGTCATGAAGATGGGCATGCCGGCCATGACGCGCTTGAAGGTGCCCTTCATCTGATGAATGCCGATCTCGAGCGAAGGCGTTTTCCATAGAACGATGTGATGTTCGAAGTACACGGGCATCGAGCCGTCGAGTTCCATCGTCAACGCGGGAACGAGCTCTCCGTCAGTGCGGAACTGAACCCCAGGGCCTACCCCTTCGTCGATGGCGGTCGGGAGCAACTTCGGCAGGTACTCAGTGTGCATCGGACCCTCCTGATGGCCCGCTCCAGGCGGCGCGGCGTCCCACACTGTAGGGCACTGCGCCGGCACTGAATAGACGTTTGCGCGCGGATCAGCGAGACATGAATAGCCGCGGAACGGAGCCGAAGCCCGTCCGTGGCTAGACGTTGCGCTGCTCCTGTTCGGTCAGCGTGCCGGCCGCAGTCTGGCAGTGGGCGATGATCGGGGTGTGGGCGGCGACGGCGGCGTGGGCGGGGCGTACGGCGTGGAAGTCGCGGGCCCGGTTTCTCGCCGACGGGCGAGCGTGATACGATCCCGCTCGCGCCGACATAGCTCAGCGGTAGAGCAGCTGTTTCGTAAACAGCAGGTCCTCGGTTCAAATCCGAGTGTCGGCTCCACTCCCCCGATCCACGCTCAGGACGAGCCCATCGCGACGCCGCGCGGCCCGAACTTTGGCTCGGCCACAACGGCCCGGTCCGGAGCGACGGCATCGGCGACACCTCGAACGACGATCCGAAGCGGCAGGCTTGCCGCGTATCGGCGCCCACGCCTTCCGGCACCTTTTCGCTCATACACTGCTGTCGGCCGGCATGCAGGAGACCGACCTCATGCGCCTGGCCGGCTGGCGAAGCCGCCAGATGGTGGCTCGTTACGCAGCCTCTGCTGGCACCGACCGGGCGATCGCCGCCTACCGAAGAATTGCCCCAAGCGACAAGTGCTGATGCTTTCTTCCACTGCGCACGCTGTGAAGCGCATGCCAATCGAGCTGGTGTGCCTATCCGGTTGCCTTAGGTGGTCACAAGATGTAGCGGTCGAGACCTTGCCCACCGGCCGAGATCGCACGACACTGAGCGCATGGCTTCCTGCATCTTCTGCGACATCATCGGCGGCACGGCCGGCGCGACGGTCGTGTATGAAGACGAGTCCGTGCTCGGCTTCCTTCCGCTCCCCGAGGGTAGGCTCGCCGACGGACATGTGCTCGTCGTCCCGAAGCGGCATGTAAGCGACCTGTTCGACGCGACCGAGGCGGACCTCCACGCCCTCATTCTCGGGGTGCGGCGCGTCTCGGACGCGCTCCGCTACGCACTCGGCGCGTCCGGGGTCAACGTCCTCAACGCCTCAGGACCGAACTCCGACCAGTCCGTCTTCCATCTCCACTTTCACGTAGTCCCTCGGTGGAAGGGGGACGGCCTCTGGACCTGGCCGGCGGGGAGGTCCGAGCACCGTGTTCCGGGAGACTCAGCCGCGCTGATCCGTAAGCACGTCGCGGGCCTCGGGGGACGATAGGACCGTCAGCGGGAACCGCTCACCTCCACGCCTGTCACAGTGGCAGTTCTTCGCCCCAGCAAGAGGCGGACGTTGTGGTGGGCGCTGCGACCCATTCCGCGTGACCCCTCCGGCGATCGCACCGTCGAGGGTCAGTTCTTGGGTCTACGGGAGTGGCCAGGCCGCACGCTGCCGACGGTGTTACGGGGACGGCGAGTCCGTCGGCGCTATTGACGGCGTCGGAGTCGGGGTCGGTGTTGCCGTCGCGGTCGGTGTCGCGCTGGCAGTGGCCGAGGCGCTGACTACGGGCGTGGGCGTAGCCACAGGCTTGGGACAGCTCATCTTCTTGGGCGTTGCTCCCGGCTTCATCTTGTCGAGCGGGATGTCCAGCCTCGACAGACCCGTATCGTTGGCTGCCCAAACCTGGCCATTCACCGCAACGATCCAGCGGGTGATTGGCACCAGCCAGTGCCGCCCGTCCTTTCCGCCGAACGGCTCGACCTGATTGATGTACGTCCCATCGTCCGACACGACCCAGAAGGTGTCGCCGAGCACGTACGGATCCGAGGCAATCCAGTCCGTCTCCATCTCTCCGCATGACGTGCCGAGCCGGAACAGGAACACTCCTTGGACGCCAGGGACGCCAACAGGGTCCGTTGTTGAGTTGACGGCGCCCCAGCAAGTGCCTCCGGCTTGCACGACGTCCACCAGAGAGCCATCGTCCTGATAGGTGTAAATCCTGGTCAGCGGGTATCCGTTCGATGAGCTGCCCATCTGGGTCAAGACGTCCGTAGCCGGGTTCACCCGAAGGATCTGACCGTTCTTGGCGATCTGCCCCCAGAACATGCCGCACGCGCTCGTCACGAACTCGTCCGGTTTGCTAAGCAGTCCGGCCGCGTTGGGCCCGGCAGGGGAGATCCCCCCGGTCGCCGTGTCAACCTTGACGATGCCCCCGTTCGCCTGAGACACCCAGATAGTTCCAGAGACGTCGGCAATCATTGAGCCGATGAGATCCTTCGATTGCTGGCCGGTCGCTACTTGCTTGCCCGTGGTCAGATCGTAGCGCTGCACGTCATCGCCCGCGCCCCCCAAGCTCAAGCTCACCCACAACCCGTTGTCGACGATCATTTTGTCGGGTTGGGCTCCGCCTTCGCCGGCCCATTTGTTGTCCAGCGCATAGGTCTGGGCCACCGCGTCTGTCTTGAGGTCGATCGCGACCACCTTGGAGCCGTTCCCGCATGAGACGTAGAGCCTGCCACCGGACGTGACCGGCCACGTCCGGTCCGGGCTGCAGTCGGCGACCTTGGCGAGAACGGCGGGTACGCGCGGCGACACGCCGTCATCCGGTCCCTGAGGCGTCGGCGACGTCGACTGAAGTGCCGAGCCGGAGGTCGAGGCGGATCCGATAGATGAGGCGGACGCGGACTCCGCAGCGATCCCAGGAGTCCCTGTGGCGGCAGGCCCGTTGGCGCTGTGGCTTGATAGCGGCCCGAGTACCAGTCCGGCGAGGAGCACCAGCACCAGAACCGCGGCTCCGCCGCCCTCGGCCATCCGCTGCGTTCGCATCGGCAACGCGGCCCACTTGGTACCCAGCCCGGAGGCGGCAATGCGGGCACTGATCGCAGCCAGACGTAACTTGAACGAATCCACTCGAAACCCCTTCGGCTCCCCAATGCCCCTAGACCGGCGAATTATGGCTAAGAGGGTCCTTGGCTTCTGGCGCTAGGCGGCCCCAATTGGCCCTTCCGAACGGACCCCTTGCGCCCCGAGGGGAAGCGCTGCCCGAACCTGGATCGAGCACTTGCGAGGCCGAGCCAGCGGCATAGTGGGCGCTTGGTGATCGACGTGGCACGTGCTGCCCGGGTGGCCGCCGGTTCCTCATGGCCAGTACAGGTCGGCGGATATCGGCGCGTCGAAGTTGCCGACTACCAGGACGCCGCCGTCCGGCAAGGTTACGGCCCAAGGAATCCACCGTGCCACCGTCATCGAGCCGGTCTGCGAGAACGTGCCCAGCGAGGGGTCGTATATCTCTGCGGTGTCCGTCGGATCGTCGCTTGTCGAGCCGCCCGCAATCAGCACGCGGCCGTCGGGAAGCAGAGCGGCGGCCTGCTCACTGCGAGCTATCGACATGGACCCGGTCTTCGTGAACCTGCCGGTGGTTGGGTCATACAACTCGGCCGAAGAAAGCGTGCGGCGGTCATCATCAACGCCACCCGTGACGAGCACCTTGCCGTTGGTAAGAAGGGTGGCAGTCGCGTCGTAGCGCGATGTTGTCATGGAGCCGGTCCTGCTCCACTTGCCCGTGGCGGGTTCGTATATCTCGGCTGATGCGTAGGCCGACCCCGCATCCGTATCCTGCGTTTCACCGCCGGCCACGAGGACTCGGCCGTCGCGCAATCGGGTCGCGGTGAAGCTGTCGCGCCCGGTCTTCATCGAGCCCGTGCGACTGAACTTGCCGGTCGTTGGATCGAATATGTCTACGGTTGCCCCAGAGGACTCCTCATCTGGCACCTCGACTGCCCCTCCAATTGCGAGGACGCGCCCGTCCTTCAGGAGCACGGTGGCCCCGAGGCTATGAGACGAAGCTTCCTGGCCCTTGATGGTGAAGGCTCCGGTCGAAGGGTCGTACACCTGTACGTCCGAGCTGCCGGGCGTCAGCACTCGTCCGTCGGCGAGTAGCAGGGGCTCGTTCCCGCTCGGCTCGAACGCCATCTCCGGATAATCCGAATCACTGGAGTTTGGAACAGGATCGCCCGTACTCCGGAATTTTCGCGTCGTCGGGTCATAGAGCACCGCCGCACCTTCGCCAACTACAAGCACCTCGCCGTTCTTCAGCAGCACCGGCTCGGCCGGGTCCTGGTCGGGCAAATCTGTCGGTCCGGTCGCCGTGAACGTGCCAGATCGGACGGTAGGCTTTGGCAGCGGCGCACCAGTTGGCTTCGGCGAAGTCTCAGACGGACCTTGAGAACTGCCGGACGCCGATGTCGATGCGACCGCGCTCGAGCAGCCGGCCACGGCAATCGCCAGCCCCAGCCCCAGCAACCAGCTCGCCCGTCTGCTCGATGCCTCGATCCTGGGCGCCCGGCTCCAGCTGCCGCGACGTTGACCGCCCATAGCAGACCTCATCCCTGTCTCCCTCTTCGGCGCCGGGCACCGACGTAGTCCCCCGCGTTGCCGTCGCAATGATGGGGCGTCGTTGCCGACATAGCCAGGAACCCGCCCGCCGTCGCTCCAATCAGTCGGACCGAGGCGTGACGGCCAATACAGCCAGGGCCGCCACGGCGAGACCTGGGATGATCGTCCACGCCCCCGCGACGCCGACGTAGTCCGCGGCCAGGCCAAGTGCGGAGGGTGCGAGCAGAACCGCAAACCCGGACGCGAGAGAGGCCCTGGCGGCTGCCTGCAGCTGAGCCCTCGGCGCGATTTGAAGCGCGACACTCAAGCCAACCGGCCAAATTCCAGAGGTCCCCAGGCCGCCGAGGAAGAGTCCGATCGCCGACAAAACTGGTAAGGTCGAGACCCAGACAATTCCCGAGCCGGCCAGCACCACCACAAGACCCGCGGCAATGATGCTTCGCGCCGGACGCCCGGCGCCAAGACCGCGGCCGATGGCTGCTCGACCGACGAACATCCCCGCGACGAAGAGACTCGCCAGAATGGACGCGTCGGCCCCCGCGAGTCCGGTTTGTCTTGCGACCATCGTCGAGCCCCAGAAGACGAAAGAGAACTCGATCGAGACGCCCAGAACCAGGAGAAGCCAGGCGAACCAGTACGCCCCGGGGAGCGTGGCATGGGGGGTTCTGACCTGGTTTCGCGTGTCCGACCCGCGTGGGCGAATGATAGTCAGTACCACGAACGCGGCCACGGGCACGATCAATGCCACGCGCCAGGCATGCAGCACGGAGGCGGCAAGGCCCAGCACGACCGGCGCCGAGGCGGCGGTCACCATCGAGACCGCATTGATCTGGCTGAGCATCCTGCGGGCCTTGCTCGCGCCGCCGCTACCCATTCGAACATTGATGTGGATGCTTAGGTAGCTGCCGCCGAGGCCCATTAGAAAGGCTCCGGCAAGTGACACCGGCAGGCTCGGTGCTAGCACAACCATCGCGATCGCGATCGTCAAGTCCGCGACCGCCAGGTCCAGCAGCCAGCTGGAGCCGAGTCTACGGGCGACCAGATCCGCGCTGATGCCGGCTGTCAGCGTGCCGAAGGCCAGCGCCGACGCGTGCAACCCCGCCTGGAAATCGGTCAAGTGCAGGTCCAGGCGCAGGTATGGAGTGGCGTTGCCCAGACCGTAAAGGAGGTACGCCCATACGGCAAGGTAGGAAAAGAGGATCCAGATGTTGCGCGTCGACGAGGCGGCATCCGGCGGGAAAGCGGCATCCGGCGGCGAGTCGGCATTCAATGGGGCCGCGGCCGTCGTCTCGGGACTCAACGATGAACCCCTATCTGCGTCTTGTAACTGTGTCGGTGATCGGATGCAAGCAGTCTAGTCCTGGGCGGCATTGCGGCCCGAGACCCCATACGGGTGGGGGATCTCCCGATACGTATGGCTCCGGCGACAGGGACGATTGGCGTCATGCAACACGGCCGGCACCACATACGATCCACGAATGCGCTCACTTCGACGACCGTCGGTTGCGATTGCCGGCGCCACGGCATGGTGCAGTGCGAGGGGACACGAAGTGGTGCGTACACGCGACGCCCGTACTTACGTATGAGTGGCCCGGCGGCATTGGGGAGGTAGTCTCGCAACACGTTCGGAGGGGTCAGCTTGGACCCCGAGAGCGTGAGGAGGCTGAGTGCTCGTCCCGTTTGTCGGGTACGCGTTGGGTCACCGTCTCATCGGTCGTGTCGAGTGCGATGGTGGGCGGATGGCCGAATTGCTCGATCGGGTCGATTCGATCGTCGTCCACGAGGCGTACGTCGAGGCCTTCACCGACGATACGGTCACGAATCTGGGCGCGTTCGCAGTCGATCGCTCGAGCCTGTTTGCCGTCGAGGCTGTGGATGCCGTCGAGGCTGTGGAGGACGTGTACGGCCGGCGAACGTTCCCTCAGCCACGTCCTTCCGTCAACCGGCAGGTGCGTGGCCACAGACTGCAGATCCAGCTCGGCCCGTACAGCGCTCTGGGTCTGGTCGATGCTTCTCCGAGCGAGCTATCTCAGCCCCTCCAGGCCAGCGGTAGCATGATCCCACTACACCAGGCCACGATCGGATTTGCCGCCCGGGCTGGAGTTCAGCTGCGCGACGTCGGCACGCTTCTGGTGAATCGGGAGATGATCGATTGGGTCCGAGCGAACGACGACGACGCCTCCGCCTTCACCGGCTTGCCCGTTCATGCCGACCCCAGCTGACGCCGCGGGGTACCATCGCTCTCGTTCGTGGCAATGATCCGAACTCGATCTCGAGGGGCGCGTAGATGAGCACACTCAGGGTCGCTCTCGTACAACTGGCAGCGGACCAGGATGTGGCTGCCAACGTGGACCGCGCGGTGGCTCTCATCCGTGAGGCGGGCGAGTCCAAGCCCGGGTTGATCGCCTTGCCAGAGATGTTCCAGTACCGCGGCCCGCTGACCGGTTTTCGCGAGTCGGCGACGAAGCTCCCCGGCTCACTGACGCAGCCGTTCGCTGCGCTGGCCCACGAGCTCAACTGCTGGCTGCTCCTCGGCAGCCTGGCCGAGCGCTCAACGGACCCCCTGCGGCCGTTCAACACATCGGTGCTGCTTGATCCGGCCGGCCGCATCTCCGCTACGTACCGGAAGCGACATCTCTTCGACGTCTCGATCAAGGACGGTCCTTCTGACCAGGAATCGGCCCGGATCACGCCCGGCGACACCAGCGTCGTGGCGCTGATGGAGGGGTTGGCCCAGGAAGTGGACGTTCGCCTCGGGCTCAGCATCTGCTTCGATCTGCGCTTTCCGGAGCTTTATCGCGAACTCGCCGCCGACGGCGCCGTGATCATGGCCGTTCCCGCCAACTTCACCGAGACCACCGGCCGCGATCACTGGGAAGTCTTGCTGCGAGCCCGCGCCATCGAGAACGGGGCGTTCGTGATCGCCCCCGCTCAGTGCGGCATCGGTGCCGGCGTGCCGACACATGGCCGCAGCATGATCGTCGACCCGTGGGGAACAGTCGTCGCCCAGGCGCCGGACGGGCCCGGAGTGGTCGTAGCGGACCTGCGTCTGGAGAAGGTCGTCGAGGTCCGCCGGCAGCTACCGACTCAGCCCTCGCGCTGAGCGGCGCCCGACATCACTCGGCGCCTCAGGCCGCCCCAGACCGGCGCATCTGCTCCGAATCCTCTTCGTCTCGGGCCGAACTTCCGGCCGGCGAGGTCGAGTCGTCGAGCACGGTGACGATCTGTTCGCGGTTGATCAGGGCAAACGGGTAGCGGCCCACCACCGCCGGGTCGGACAGCCAGCGAACCGTGATGTCCGTGATCGGCAGGAAGTGAGGGTCGGGCGTCTCCAGGAACTGGGAGATCGAACCGTACGCCACGAGGTGGATGGTGCCCTTGATGACGTATCCGGGAGTGACGATCGAGACCCGCGTCCGCTGCTTCTGCACGACCGGGGCTCCGGGGCGGGCTTGGCGGACGGGATTCTTTTCGGCGACCAGGATGACCTGGTTGAGCCTCACCCAGAGCGTGCCTTTGCGATCGTCCTGAGCGGGCGCCCGTGTCTGGCCCAGATGGACGTGCCACGCGTCCTGGACCTGGACGAAGCCCGACTTCATGTTCAGCCAGTCGGACAGCCGATCGAACTGGCCCGTGCTGATACCGCCGGAGATCTCGAAGCCGTCGCCGAAGACCTCGACCTCCTGGGTGGTCCCGGTGGGTTCCTCGCTGGCGCCGATCAGCCAATCGTTGCCGGCCGGCCCCACGGGTGAACCGAGCGTGCCCCAGACGGGGTCGAATCCGGGAGGCGTGTCGAATCCGCCGTCCTGGCGACCGCCGTTCGGATCGCCCAGTCGAATCATGGGTGAAGCACCGATCAGCCCGCCCGGGCCGATCACGAGGTCGGGATCGAACTCGGTGCTATCGGTCTGGCGCGCCCCCCCGAAGAACCCGGGTCGTCCAGCCATTTCCGTCTCTAAGTAGCATCAACTAGGTGCGTCCCTGCACCCACCTGAGTAATCGGCAGCCCGCTTCGGGAAGTGAACTCGGGACGGTGAGCAATAGGTTTCGGAGGCAGCCGTAATCGAATTGTGTGCCCTTCCCTGTCAGGCAACTATGGCCCACGAGGGGCAACTCGATCTGCGGCGGTCGTCTAGGCGTAATGGCCTATCTCTAGTGCGGACCCTGGTCTTGCCGCGAGCTGCCTCGAATCCGGCGTCGCGGCCCCCGGCGGATCAGCGGTGACGCGTCGCGCCACTCAGCCTTCGTCGTCTGGGGGTTCGCCGGGCAGCGAAATCGTGAACGCGGCCCCGACATCCTTCCGGGCCGGCTCGAGACGTAGACTGCCGTCCATGGCGATGAGCAGCTGGCGGGAAACGTAGAGCCCGAGGCCGGTTCCGTCGCCGCTCGTGCGCTCTTCGCCACGCGTGAAGCGTGCGAACAGCCGCTGCCGATCCGACTCACTCACGCCGGGGCCGTGGTCGGCGACCGTCACTTCAAGCTGATGTTCAGCCTCGTTGGGGCGGATCTCCACTTCCACTTTACCGTCGCGGCCGCCGTACTTGACCGCGTTGTCCAGGATCGCCCACAGCACCTGATCGACCTGATCTGGATCGCCAACCGCCAGCCAGCCACGAGAGGCGTCGTGCATCCGGAACACGACCCCGGTGGCGTTGAGCGCCTCCCAGGTCTTCCGGACGCGTGGTCCCATGGCCATTACTTCGGCATCGGCGCGCAGGGCTCCGGCCTCCAGGCGCGTCATCGTCAGGAGCTGGCGGACAAGTCGGGTCAATCGGTCCGCTTGCTCGGAAACGATCTGGAGGCGTCGGTCCGCGCCCGCCTCTTCGGATGACGTCCGGATCTGATCGACATAAGCGCGAATGCTCGTCAGCGGCGTCTGCAGGTTGTGGCTCACGCCGCGCAGAAACTCATCCTTGGCCGCGTCGAGTTCCAGCAAGCGCGAGTTTTGGCGCTCGATCTGGCCGAACAGCTGGGCATTGCGCAGCGCTACTCCAACCTCGCTCGCGAACAGGTCGAGCAGGTCCTGATCCGCACGCTCCCAGCCGCGTGTCGCGGGTAGATGCCCGGCCAACAGGCCGAGGGTCTCGCGGCCGGCCTTGACGGCGGCGCGGACGGGGCGCGGCATGCCCGGGATCAACTCTTCCGGCGCCACATCATCGGGGTCCTCAGGCTGGATCGAGCAGTCGATAAGACCGAAGATGCCGCTCGCGTCGGTTTCGGCGCGCGTCGCCAGAGGCTCGACCCCGTCGGCCGGGTTGTAGCCAGCCACGGCCACCAGCAGTGCCGCCAGCTCCCGGTTGCGGCGCGCGGCTTCGGCCGCGATCCTGTTGTGGCTCTCGGCAAGCCGAGCCAGCTCGTCGTCGCCGCCGATGTGAATCGGTCCGCTGGGCTCTCCGGCGGCGACGCGCTCGACCGCGATGGTGATGCGCCGCAGGGGCGAGGTCATGCTCGATCCCGCCACAGCCGCCGCGAGCAGGCCAAAGAACGCCGCCGCGACCAGGGCCGCGAGAAGCAACGTGCCCATGACGGCGGCGTTCGAGTAGAGCTTCGCCACCATGACGATGCCGCCGAACGCAGCGAGTGGGACGACCGAGGCGGCGATCAGGCTGGCCGTGAGCACGACTCGAAATGACATCCCGAAACCGTGGTCCTCGTTGGATCCGGCCGTAACGTGTCCGGCCGAAGTGTCGGCCGACTTCTCGGGCCTGTCAGCCATCGTCTCTCGCCGCAACGAGCTTGTAGCCGAGACCCCGGGCCGTCAGGAGGTGGACCGGGTGATCGGCATCGACTTCGATCTTCTGGCGGAGGCGGCGCATCGACACCCAGACATACGACGGATCGGCCTCCTCTGTGTCCGTCCAGCCGCGCGACAGGAGCGTTTCTGTGGCGACTATCTCGCCGAGATTGGCGGCCAGCACATTCAAGAGACGAGCCTCAGTAGGGGTGAGCTGGACTTCCTTTGCGGCTACCGTGGCCGCCCGGCGATACAGGTCGAGAGTTAGATTCGGTCCGAGCACTAGCGACTGGCGCGGTATCCGATCTCCCAGCCGGCTCAGGACGCGCTGGATTCTGGCCCGTAGCTCCGGGTAGTGGTATGGCTTGGTGACGTAGTCCTCGGCCACTTCGTCGAGCAGCCTGGCCTTGCTGTCGGCGCTGTCTACCGCCGAAAGAACGATGATCGGCAAATCCGCGTCGGCCTTGATCTGGCGCGCCAGGGCCAGGCCATCGACGCGCGGCATCATCAAGTCGAGCAGGATCAAGTCCGGCCAGCCCGACTCGAGCCTGTGGACAGCCTCCTGACCGTCTCGAGCTGTGGCGACCTCGTAACCGTCCTCGCTGAGCTGTTCGGACAGCACCACGAGCAGACTCGGGTCGTCGTCGACCAGCAGGATCCGTCGCGGTCGGTGGTCCATCATCCGTGCTCGCTCCCCCGAGGGTCCGGTTGCGGTTCTCCCGCCGAGTATAGGTGGGGCGAGAGCGGCTGTGGCCTATTCGGCGTTCCGAGTGAACAAGCGGCAGCGGGCGGCGAGCGGGCAATGTTCGCAGTCGGGGCGCTGAGCGTGGCAGGTGCGGCGCCCGTGTTCGATCAGCAGGACGTGGGTCTCGTACATCCGGTCGGGCGACAGCATCGCCAGGAAGAAGTCGTGGGCCTGGTCCGCGTCCGACTTGGGCGGAACGAGCCCGATGCGATCGGCGACGCGGAAAATGTGGCGGTCGACGGGCATCAGCGGCGTCCCGAAGCTGAACATCAGCACAACCGAAGCGGTCTTCTTACCGATCCCCGGGATCGCCGCGAGCCAGTCGCGCGCCGCCAGGGGTTCCATGTCGCGCAGGAACTCGAGGGAGTAGCCGCCGTTGGCGGACAGGGCGCGGAGGGCGGCCTGGATTCGGGGCGCCTTCTGATTGGCCAGGCCGCCCGGCCGGATGACGTCAGTGAGTTCCTCGATCGGGGCCGCTTCGACGGCCTGCCAGTCGGGTCCGGGCAGGTCCGGCAGCCCGACGCCGCCCCAGCCCGGGAAGTGGCGAGGCTCGAGTGAGGCGCCCTGTGGCGTCGGCGCCGATGGGTAGCGGTTCCGCAGAGCGCCGAACGCGACTTCGGCGTTGATGTCAGCGCTATTGGCGGTGAGGATCGTGAGAATCAACTCGCTGGTAGGTTCCAGGCGGTGCTGCCAGACCGGCCGGCCATTGATTTCCCCGAGCCGATCGAGCACGAACGACATCAGTCCGGGGCGCTTGCGCTCGAGTTGGGTGGCCCAGCGTCTGGCCACGGCTTCCGGACTCGGCTTGGGCCGCTTTCTGGGCTTGGATCCGAATGCGGGCTTGGGCGATCTCGCGGGCGATTCATTGGCCGCCGATCCCTCGGGAGCCGGGTTCGGCGCAGCGGAGGCCGCCCTCGACGGAATCATTCCGGGCGTGCTCCGGTGGCTCGTCGTTCGCGGACGGCGACGCCGATCTCCACGAGGCGCGCGAGCCTCTCGCCGGCCGCGGCAACGAGTGGCTTGGCTCGGCTCATCGCGTCGTCGAGCGGCATCGGCCCGTCGACGACGGGCACGGCTACGGCTCCGGCCGCGGCCAGCGCCGCCACACCCTCGCGAGTGGCCGCTCCACCGACCGCGAGACAGGGCACGCCGGCCACGGCCGCGCGCCTGGCCACACCCAGGGCCGTCTTGCCGTATGCGGTCTGATCGTCGATGCGGCCCTCGCCAGTGATTACGAGGTCGGCCGTCGCGAGCCGCTCGTCGAAGTTCGTCTCCTCCATCACGACGTCCACGCCCGGCACCAGTTCGAATGAGTGCAGGTGTCCAGCGATGCACATCAAACCGAATCCGGCGCCGCCGGCCGCGCCCGCTCCGGGCAAGTCGCGGGCCGTTGTCCCCGAGGCCTTTTCCAGTAAGTCGGCGAAGCGCCCGAGCCATGCCTCCAGGGCGGCGACATCCTCCGGCCAGGCGCCCTTCTGCGGACCGTACGTGGCCGCGGCGCCATGGTCGCCGAGGAGTGGATTGGTGACGTCGCAGGCGACTCGAAAGTCGACCTCGCGAAGCCGGATGTCGAGGGCCGCCAGGTCCATCGCGACGAGATCGGGAATCGGACCGGGCAGCGCTTCCGCCGGATCGCTGCGATACCAGGCGCCCAGGGCCCGCAGCAAGCCCGCCCCGCCGTCCGTTGTGGCACTGCCGCCGACTCCCAGAAGCACTCGGCGGACCCCGGTGTCCAGAATGTCGGCCAGAATTTCGCCCGTTCCTTCGGTGGTGGCGATGAGTGGGCTGCGTGGCTCGCCCTCGGGCAGTCGGGACAGCCCCGAAGCCTCCGCCAGCTCCACAGCCGCGCGCTGTCCGTCACTGGAAAGGAGCCACCGCGCCGTCAACGGCCGTCCCAGCGGATCGTGGGTCGAGCACTCCTGCCACTCCCAGCCGCCCGTTTCGGCGATCGCAGCCAGCGTTCCCTCACCGCCGTCGGCAAGAGGAGCCAGTATCAACTCGTCGTCGGGGCGGGCGGCCGCCCAACCTTGCGCCAGCGCGTGGGCGACTTCCACCGACGTCAACGAGCCCTTGAACGAATCGGGGGCGAGTACCACTCGGAGCGGCCCAATTCCGCGGCCGGTCATCGGCCTCTAACCTCGGCGGGGGTTGCGTCGTCAGGCGCCGCCACGCCAACCGGCGCCACTGCACCGCCCTCCGCCTCTCCGTTGGCCGCGTCTCCGGTGGCGGCGTCTGAAGGCGCCGCACTCGTTCCGCTGCGCCGGGCCAGATATTCGGGGATCGTGATCATCGGCGGCCGCTCATGATCGGCCAGCTCGATGACCTCGAGACTCAGCTTGCCGCCACCCGAGCGCGGCAGCTTCATCGTCGAGCCCAACTCGGCGAACAGGCGGGTCTTGCGCTTCTGTTCGAGTCGCTTGACCACGGCCTGGATGATGACGAAGCTCATCCGTGAGAGGCCTTCGAGGTCCTGGTTGCGATGGATCCGGCGTTCCAGGTCTACCTGACCCAGGCCCTCCAATCCAACCTGCTCGGAGACGTCGATGAGGTGGCCTATCTCGACGGCGTAGCTGGTGAAGAACGGAATCGCTTCGAGCAAGGTCCGGCGTCCCGCGTACTCACCTGCCAGCGGCTGGATCAAGCCCGACAGCTCCGGGTAGAAGAGGTTGATCAGGGGTCGGGCCACGAGTTCCGTAACTCTGCCGCCGCCGCCTTCCTTGAGCACGCCGCCTTCTACGATCGGTCGACGGTAGTAGCCCTTGACGTACTGAATGCGCTCCTCGGCGATCAGCGGCCCCACGGTCCCGTAGACCATACGCGGATGCCAGTTTCGGACGTCCGTATCGCACCAGACGACGATGTCGCCGCTGGTCTCGTACAGGCTCTTCCACAGGGCCTCGCCCTTGCCGCGAAAGCTGCCCAGACCGGGGAGCACCTTCGAGTGAGTCGCCACTCGCACGCCTTCGGCGGCCGCGATCTCGCACGTGGCGTCGTCTGAGTCGGAGTCCATGACCAGTATCTCGTTGACAAGGGGATGTCGCTCCATCAAGTCCCGCCGAGCGCGCCGCACGATTGCCCCGATCGTCTCGGCCTCGTTCAGCGTCGGCAGAACGAGACTGACGGTCAGCCCGGCCTGCTCCTTGAGCCTGACAAGGCGGTCGAGATCCGCGAATTCGCGATGATGGAAGTTAGACTCGCCGAACCACCGTTCCACCCGCAGCGGAACCTCGCGCATGTCGTTGGCGGCTCGCTCGGCCGCGGCGAGTGTCTCCGCGGTGCTGGCCAGCTGGGCGAACGTCGCCTCGCCGATGGGCGTGCCCGTCTTGACGACGATCACCGTCCTGGCGGATTGAGTCGCGATGGCCTCGGGTAGCGCCCCGAACAGGAATCCCCCCGCGCCGTCGGCCGAGGTTCCGGAGGGCGGAGCAGACGCGCCCATGATCACGACGTCCGTCGTGTTTGCGACCCGCAGAATCTCGTTGCGGACGTTGGCCGCCTCGGAGACCACCTTCTCGATGTCGCCCTCGGCGTGCTGGCGAATGAAGTGCGAGAGAGCCCGTTCTGTCTGACCGCGAATCGCATCCGTGACGCCGGTCGGCATCAGGTGGAGGACCTTGATCCTGGCTCCGTTCTGGCGAGCCAGAGCGTCGGCGAAACGCAAGGCAAGTTCGGCGTGCGGGCCACCTCGAACCGGGACCAGGATGCTCTGGACTTCCGACGGGCCGCCTTGCTTGACGACGGCGATGTCGCAAGGTGAGTCGCGGACGACCTCGTCGATGGTGGAGCTGAACACGGGTGCTTCGGCCCCGGGCTTTGGCTGTGTCGGCTTGCCGCCCCAGCCGAACACGATCAAGTCCGCATCCAGCTCCGTGGCCGCTTCCAGGACACCCTCCGCCGCGCGGCGTCCGATGCGGACGATCGGGTGAATCGTGGTGCCGTCCGGTGCGAAGTCCAGGACACGCTGCAGCAGCCGGCGAGCCTGACGGGCGCGCGTGGCTCCGTCGGAGAGCGGCGTTCCCTCGGGCACCTCCACGATACCCAGCACGGTCAGGATGCCGTCCTTGCGGTCCATCAACGCTGCCCCGACCCGAACCAGCTCCTCGGCCGTATCTGGATTCGCAACCGGAATCAGGACTCGGGACGGCAATGCCTTGCGAATCATCGCCCCGACTCCGCGGAAGCGTCCGGAACCATGGTTTGGGCAGCGGCTCGGGCAGCGGCGGCCTCGCGCCAGCGGTCGACAAGATACGGCTTGAGCAGCTCGAATTCGCGAGCCTGGCGCTCGACCCTCTCCTCAGCTTGCTCGCTCGAGAGCCGGCGATTCTCGATGATGAACCGACCGACTCGGCCGAAGTAGATCGGGACGAATGCCGCCACGAGGCGTTCGAGCGGGAGCTCCCCGAAGCTCGCCGAAAGCATCAGGTCGTAGACGACGCGAACCCACAGGTCGTCCGGGAAGTGGAAATCGGCCACGGCGTCGGACAGGTCGTCAGTCGAGGGGAGACCGCCGTGTCCGGCTGAGCCCTCGCCCGATTCGGCGTCCATACCGAGTTTGTTTGCCGCCGCCTCAGCCATCCGCCCGGCGTCCCTGGCAAGCGCCACGATGCATTCGAAGTTGTCGGGCCGGAGCATCTGCTGCCACGTGTCGGCCAGGGTCAGCGAGCCGGCGTGGAACTGGGCCAGCAACCGCAGCGTGTTTACCTCGAGCGGGCTCGGGTCGACGAAGCGCTCGAAGCCGTAGGCGGGGACGTCGTGACTGCCCGTGATGTCCAGCCACCGGTCGGCGTTGTCGCCGGCCATGGAAATCATCGTTCCCACGACCTGGCGGAACATCGGCCCCAGATCCGACCCGGGGTCCTTGGGGTCGTGGATCTTGGCTCCGAGTCGCGTCTGGCAGACGGCAAATCCGCCGGTCAGGGCCGTCGTCGTCATCCAGATGTCGATCCCGAAACGCGAGACGTCCTCGGTCCAGGTCTTCTGCGACAGGTAGTGACGGATCAGGTCGCCGCTGACGCCAAAGTCGCCGCCGATCGGCTGGCGAATGCGATGACCGTAGAGCGCCCGAGTTACCGGATAGGTGACGGTGTTCGTGATCGTGCCGTCGTACTTGTACCTGGAGTAGAGCGGCGCCACGAAGTCGTAGCCGCCTTTGATGACCGGGCCGGCCAGCAGTTCGATCCACTCCGGCACGATCGACCTCAAGTCCGAGTCCACGATGACGAGCGCCTCGACCTCGAGCGCAGCCGCCATCTCGAACAACGTTCTAAGGGCCGCACCTTTGCCGCCGACGCCGTCAACCTCGGGGTAGGTGAGGCTAACCCGCTGCAAGCGGTTCGTCGGCCTGACCAGGAGTATCTGCTCGACGTAGCCGGGCGGCTCAGTCTCTACAACTACGCGTTGCGTACCGTCCGGCGATCCGGCATCGGCATTGACCAGAACGGGCCGCAGATCGGGGAAGTACTGGACCAGGCCGGCCTGAGCCGCCCGAACCACGTGGCCGATCGTCGCCGCGTTCCGATAGCTCGGAATGCCGACCATGATGTCGGCGCTGCCGAGCCGGGCTACCTCATCCTTGATCGCTTGCGTGAGCGGGCTGGATGGCATATGGCCACCGTACCACGTTGACAGTCAAGCGATCCGCCGCTCGTCGGGATGCCCCGCGCTGGGAGCCGCGCGACTAAGGGCAGGTATTCGCCGGTTTCGACTTGCCGGAGTAGAGGCTGTCCGTACCGAACAGCTTGATCGATTCGGTTGCCACCATCGAAACGTTCAGGCAGATCGAGGCCTTGCCTGAGATGGACCTCGGGATGGTGGTCGTGTATGGCGGACCGAGGACGATGTTGGTGAAGTTGTTGGCGGGAACCTGCTCGGCGATAGCGATGTAGTCCGCCACCATGCTCGGCACGAACGGATGCGTGGGATCTGTCGAGCCCACGTCCACGCTCGATCCAACCCGGGCGATGATGTTATCCAACTGGAAGATCTCGCCCGGCGAGGACATCTTCTTGAGAAGAGCGAGCATGACCTGCTGCTGGCGGGCGGCTCGCTTGTAGTCATTGCCGCCACCATGGCGCGAGCGGGCATACGCCAGGGCATAGGCGCCGTTTAGGTGCTGCTGGCCAGCGTTAATGTATACGCCGTAGTCCCTCATGTTGAGCCAGTCGTAAGTTGGGTCGCTGACGGCCTGGGCGTTGATGTCGATGCCACCAATGGTGTCGACCATCTGCACGAAGCCCTGGAGGTTCATGACCGCCCAGTAGTCGATGTGGACGCCGATCAGGAACTGGACCTCATTGAGGAGGCTGATGTACGGGCTGTCGGGCGAGCCCTTGATGTGGCCGCTCCGCAGGTAGTTGGGCATGTAAGTGATCCAGTCCGAGGCCTTGTCCTTGCCGCCCCAGTAGAACGGGAAGGCCGCGATCTCGCGCGGCAGGCTGACCATCTGAACCGTATTCGACTTCGGATCGTACGAGACCACCATGATGGAGTCGTAGGAGCGAGTGTCGCGGGTAGAGGCGGAGTCCACTCCGGTGAATAGCATTGTGACTCGGCCGTCCGTCGTCGACGTCGGGGACGCTGCCGGCGTGTTGGAGGCTGCCACCACATCCTCCGGCGTCGCTGTCGGGACCGGTGTTGCCAGATCGCCAGCGATGAGATCGTTGTTGGTGTTGAACACGTTGGAGGTGGCGGTGTAGGTAGTCGCCAGGACCATGCTCGCGAAGCCGTGAGTGGCGACGATTACAGCGACCAGGGCCACCAGAACGACGCGATTGAGCTGGCGCCACTTCGGGTCGCGGTGGCCTGTTATGTAGGCGTGAGCGACCGCTATGAGCCGCCACAGGCCGAACAGCACCACGATGACGATTGCGCCGAGGCAGAACGCGGGGTCAGCGAACCGGGCGCCGAACACGACCGGGCCCTGGCGCATGGCATAGGCGACGATGCCGATGACGATCAGCGTAGGTGCGAGGAAGATCGCGGCCAAGCGACGGTTGCCGGCGTAGAACTGGCCGAGTCCGGGCCAGAGGAAGGACAATAGGGCGCCTAGAGACGGCGACTTACCCTCCTTCGTGACGAGGGCTCGAAGGGAAGTCATGAGATTCGGCTTGCCTTTGTCGGGGGCCGACGAGTCTTTAGTATCCAAAGTGTTTGAGACCATACCACACCCTCTGCAGTCAACGCCGGATGACGCTGTTGTCGTACACGCTTGATTCGCTCGTTACGTTGCGCTGCTACCTCATCTGGATCGACATTATCGACCACTCATGGCTGCGGACCCCGGGCTGGACCTGCTGTCGGCCGCCTTGGAGGCCAGTTCCACCAGGCCCAAGCCTCGCCACGCGGTATGAAACTGTTGATCGGCGGTCAGTTCTGCGGTGCGGTCGATGCCGTCATCCTCTCGGATCGGATCTGGCCGTTGTAACGGGCCAGCACCGGCCCGCCCCTCCGGGCCGACTCCACGATAGTATCCCGAACCAAAGCGAAGCCGCGATCGTAGCGTTGCGTCGCCAGTCCTCTGGGGCAGGCGTGGAAACCGGAGTGGAGACCGGTGCCGGCTTACGACCGTGGCGGGCATGGGGCGCTCAGTTGCCTCGAATGCGGCCGAACAGGCCACGCTTCCGCGGCGCCGACTCGGCCGGTGCGGTGGACTCCGCGGGTGCGGTGGACTCGGCGGGTGCGGTGGACTCGGCGGGTGCGGTGGACTCCGCGAGTGCCGTGGCTGCCTGTTCGATGGTTTCCGCTTCGGTCCCTGGCTCCGCGCCCGCGGTCAACTCCGACACGGCCGCCGCATTCGGAGCCGCTGCGGACGACTCGTCTCCGGCGAGAACTTGGGCCAGAGCTTCCCTCAGGGCTTGAGCCTCGGCCTCTTCCTCCGACGGCTCGCTGCCGCTGCCGCGGGTGTCGGTGTCGGCGGCTTCGGTAGTGTCGTTCTGCTCGTCCTCGATCGGGTGTTCAGATTCGGGGCTCGCGACGGGGCTCGCGACGGGGCTCGCGACGGGGCTCGCGACGGGGCTGGTGTCTTCGTCGAGGTCGTCGCCGACGATGTACGTCGGACGAGATTCGACGTGCTGCCGCGGCGCCCGCCGCAATGCCGTGGAGGCGACCGCTTCAGCGGCCTCGAACGAGTCGTCGTCAAGCTCCGGAATGCGCTCTGGAATAAGTTCCCGATTAGGTTCCGTGGGGCTCCACCCGGCGGCGCCAAGTTCGCCCGCCTCTCGCTCCGCGGCCTCGAGATCGAGCGTCTCGTTCATGAGAGCCAGTCGCAGGGCCACGCTATCGTCGGGAGCGGTCGCGTCCACGGCTCCCAGCAATTCTGCCTGGCGGTCCAGCTCGCGTTCCGCGCGGGCGGCGGCGGATGCGGCCTCGGCGACCGCGATCTCAGCATCGTCGACGGAATCTACGGCTTCGACCGCGGCGGCCATCTCCGCCTCCGCGAACTCATCTGGGCCGGTCGCGGTGAGTTCTGCCGGCTCGAAATAGCGCCGCCCGATCGGCATGGCGTGGTGCGGTTCGTGGCGTGCTCGAACGGGTTCGCGGGCAGCAGCCGCTGCTGCCGCTGCCGCCGCTGCCAGTCGACCGGCCTTGCGGCGTTCGCGGAGTGGCTCGGCCGGAAGGGGCGTCTGATCGGACCGCGATTTCGATGCTTCCTTGGCGCGACTCTTTGGCGCGGCGGTTTCACGCTGTGGTCCCGTGAGCTGGTCCCCGTCAGCAGGTTCTGCCGCGCCGCCGGCCTTCTTGCCCGGTCGGCTGCCGGTCTGTTTGGCCGATCTCGGGGCGGGCTCGACCCGATCTCCGGCAACCGGCGTTCGCCGCCGACTCATGGCATCCAGTTGTTCGGCGCCCGCGATCGGCAGGTCGTTCGACTTCGCCGCTGCGCCTTTGCCCTTGTTCGAGACGGTGTCGAGGACGCGCCGCGCCGCGATGCTCTCGCCGTCGATAGCCAGAGCGCGGTCGGCGAAGTCGCGGGCGGCCTTCTCGTCGCCGCGTTCGAGTGCGATTCGCGCTAATCCGGACATCGCTATGGCGTTCGACGGATCGAGATCTATTAGCTGCCAGTAGGTTCGCTCCGCCTGGTCGAGCAAGCCGTCTGCCAGCGCTTTGTCGGCCTGCAATAAGAGTTCAAACACCAGGTCGCCTCGCGCGGGGGCTATCGATCGCGATTCTCCACCAACTGGAGCTCGAGGATTCGCTCTCTGGCGAGATCGAGCAGAACTGGCTTGACGTTCAGCGCCGGCTCCGAGACAACGCGTTCGGTCAGGTAGTCGAGAATGCTACCCAGGATGGGACCTCGAGGCAGGCCAAGGTCCACCATGAGGTCGTTGCCGTCGACCTCGAGCTGGCCGCGGCCCAGGACGAAGCCACTCGCGAGTTCCGTCCGGATGCGCGCCGCGAGTTCCGGCAGCCCGCCCGTTTCCGGCGGTTGACCGCTGCCCTTGTTGTCCGCGGCTCGAAGAGCCAGCAGGTCCTCGACGCCGTCTGGAGTGACTTTACGGACGAAGCGGCGAACGGCGGCATCACTCCAGCCCGCACCGTAATTGAACATGTGGAGTCGTACCAGGTGGGCGACACTCTCCTGGAACTCGCGAGGGGCGTGGAGTTCCGACAGGTATTTCGCGGCCATCGCTGCGCCGATGGCTTCGTGGCCGTGGAACGGACCGTCGGAGATCGTGTCCGGCTTGCCGACGTCGTGGAGCAGTGCGGCAAGTCGAACGACCGGCCGATTCGGGGTGGCGTCGACGGTGCGGATGGTGTGATCCCATAGATCCTCGCCGGCGATCTTGTTCTGGGGGATGCCGCGCTGGCGATCCAGATCGGGGGCGATCACCGCCAGAAGCCCCGTTTCGGCCATCAGCCGGAGCCCGATCGAGGGCCGTTCGGCGGCGAGAAGCTTGAGCAGCTCGGAGCAAATTCTCTCGCCCGACAGATGTGCGGCCAGTGGAGCGTTGCGGGCGATCGAGGCCAGCGTCTCAGATTCCACGTCGAACTGAAGCGTCGCGGCCAGCCGGACGGCCCGAATCATTCGCAGGGCGTCCTCGTTGAAGCGTCGATCCGGATCGCCGACGGCACGCAGCAGATGCCGCTCCAGATCGCCCCGGCCGTCGTGAGGGTCAACCAGGCGCGCGTCGTTGGGGACGCTCGCAACCCCCGGCACGCCGCCCGAAACGGCCCCCCCCGAAACGCCTGAGGCGTCATTGACCGAGTGCGCGCCCCAGGCCATGGCGTTGACTGTGAAGTCGCGGCGCGCCAGATCCTCCTCGATCGACTGCCCGAACTCGATGGCGTCCGGGTGGCGGTGGTCAGAGTAAGTGGCGTCGCGGCGGAAGGTGGTGATCTCGTATTGGGTGCCGCGGTGTCTGACGACGACCGTACCGAACCGATTCTCGTAAAGAGACCTGGGGAAAATGGACTGGATACGGTCCGGACGCGCGTCCGTCGTCAGGTCCCAATCCGCGGGCGCGCGGCCCATCAAGGAGTCGCGCAGGCAGCCCCCGACTATGTACGCGGAATGGCCGGCTGCATTGAGGGCCGCGAGCAGATCCGCGACCGCTTCGGGGATGGCCGGTCTTCCGGGCGAGCCCGCCTCAGTGGCCAAGGAAGAGGTAAGAGCGCCAGCTCTCGTTGCGATCGTCGCGCAGGTACGGAGTGAAGACCGAGTAGACGTCGCAGCGTGGCTCGAACGGCCGTCGGGCAAGCCTCAGCCGTGCCTCATCGAGCAGCTTGCTGCCCTTGCGGTGGTTGCAGGCCTTGCAGGCGGTGACGAGGTTGTCCCACGTGTCGGACCCGCCACGGTGACGCGGCACGACGTGGTCCAGGGTGAGCTCAACGCCCTTGCGGCCACAGTACTGGCACGTGTGGCCGTCTCGGGCGAAGACCTCGCGGCGCGTCAGCTTGACGCGTGGCCGCGGCCGGTGGATCTGGTGCTGGAGCCGGATCACAGCCGGCGCGCGGTATTCCGCCCGCGGCGTCCGGATCGACTGGTGGTCGTACTCGAGCACTTCGGCCCTCTCGCCGAACACCATTCGAAAGGCACGTGGCAGGTTGCACACGTTGAGTGGCTCGTAGTTCTGATTGAGTACAAGGACCACGCCGTCCATAACTGCATCGTAGCAGAGGATGGGCGCGCGCCCGACTCAAATGGCCTCCACGGCGTGCATCGGCGGAGGAATGTGAAAAGGCCCCGTCTGGTCGGGGCCTTTTCGTTATTGGCCTAGGAAGATTAGTTGATCGGCACGAGGTGGACCGGGTTGCCATTCACGTTCACGGACCAGGTGGTGGTGTCGTTGCCGCCGCTGACGTTGTACTGAACCTGCCACCAACCGCCTTGCCAGAGTCCGGGGTCCGGCGTTCCTGAGGCGACGATGGGAGCGGTGCCGCCGGCCGAGCCGTAGCTACTGGGCAATGGGATCGTAATCTCGATCCAGGTGTTGTTGAAGCTGCTCTTGGTGCTTCCGCTGACCGTCTTCGCGACCGTTATCATCGACCGGTTTGAGCCGGAGCACGTGTCCGAATTCCCAGAGGCGCAGTTGCCGTTGTTCACGCGCACGCCGGCGGTGTTGTAGTTATACGTCGTGTAGCTGAAGTTGCTGACCACCGTAGGGCTAGTCGGGTTCAAGGTACCTGCGTCCGGGCTGAGTATCTGGATGAAGCCAGCTGTGGAGTCGCCGACGTCGAAGAGGTCGATGGTCAGGGTCTTGCCGGCGCCCGTCTCCCGATCCACCTTGGCCAGGTAGAACTGCTGGAGAACGCCGTTTCCGGACAGGTTGTTGTAGACGGCCATCTTGTCGTAGCCGTAGACGGTGGGGGAGCCGCCGCCGGTCACCATGATGGCGAACATGTTTTCCGCGTTGACGTCTGCGTTCTCGGTTGAGTCGGTGGGCTTGGTTGTGGAGACCTCGACCTCGTAGGTTCCGGCTGCCAGGCCGCTCGCCAGCGTCCACCACTTGTTGTGATAGGCATCGCATGCCCCGCTGCCGTTTGCCCCTCCGTCCGTCCCCTTCTGATTCTCGAAGGTGGAGCCTGAGAACGTGCCTGGAACTATCGTCCAGCCGTTCTTGTTGAGTGGAACGTTGTGGGTGTCCAGGAGCGTGTAGTAAGTCGACACCGCGTTATACGTGCTGTTGACCTGGGCGATCCAGTGGTCGCCCGTGCCGTAGTACGTAGAACCGTTGACTTTGTTCTCGCAGAATCCCGGATCGAATATCTGGACACTACCGCCCGCTGGAAGCACGGCCGTGTAGTAATAGCCGTTGGGGTCATAGGAAACGTTGTTGTTCATGTCGACCGTCCAGGTGGTAGCAGGAGTGTTGTTCGCGGGCGAGTAAGCGTCGCCGTTCTCCTGGTTCCCGCCTTTCGTGATGACTGCTCCCCATGCGCCCAGGCTTGAGAGCTTGGTCCCACCGGAGGTACCGGCCGTCGTAACGCCGCTATCGCCGGTCCCCGCCGAGTTGCATGCCGGCGCGGTGACGCCGGATTGGACCAGGCACCCCACGCCCATGTAGCTCAGGGGACTTCCCATGGGGACGGGCATGATGTAGGCCGCCCGGGCCGATCGAGACACGGTCCACTGGTTGATCCCGAAAAGCCTGACGAAGAAGGTCTGAACCGGTGCAGTGATGGTTACGTCCAGCTGGCGATTGTCCGTCGGGTTTGGGGACACGGCAACCGTGAGGCCGGAGCCGCTCGTGTAGCCGTTTGACGTCGCGACGGCATCCGCACGCGACGTGGCGGTCGTCAGATCGCCGGGCATGTACACGACGCCGGCCATGGCCGCGGCATCAGCCGCGCGCTGAATCTGCAGGCCGTTGCGCCATGCATATGTCACGTCGATGGCAATTCCAACGAGACCGATCAGCACCGTGAGCATCAGGGCGAAGATGACGATGATCTGGCCCGCCTCTTTGACGCCCACGTCTATCGGGTCCGCGCCGGTGCCGATGGGGATGCGGATCTTGGGCAAGCTCATGGGGTCGGTGGCTCCATTGCCATAACTGTTTGATCGACCATGGTGATTTGGCCGCTGCTGAAGGCTGTGAGAATGGCTCCCAGGGGCGTAATGAACTTGTACGTGTAGGTAATCCGGACGCCGATCTGCTGGGCCGGAGCCGCACCATTGCGCTGCCATGTGTTCCAGGTGCCACCCGCCTGGGGCTTGAAGTCAAGGTATTGGGCGGGCGACGTGCCCGGAACCTGCGGCCCGGTGTGGCCCGGCGCTGGGATCCAGGTGTTGACCGTTGCAGACATCGATCCATTTGTCGTAAGGAAGATCTCGATCTTCTGAACCTGCGAGATGTTCACCGGCGAGCCGACCGAGATCAAGACGCCTTCAACGGCGGCGATGATCTGAGGATCCACGCTGTCCGAAGCTACGGATTCCAGGTGAGTTCCGCTTCGGTCGACGCCGTCGACGAGTTCCGAGCCAACCCGCGCTCCCTGGCGAGTCGCGGTCACGATCGAGGTGTTGTGATTGATCGCGAAGCCCATCTCGAGCATGCCCAAGATGAGGAACATCATCACCGGAAGGATTATCGCGAACTCGACCAGAGATTGACCGCGCTTGGACCGGAAGCGGCGCAGCTTCATTGGATCGGCTCCAGACGGCTGGTGCTGGTCTGCACGAACGTTGGCGGAGAGGATCCCAGGCCAACCAGGTTCGGCAGCGGAGTGACCCATGAGTATTTGTAGGTGATCGTGACGCCGATCCACTGCACGCCGCCGCAGACGCTGGTGTCCACGGTGTTGCACCGACTCGTCTCCGTGTAGCCCTTGGCACCTGAGAGCTGGTAGGGGATCGTCACGGTGTTCAGCGTCCAGGATCCGTTTCTCGTATATGTATCGGCGCCTTTGTTGGCTCCGGTCAGGTCTGTCTGGAATATGGAGACGGACTGGATCTGGTTCCGGTCTATTGGCGCACTCATGTCCTTCTCGACCAGCTGAAGGATGTAGAAGTCCGCGTTGGCCGTCTGGCCCAACTCGGATGCGTATTGGACCGCATCCTGAGCCGCGTCCGTGGTGCCGACTTTCACCACTAGCAAGAACGAGAACTCGCCGATTGCGACGACCAGGGTCATGAAGATCGGGATGATGAGCGAGAACTCCACGAGCGCCTGACCGCGTGAGCGGCGGCGCCTCGCTGTAGTTCTGCGTGATCTCATATCCCACTCCCAAAGTCCTTGGCTGTGAGCTGATCCCAGGCGTCTGAGACTACCGGCCGCTCCTTGCAGACACCATAACCGAGACGGCCGCAGGGGACCTCTCACCAGTGGTTTCGGTGCTTTTGGTCCACTACGGTACCAATTGCTGCCGTTCCCTCGCGCATCGTCCTGCCTCAGTCCTGCCTCGCAGGGTAGCCAAAGGACGTCACGGCTTCCGCTTCCCGAGCTCGCGACGCAATTCCCAGGCCGCCAATCGGTAGCCGCCGGACGGATCCGTTATCAGATGATGAGGATCGTTGGCGTCGAATTCGAGCTTCTGCCGAAGCCGGCGCACCGTGACCCAGACGTAGGCCGGGTCCACGGCGTCCGAATCCGCCCAGACCTTGTGGAGTAGCTGATCGGTCGAAACGGCCTTGGGCATGCCGGCCGCGAGTGTCGCCAGGAATCTGGATTCGGTGGGCGATAGGGACACGTGCCGGCCGCGGACGATGGCCTCCCGCTTGCGCGGAATCAGGGTGATGTCGCCGAGCGCCAGCTCTTCGACGGGGATCTGGTCTTGCAGGCGACGAAGCACGCGCCGGATCCGGGCGACCAGCTCGGCGTAGTCGTANNCTTGGTGACGTAGTCCTCGGCGAAGTGGGCGATCAGGTCTGCCTTGCTGTCGGCCGCCGCGACCGCCGAGAGGACCAGGATCGGGATATCCGCCCGGCTCTTGATGCGCCCCGCCAGGGTCTGGCCGTCCATCTCGGGCATCATCAGGTCGATGATCGCCAGGTCTGGCCAGGCTTCATCCAGACGCTCCAGGGCCGCGGCCCCGCTGGACGCCTTCGCCACATCGAAGCCGTCGTCGCTCAGCCGTTCCGCCAGCACGTCGAGATGCGCCCCATCGTCATCGACGAGCAGAATCCGCGCTTCGCTCATGGTCTACGCATCATAGGCCGTCCGCCAGCTCGCGGGCCCGAACAAGTACCTCGTCCAGCATCGGCGGCGTGAGGCGGCCCGTAAACGTGTTCTGCTGGCTTGGGTGGTACGAGCCGAGAACGTCGAACGGGCCCAGGCGAAGGTGCGCGAGATGAGCGAACGACGCCGGCCTCGCGTCGGGGGCAAATCCCAGGCTGCCGCCGGCGCGAAGAATCCCATCCCAGGCAAATCCGCCGAGTGCGATCAGGACGCGTAGCTCGGTCAGCAGCTTCAGTTCGCGGGCGAGGAACGGCAGGCACATGCTGCGCTCTCGTGGCGTCGGCTTGTTATCCGGTGGAGCGCAGCGCACGACGGCCGAAATGTAGGCGCCGTTGAGCTTCAGCCCGTCGTCCGTCGCCGTCGACGTGGGCTGGTTCGCGAATCCGGTGCGACGCATAGCCGCGAACAGGAAGTCGCCGGATCGGTCGCCGGTGAACATGCGGCCCGTTCGATTGCCCCCGTGCGCCGCCGGAGCGAGACCGACGAGCAGGACACGGGCCGCCGGATCGCCGAATCCGGGCAGCGGCCGGGCCCAGTAGCGTTGACCGGAGAATCGGGTCGGCGGTCGCGTCGCCGCTTCCTCGCGCCACGAGACCAGCCGGGGGCACAGGCGGCAGGCGGCCACTTCGGCGTTGAGTGCGGTCAGCGTATCGAGGTCCACGGGGACACTCTAGTCGGGCTGCTCCACTGCCGGCAGGATCAGGGCCGGCGACGCCGATTCCGGGCCGCTGCTCGGGCCACCCAGGCCGCCGGCGCCACTCGCTGGATCGAGCCACCGCCGCAACCAGCGGTCGACCCAGCCGCGCCTCGCGGCCGCGCGCCAGATGAAGAATGCCGCAACCGCGCCGCTCGAATTGACGATGACGTCGTCGATGTCGGTCACGCGGTAGGTGAAGCCCTCGATCAGCGAGCCGGCGAGCTGCGTCAACTCGATGCCCGCGCTGAACATGATCGCGATGATCGCGAACCGGCGCCAGCTGCGCAGGCTGGGCCACAAAGCTGGTCCGTAGATGGCGAGCGGGGCGAGCGCCACCATGTTCCCCAGCAGCTCCATGAGCGCGTGAAGGCTGGCGAACAGGGAGCGATGTTGAAAGGGGATCGAACTGATGAGCTGAGCAAAGATCGTCGTGAACGGAACGATGTTGTCTTCGCTAAGGCCACGTGTCTGCCGGTAGAAGTCCTGCCCGCCGACCGGAATCGGGAAGATCGTCAGCGCGATAACCAGATCGATGTGGATCAGCGCGAGAAGCAGCATCAGCGTTCGGCGCCGGTCTACACCTCGTCTCCAGATCAGGAGCGCGATCGGGATTGCCGGTAGCAGCGCCCAGAAGCCTGGAATCTGGACAAGGCCTTGGTCGGTGAACGTGAACAAGAGTGCCCCTCCTTGGCGATTCGGCCCAGGATGACACGGTGTTGCGGGGTTGCGGGCGGCCCTCCGGACCCTTTCCCGTATCTCCGGCGTAGCTGCGGTTTCGGTCCGGTACAGCTTGCGTAACCTTGGCCACGAAGCGCCTGTGGTTCGGCGCACGATCCTCGCGGCGTCCGACCGGCGGGGGTCCCGAGTGGCCCGGGTATAATCCGAGCGCGGGTGGAGGGTTGCTGCCGCAAGGGCAGTGAGTCGATCTCCTCGCATAAGCCAAGGATTGGATTTCACCAATGACCGCCGAGATCTCCACCTGGGCCACTAAGAAAGGCCTTGCCCAGATGCTCAAAGGCGGCGTCATCATGGA